>JACQAE010000266.1 GCA_016195095.1 Pseudomonadota bacterium
AACGCGCCGAAGGACATCTTCGACGTGTGATTTCGATGGTTGAGGAGGGCCGGCCTTGCCTCGATCTTGCGCAGCAGCTCCACGCGGTCGAGAAAGCCGTCGCTGAAGCCAAGAGGTCGCTGATCCACGACCACATCGATCATTGTCTTGACGCTGCCGCCCATGGGCGGGGCTCGTCGAAACGAGCTGTCGTCGGCGAGTTCAAGGCTATCTCGAAATATCTTTAGCAACCCGCTTGGGCCGAGCCTACGCGGTCAGTAGACCGGCATACATCGCCGGTCGCCAAATTAAGAGTATCACCGGCATGATTGGTCGCCTGCCACTATTGATTGTTGGACTTGCAGCGGGCGCCGCCGCTGCAAGCCTCATTCCCGGATTGTCACAGTCGGTGCGCACAGCGGCCGGATTTGTTTCGGGGCTAGGCTTCGCACAACCCCAGCAAAAAGAGCCGGCAGCCAGCCAAGAACAAAGAAATCCGGGCGCGCTTGTAGAAAAACCAGCGATCGTCAAGTTGACTGAAGATCAGATCACTGCCGCGCACATTGACCTGGCGGCCGTTCAAGGCGGCACCTTGGCCCATCGCATTACGGTGCCCGGTACGATCGTCCCTGATGCCGACCGGATCGCCCGCGTTTCAGTGAAATTGTCGGGCACCGTGGCGGAGTTACGCAAGAGGCTCGGTGACTTAGTTGCCAAAGACGAGGTCCTCGCCGTCCTTGAGAGCCGCGAGATAGCGGATGCGAAGAGCGACTACCTCGCGGCCCGTCTCACCAGCGAATTGCAACAAGACCTATTCGAGCGTGACAAGGCGCTGTGGGAGAAGCGCATCTCAAACGAGCAGCAGTTTCTGAGGTCCCGCAACGCCGCTGCGCAAACCCGCATGAGGCTCGACATTGCACGGCAGAAACTTTTGGCACTGGGCCTCAATGAGCAGGAGATCGCTGCGCTGCCCGACGAACCCGAAGCATCCTTGCGTCGACAGGAAGTCCGCTCGCCGTTGGCGGGGCGAGTGGTGGAACGCAAGATTGACCTCGGAACTGCGGTAGGACGAGACAACCTCGAGACGGAACTTTTCATGATTGTCGATCTCGATCGGGTCTGGGTGGAACTTGCGATCAGCCCGGGCGACCTGCCAGCGATTAAGGAAGGCCAGACCGCGACGATCACAGCACGAGGAATTGCGGACAAAGTCGGTGGAAAAATCGTGTTTATCAGCCCGTTGCTCGACAAGGAAACCCGATCGGCGCGCGTCGTGGCGGAGATCGCTAATAGTGACGGGGTTTGGCGCCCGGGCTCGTTTGTGACTGCTGCGCTCGCTATTGGAGAGCAATCGGTCCGGCTTGTTGTCCCAAAGAGTGCGATCCAGACGATCGGCGGCGAACAGGTTGTATTCGTCCGCACGCGTGAAGGTTTTGAGAAGCGCCTGGTTGTCGTCGGCCGAAGCGACGAGCACGTTGCAGAGATCATGACGGGCCTTCAAGCCGGGGAGATTGTTGCAGTGACGAATGTGTTTTTGCTCAAGGCGGAGCTGACGAAGGGTCTGGCCGAGGATTAGAGATGATCGAACGCATTCTCGTTTTCTCGGTCCGCCGCCGTTGGCTGATCCTCCTCGCGACGCTCGCTGCGGCGATTTCCGGCGCTTGGTCGTTGACCAAGCTGCCGATTGACGCCGTCCCGGATGTGACCAACGTTCAAGTCCAGATCAACGCAGTAGCTCCAGCGCTCACGCCGATCGAAATCGAGAAGCAGGTCACGTTTCCGATCGAGACGGCGCTCGCGGGCACGCCTGGCCTCGAATCCACCCGCTCGTTTTCGCGCAACGGATTCGCTCAGGTCACGGCCGTCTTTACCGACAAGACCGACATCTACTTTGCGCGCCAGCAGGTGGCCGAACGCCTCACGGAAGCAATAGCGAACTCGCCGCCAGGCGTCGAGGTGCGAATGGGCCCGATCTCGACCGGTCTCGGCGAGATTTACTGGTGGTCGGTCGAATACGCGCCGCCTGGCGAGGGCGTCCCGGTGCGCGATGGAAAACCCGGTTGGCAAAGCGATGGTTCGTATCTGACGCCCGAGGGCGAACGCCTGACAGATGACTTCGAGCGCATCGTCTATCTGCGCACGGTCCAGGACTGGATCGTCCGGCCGCAGATGAAGACCGTGCCCGGCGTCGCCGGTGCCGACGCAATTGGCGGCTATGTGAAGCAGTATCATGTGCAGCCCGATCCAGCGCGCCTGATCGCCTATGGGCTGTCCTTCGGACAAATCGTGCGTGCGATCGAAGCGAACAATGTCAGCCGCGGTGCGAACTACATCGAACGTAACGGCGAAGGCTATGTCGTGCGCACCAGCGGGCGGGTCGAGAGCCTGGCCGAGATCAAAGAGATCGCGGTCGCCACGCGCGGAGCCGTTCCCGTGCGGATCAGGGACATCGCGGAGGTGACGCTTGGGCGCGAGCTGCGGACGGGCAGCGCCAGCGTGAACGGGCGAGAGGTTGTCCTGGGCACGGCGCTGATGCTTATCGGAGGCAACAGCCGAACGGTGGCCGCGGCAGCGGATGCCAGGATCAAGGAGATCAACCGCGCCCTGCCGCCGGGCATCCGCGCGCGCACGGTGCTCAATCGCACCGATCTCGTCGATGCCACGATCCACACGGTTTCAGCAAACCTTGCTGTGGGCGCGCTTCTGGTGATCCTCGTGCTCTTTTTGCTCTTGAGCAATTTCCGAGCCGCGCTCATCACCGCCATGGTCATCCCGGTCACCATGCTGATCACGGCGACCGGCATGTTGCAAACGAAGATCAGCGTAAATCTGATGAGTCTCGGGGCGTTGGATTTCGGGCTGATTGTGGACGGCGCGATCATCATCGCCGAGAACAGCCTGCGACACCTGGCGGAGCGCCAAGGCGAGCTCGGCCGCAAGCTCTCCCTGAGCGAGCGCCTGGACACGGTTACGATCTCCGCAAAGGAGATGATCCAACCGACGGTCTTTGGACAGGCGATCATCATTCTCGTCTACGTGCCGCTTCTCACCTTTACCGGCGTCGAAGGAAAGACCTTTGAACCGATGGCGATGACGGTCATCATCGCACTCGTAACCGCTTTCGTGTTGTCGCTCACGTTCGTGCCGGCAATGGTTGCGATTGCGATCACCGGACGGGTGCAAGAATCGGAGAATGCGTTCGTTCGTAGCCTGAAGTCTCTCTACCGGCCCACGCTGGCAGTAACCACACGTGCACCGTCAGCAGTGATCGCCGCGGCCATCCTCCTGTTTGTTGGCGCGGCCTTGTTGTTCACGCGCCTTGGTCAGGAGTTTACGCCGACGCTCGACGAGAAAAATATCGTCATGGAGGTGAAACGCATTCCCAGCGCGTCGCTTTCCCAATCGCAAATAATGCAACTCGAGAACGAAAACTTGATCAGCCGTTTCCCTCATGTCGCCTTCGTGTTTTCCCGCACAGGAACGCCGGACTTGGCAGCCGACCCGATGCCACCGAGCGCGTCCGATACCTACATCATTGTTAAGCCGCGGGGGGAGTGGCCAGACCCGAGCATGTCCAAGGATGATTTTATCCGTGAGATTGAGGCCGCCGCGTCAAAGCTTCCCGGCAACAAATTTGGGTTCTCTCAGCCGATCCAGATGCGTTTCAATGAGCTGATTGCCGGTGTGCGAGAGGACTTGGCAGTCAAGGTCTTCGGCGAGGAATTTGGGCCGATGCTACGCACCGCGAATCAGATCGCGACCGTGCTGAACGGAATTGAAGGTGCGAGCAACGTCAAGGTCGAGCAAGTGACAGGGTTACCGTTTCTGGAGATCAAGATCGACAAGGCCGAAATTGCACGCCGTGGCCTGAGCTTGTCTGACGTACAGGATGTGATCGGTATCGCCATTGGTGGACGCGTGGCCGGTCTCGTATTCGAAGGCGATCGTCGCTTCCAGATCATCGTGCGGCTGATGGATGCCGTGCGCACGGATGTCGAGGCCCTTGGAAATCTACCGGTCTCTTTGCCTCAAACCAATCAAGCAGGGGGTACGGCGACGATTCCACTCCGACAGCTTACCACGTTCAACTTCTCGGAAGGACCGAACCAGGTCAGCCGAGAGAATGGCAAACGCCGCGTCGTCGTAACGGCCGAGGTGCGTGGTCGCGACATTGGCTCTCTTGTTGACGAGGCACAAACCAAGATCGCGCAGCAGGTGACGCTGCCACCCGGCTATTGGCTGGCCTGGGGCGGGCAATTTGAGACCTTCGAGGCGGCACGCCAGAGGCTCAATATCGTGGTGCCTGTGTGCTTTGCTCTGATCTTTCTTCTTCTGTTGGGCGCGCTAGGTTCTGCGCGCGATGCGCTTCTCGTATTCAGCGCCGTTCCGCTGGCGCTCACAGGCGGCATCGCGGCCTTGTGGCTCCGCGACATGCCCTTTTCGATCTCGGCAGCGGTCGGCTTCATCGCGTTGTCGGGCGTCGCCGTCCTTAATGGACTCGTGATGTTGACCTTCATCAAGCAGCTCATACACCAGGGAGTATCAAAGCAGGAGGCAATTTACCGCGGCGCCCTCACACGCCTGCGCCCGGTTGTAATGACCGCGCTCGTTGCATCGCTGGGATTTGTGCCTATGGCATTTGCGACCGGTACCGGGGCAGAGGTCCAGAAGCCACTAGCAACCGTAGTCATCGGCGGCCTGATCAGCGCAACCTTGTTAACGCTTCTCGTCCTGCCCGCTTTGTACGCGCGGATCTCGATGAGGAGCCGATCGAGGACGTCTTTGATCGGATGGGTGAAATCAATTCGAGGTAAATGATGGCGACCTTCCGATTTCTCCATGCGCACCATCACAGAATCAACATGCCCGCCTCGCGGCGGGCATGCTAAAAACATGGGCGGTTGTCGCGTCTTGGGGTCGCCCAGCCCGCGCAGAATGACGCTTATGCTTTGCTTGCGATAAGCGGTCACACCTCGGTTCGCTACGGTTCAATTTATAGTACCCTGTTGAGGTCAATGCAACGGGATGTTTGTCATGCGTATCTGGGGCATCGATCTCGGCACTACGTCGATTGGATTCGCGATCATCGAGCATGATCCCAATCGCGCGGCTGGCCGCATCCATCGTCTCGGCGTCCGGATATTCCCTGAAGGCGTGACCGAGGACAAAAAAGAGCCGCGCAACAAGACGCGCCGGGAAAAGCGGCTCATGCGCCGCAGCATCCGGCGGCGAAAGTTGCGGCGTCGTCTGTTAAACGAAACATTGGCGAACGTCGGCTTGCTTCCACAATACGGAACGCCGGAATGGAACGCCGTCATGGCAGGCAATCCCTATGCCTTCCGCCGCGATGGCCTCTCTGGAAAACTCGAACCGCACGAACTTGGCCGTGCGCTTTATCATCTCGCCAAACGTCGCGGCTTCGCCGGGCGTGCGGTCGAGCAAAAGAAAGCCGACGCCGAAGAGGAAGCGGCGAAAGAAGACGCCAAGAAACTCGGAAGCGAGATCGGCAACCGCACACTTGGCGCGTTTCTCGCCGAACAGCCGAAGAAGCGCGGACGTCATCATACGCGCGACATGGTGAAGGACGAGTTTGATCGTCTTTGGGCCAGGCAGAAAGCGCACCATCTGATTCTAAGCGATGCTGCTTTCGAGGCGCGCATTCGTAATCTTGTCTTCTTCCAGCGGCCAACATTTTGGCGATTGAGCACGTTGACAAAGTGCCAATTCTGTCCGGAAGACGGGCCGGAACCGAAGGGAAGTTGGACCGGGCAGGAATTTCTTGTTCTTGAGCAGTTGACCAAGCTTCGCGTCGCCGGCGCGAACGCGCGTCCCTTGTCGAACGAAGAGCGCACGATTTTGCTCGATCTGGCGCATCGCCAGAAGACCATCGGCTGGAACGGCATTCGCAAGACGCTGCGAAAGCATTGGCGCGAACGCGAAGAAGCGGAAGATCAGACGTTCAATCTCGAAGTCTCGAAGGCCGAAACCGGAATAAAGGGCAACATTGTCGAGTTCGAATTGCGCAAGGTCTTCGGCGATGCCTGGGACACCCATCCCAAACGCGACGCCATCCGCCGCGACGTTCATAGGCATTTGTGGATCGCGGATTACCATCAGGTCGGAAACTCCCGCGTCGAGATACGCCGCGATGAGGATGTAAAGGCAAAGCGGCGCGAAGCCCGCGCCCGGATGAAGCAGGATTGGGGCCTGACCGACGAACAGGCTGATGCCCTCTCGAAGCTGGAGCTTCCCGGCGAATGGCTCGGCTGGTCGAAAACGGCAGTTTCCGAAATGCTGCCGCTAATGGTGCAAGGACACAGCGTGGGCGACCTCACGCGATCGCCGGATTGGCAAGCATGGCGCGAGCAAACGTTTCCAAACCGCGCGCAGCCGACCGGAGAAATCCGCGACCGCCTACCCTCGCACCCACGCTCCATGCCGGAGGTCCGCAATCCCACTATTCACCGCGTGCTCAACGAGCTGCGCAAGGTCACCAACAACCTGCTCGCCCTGTACGGCAAACCCGACCTCATCCGCATCGAATTGACCCGTGAACTAAAAGAGAGCAAATCGCGCCGCTCCGACCGCCTGTCCCGCAACAAGAAGCAGGAAGGAGAGCGAAAGAAGGCGCTCGCCGATCTCGAAGCCCACGGGATCGCAAATCCGGGCCGGGACGACATCGAGAAGTGGCTGTTGTGGAAGGAGTCGAACGAGCGCTGTCCTTATACGGGAGACCACATCGGATTCGAGGCGCTGTTCCGCGAAGGCAAGTATCAGGTCGAGCACATCTGGCCGCGTTCGCGCTCGCACGACAACACGTTTGCCAACAAGACGCTGTGCCGCATCGATGTGAACATCGCCAAGAGCAACCGCACGCCTTTCGAGATGTATGCCCACGATGCCGATGCGTGGCACGCGGTGAAGCAACGGCTCGCCGACTGCAAACTTCCGGAATACAAGGTGCGGCGCTTCATCAAGGACATGATCGCCGACGCTGGCACCGACGATTTTTCCGACCGCCAGCTTGCCGACACGGGCTGGGCGGCGCGCGAGGCGCGCGATTTCCTCAAGCGCCTTTGGCCCGACGACGGCACGATCTCGCCGGTCGAAACCGTGAATGGACGCCTTACGGCCCAACTTCGGCACCGGTGGGGTCTCGACAAGATTCTTAATCCCGACGGCTGGGGGAAAAGCCGCGACGATCATCGACACCATGCGGTCGATGCGTTTGCGGTCGCGCTGACTTCGAGGTCGTTCGTGAAACGGCTTTCGGACTGGCATCGGTCCTATGAGACGACAGGGGCGCGGCCGCCGCGATTCGATGCGCCGTGGAATGGCTTGTTCGAGGAGAGCAAGGGCAAGATCGCTAAGGTCGTGGTGTCACATCGCGTCCAACGAAAACTTTCAGGGCCTCTCCACGAAGAACGACCGCTGGGGCTTACCCATGAAACGCCTGAGAAAAAGGGCGGCCTTGTCCTTGTCAGACGAAAGCCCCTACACGAACTATCGGATGATGAAGTTGAATCAATCCGAGACGATCAAATTCGAAAATTGGTGAAAACACAAACTCCTACCAAAGCTGAGAGAAAAGTTCTTGCGACTAAGGAATTCAGAATAACTGATCGGACCGATCCTTCTGGACGCCCGGTACGAAAGGTACGCCTGCTTGTGGAGCGCCAGCCCCATGCGATTAAGGAAATCCCGCCTCCGGCTGCGCAACATGGAATCAATCCTGGCCGTATCCATGTCGAACTGGGGCAATCCCTTCGGCACATCGCCCTTTATCGCCAACCGGATGGCGAAGTGTCATTTTGCACCGAGACTCGACTGCAAGCAGTGAACCACACTCGCCTTCACAAATCGCCGGTCCAACGAAAGTTGGAAGATGGCAGCGAACTCCTGTTCAGCCTTTGCTCAGGCGACATCCTCGCCCACAAAAATGCCGATGGCCATGTCAAGTACCTCGTCGTCCGCAAAGTCAATCAAGCTGGCCGCGTGTTTTATAAACCCGTGACACAAGCCGATACGCCGAAACCAGAAGTGTCATTCGGGCCTGCAAGCTTCGCTGATGGAACTTTGATGAAAGTCTCCGTCGACCCCATCGGCCGCGTGAGGCCGGCGCGTGATTAAGAAGACGGTGGAGATCGCGACCGCCGGCACGCGACTCTCGATTTCGCACCGGCAACTCGTCATCGAGCGGCCGGACGAGGATAAGCGCACGCTCGCCTGCGAGGACATCGGTGTGCTGGTCGTCGATCATCCGCAGACGAGCTATACGCAAGCGGTCTTCACCACCTTATTAGAGGAAGGCGCGGCCGTCGTCTTGTGCGGGCCGAACCATCTGCCCGCCGGTCTCCTTCTGCCGCTTGACGCGCACACGACGCAGACCGAACGGCACCGCGCGCAAGCCGAGGCCGGGGACGGCGTGAAGAACCGCGCTTGGCAACTCATCGTCGCAGCCAAGCTGCGCCAGCAAGGCGCGGTGCTGTCGCATTTCATGGGCAGCGATGCAGGTCTTTCCGAGATCGCCCGGCGGGTTCGCTCCGGCGATCCCGATAATCTCGAAGCCATGGCCGCGCAGCGCTACTGGCCGCGCCTGTTCGGCCCGGACTTCCGCCGCTTCCGGGATGGGCCGCCGCCGAATAATCTCCTGAATTACGGCTACGCGGTGGTACGCGCCGCCATCGCCCGCGCCATCGCGGCGGCGGGATTGATCCCGACGCTCGGCGTGCATCACCGCAATCGCGGCAATCCTTTTTGTCTCGCCGACGACTTGATGGAACCCTACCGGCCATATGTCGATTGGCGCGTGAAGGGCATGCTTGCCGGCGCCGCCGCCCCGGCGGACCTCGACCGGCCGACCAAGGCCGCGCTGCTCTCGCTGTTCAATGAAACGATTGTCGTCGGTGGGCGGCGCTCGCCGCTCGTGCTCGCGCTGCATGCGAGCGCGGCATCGCTCTGCCGGATGCTGACGGAGGAGGGCAAGGAGCTTGTCCTGCCGGACGGGCTGCCGGTCGGCCCCGACGATGAGGAACCGCGCGAGGCCGACGATGGCTGAGCGGTCCTACTCGGTTCAGCCATGGGGGCTTAGGTCAATGTGGGTGATTTCGCTGTTCGACCTGCCTGTCCAAACGCCGAAAAACCGCAAGGACTATACCCGGTTCCGCAAGGAACTGTTGGAGGACGGGTTCACGATGATGCAGTTTTCGGTCTACTCCCGTCACTGCGCCTCGATCGAGAACTCCGAAGTGCATATTGACCGGATGGGGAGGAAGCTTCCGCCCGAAGGCGAGGTCCGATTCATCGCCATCACCGACAAGCAATACGCCCGGATTCGTACTTTCTGGGGCCGCAAGCGCCAACCCGCCGCACCGGCGCCCTCCCAGCTCGAACTGTTCTGATGAGCCAGAAGGGCGCTTTTTGGTGCGATTTCAGTGGGCTAGGACCCACCCTAGTGTAGCGAAACGAGGAACGACCGCAAACCGCAGCATCGGGTCGGTTTCATGTTTTTCTCCCGTCAGTGTAGCGAAACGAGGAACGACCGCAAACCGCAGCCATGGCGCGCAGCGTGCATCGGGTCGTGCCAGTGTAGCGAAACGAGGAACGACCGCAAACCGCAGCTGACATTCATCGCGGAGAATTCGCCGGAATAGTGTAGCGAAACGAGGAACGACCGCAAACCGCAGCGCAGCGCCACTTTCGCCGCAGCGACCTGGCAGTGTAGCGAAACGAGGAACGACCGCAAACCGCAGCGTGATGTAAATGGTATCGACATGCCCGTCCAGTGTAGCGAAACGAGGAACGACCGCAAACCGCAGCCGTTCGATGCTCGCGGACCCCAGACAAGGGGTCCGCGAGCATCGAGCGCTCCGCGCTAGCATTCAAGAAGATTCAGTAATCTTGGGAACTCCTGAAGCTTCGCCTCTACCCCGAGCAGGATGTGGTATCGGAAGTGGCGCGCGAGAAGATTCCACTGGTCAGCGCCACACGCCCTCGTCGCTTGTTATGAGCCGAAAGCCGGCGTAAGCGATACGGACATAGAGCGCCTTGCGAACTGCTTTGCCGAATCCGGTAAGATCGAGTGGCAAAACACCGGCCGCTGATACGGTCCAGCATTGCCGGCGCCTGGGAGATTGCGACCCGACCTACGCAGCAACTTGTCGGCTCACCAACGATTACGCTCCCTCTTGCTTCCACAGTGCTTCCAGACACCGAGTTCCAAACATAATCAAAAATGCGAACGCCGCTAAGTCTTTGACTTAGCGGCGTATTTGGTTGCGGGGGTAGGATTTGAACCTACGACCTTCAGGTTATGAGCCTGACGAGCTACCGGGCTGCTCCACCCCGCGAAAATCGCCGCGCCACGCGCGCTGGCGCCTATGTAGCAACCTCGTTTCACTATGGGAAGTGCGAACCGCGCCGATCTGGTCATAATAGCGTTGGTTGTCGTCGATAAAGCCGCGCATGGGCACGAAATCAGGCACGCGGGGCAAACTTCGCGCCGCGCAGGCGATATTGGCCACGGCGCGGGCCAATCTGGCGCGCGCGATCGCCAGCCTCGACGATCCGCGCCGCCCGCACACCGCCATCGTCCACGAATTGCGCAAATCGATGAAGCGGTGGCGCGCGACGTTGCGCCTGGTCGAGCCCTTCATCGGCGAGGAGGGGCGGCGATTGCGCCTCGCCGCCCGCGATCTCGCGCGCGCGCTCACCGGCGCGCGCGAACCGCGTTCCGCGCAAGACGCGCTCGCCGATATCGGCGCGCTTGCGCCAAGGCTTGCGCAAAAACTCGCCCCGCGATCGATCGCGACCATCGCCGCGCGCCTTGAGGCCCTGCGCGCCGGCGCCGAGACCAAGATTCTCCGCGGCAAGGGGCGCGGCGCGTTGCGCGGTGCGCTCGTCGCCGCCGCGCGGCATATCGAGCGCTGGCCGCCGGCGCAGGTCGCTACCTGGGCATTGGCGGCACGGGTTGCCGCCGGCTACCGCCGCGCGCGCCGCGCCGTCCCGCGTGACTGGGCCAGCGCGTCGGACGAGGAATTGCACGAATTGCGCCAGCGCGTCGTCAATCACCGCAACCAGATGGAAGTGGTCGCGGCGTTTTCGCCGAAATTCGGCAGGCGCCAGGCGGGCGCGGCGCAGAAGCTGTGCGACCGGCTCGGCGCGCACCAGGACCTTACCGTTCTCGGCGGATATTGCGCCCCGCACCAGCCGCTGGCGGGGTGGCGCTCGCGGCTCGCGCCGGCAATCGCGGCGCGCGGCAAGGCGCATCGCGCCGCCGCCGCGCGGCTTGCCCGCCGCCTGTTCGCGCAACAGCCGGGGGCGTTTCGCCGCCGCATCGAGCGCCTGTGGAAGCGCGCCGCGAAGCCGGCGCGTATGCGCCCGCCGCGCAAGCCGCGCCGCCAGCGCGGACCGCAACGCCCGCGCTGATCGCGACCGCGCGCCGGCCGCTCAGGCTGCCACGTCCTCAAGATAGCGTTCGAGCGCGTCGGCGCGTCCACAGGCGGATCGCCAAGCCCTGAATTCTTCCGCGATGAGATGCACCTCGGCGACGCAGCCGACGTGGAACGCGGCATCCGGCGCCGTCATGCGCAAGCCCGATTCGAGATCGACGTGGAGCACGGATCGCGATAGGCCGTCCGCGCTCCAGAGATAGAACGCGCAGCGCCAGATGGCGCCGATTTCCGCTCGCAAGGCCGCAAATCCGGTGGCGGGTCCATGGATCGCGGGAACAATTGTCACGCCGCGTATGAAGCGACAAACAAGATCATGATCCAGCGACGCAACATCGAAAGCATCGCCGAGGACATAGAGCTTCAGCCGCTCCGCACGACGCCGCAAGATCCCGACATGAAGGAAGTGAGGAGCCTTGTGCATGCGGCGACCATAGGCGGTTGGAAATTGCGTTTGCTTCGATCGCGGCCGAAGCATTTTGGCTGGACTTGCGTTAGGATGCGCTGATGCGAGAAGGTCCCGATATTGCAAGCCTTGCCGCGCTGATCGGCGATCCCGGCCGCGCCAACATGCTGACCGCGCTGATGTCCGGCTTGGCGCTGACCGCCGGCGAACTGGCGCGCGAGGCGAACATCACGCCGCAGACCGCCAGCTCCCACCTTGCGAAACTTTCCGCCGCCGCGCTGGTGGTGATGGAAGTGCAAGGTCGGCACCGCTACTTCAGGCTGGCGGGACAGGACGTTGCCGGCGCGCTTGAAGGATTGATGGAATTGGCTTCGCGCATGGGGCGGCTTCGGACCCGTCCGGGGCCAAGAGACCAATCGATGCGCAATGCGCGCGTCTGTTACGATCATCTCGCCGGTGCGTTGGGAGTGCGGCTGCATGACGCCCTGATCGAGCAAGGCTTCATCGTCGCGACGCGCGATGGCCTGGGGCTTTCAAGCGCCGGGCGTTCGCGCTTCATCGCCGAGGGTATCGATGTCGCAATGCTGGAAAAGACACATCGCCCGCTCTGTCGTGCCTGCCTGGATTGGAGCGAGCGCAGGCATCACCTCGCGGGCAAGCTCGGCGCGGCCTTGCTGCAGTTGCTCATCAAACGCGGTTGGACAAAACGCGACGGGAAGAGCCGCGCGCTCATATTCAACGCGTCCGGCCTCCTCCGGTTCGAGGCATTCCTGAATGGTGGCAACGGCATGACGCCACGACTTCGGCGCCCCGCGGCGGCAAACGCGGATCCGCGCGCCAGCTAGTGCCATTTTGCCGGCGGTTGAACCGTGCGAGGGCTGCGGCCCGCGTCTCTTTGCGATCGCCATGCCGTGTCGATGCGCGCGCCGGACAACGCCCACGTCAAGGCGTCGCAATCGCGCCAGGGTGGCGCGGCGCGCCCCGCGTCAGCCGCGACACCGGCGCCGATCGCGGGACCAGCCGCATCAAGCGGCGGGGTGCTCCAGCGCGACCTCGAGCTGCGCGCCGTCGGTCACGGTCACGCGCACGCGGCTGCCGGCCGGGCAGTCCGGCCCGATCACGCGCCACACGGTATCGTCGATGCGGATGGTGCCGACGGCGTTGACGATCGGCTTGTCGATGGTGAAGGTCTTGCCCACCAGCCCTTCGGCGCGGCGGTTGAGGAAGGGCCGGTCGGTCGGCGTCTCCACCCGGCGCGCCACGCGCCGCCATAGCGGGATGGAGGCGACCGCGATGACCGCGAAGAGCGCGAACTGCGCCTGCCAGGTCCAGTCGACGAAATAGGAAACCACGCCAACAACGAGCGCCGCGATGCCGAGCCACAGCATGAACGTGCCGGGCGCGGCGATCTCGAGCGCGAGCAAGGCTATCCCGAGGATGAACCAGTTCCACGCCCCCAATGACTCGACGAGTTCGATCATGACACGCCCCGATCAGCTTGCGCCGCCCTTGCCCGACGCCGGCCCGGTCGGACGCCGCAGGGCTGGGGCGCCCGTGGCCGGGTCGCCGAAGGTCGATTTGGCGATTTCCGCGATGCCGGCGAGCGAGCCGAGCACCGCCGTCGCCTCGATTGGAAGGATGAGGACTTTCTGGTTCGATGAGTGCGCGAATTCGCCGAAAGCGTGCAGGTATTTTTCCGCGATGAAATAATTGAGCGCCGCGACGTCGCCGCGCCCCACCGCCTCGCTGACCATATCGACCGCCTTCGCCTCCGCCTGCGCCAGGCGCTCGCGGCCCTCCGCATCGCGGAACGCCGCCTCGCGGCGCCCTTCCGCTTCGAGAATCTGCGCCTGCTTGGCGCCCTCCGCGCGCAGGATTTCCGACTGGCGCTGACCTTCCGCCGACAGCACCTCGGCGCGCTTGTCGCGTTCCGCCTTCATCTGACGGCCCATCGACGCCACGAGATCCTGCGGCGGGATGATGTCCTTGATTTCTACGCGGCTGATCTTGATG
Source organism: Pseudomonadota bacterium (assembly GCA_016195095.1). Classification (GTDB taxonomy): domain Bacteria; phylum Pseudomonadota; class Alphaproteobacteria; order Rhizobiales; family Xanthobacteraceae; genus JACQAE01. Next base: position 13,849 of record JACQAE010000266.1, read on the forward strand.
CCCCAGGGCGAAACAGCGGCATCGACCACGCGCAACAGCCGTTCGTTGATCTCGTCGCGATGCGAGAGGATCTGGTCGAGGTCCATGGAGCCGATGACCGAGCGGATATTGGTCATGGTCAGCGTGACAAGCGCCTGATCGAGATTCGACACCTCGTAGCTCGCGCGCGCGGCGTCGAACACCTGGTAGAACGCCACCCCGTCGACGGCGACGGTGGCGTTGTCCTTGGTGATGACCTCCTGCTGCGGAATATTGATCACCTGCTCCATCATGTTCATCTTGCGACCGACGCGATCGAAAAACGGCACGATGATGTTGAGGCCGGAGGTGAGCGTGGTCGTATAGCGGCCGAACCGCTCGACGGTCCAGTGAAAGCCCTGCGGCACCGTCTTGACGCCGGAAAAGACGACCATGATCGCCAGCGCGACCAGGGTCAGAATGACGAGATCGAAGCCGGTCATGCGAGCTCCCCCTACCTGTGTTGCATCGCCATTGTGGGGCGCGCGCGCCGTCCCCACAAGCCGCAAGGCGGGCCTGCCGCGCCCTATCCGTCGCGGCAACGGCCGGCTCGGTTCAATCGTCGGCGCCACGATCGCATCAAATCCAGCCCTGCAGCTCGCGCCGCACGACGCTATCGATCACCGCCATGCCCGCCTCGCTGTCGTTGAGGCAGGCGATCGCGGCGAAATCAACGCCGCCATGGGCGCGGAAAATTTCCGCGTTCTCGACGGCGATCTCCTCGAGCGTTTCGAGGCAGTCGGCGACGAAGCCTGGCATGACGACGGCGAGATTGCGCACGCCCTTGCGCGCCAGCGCCTTGACCGTCGCGTCGGTATAGGGCGTGAGCCATTCCGCCGGGCCGAAGCGCGACTGGAAGGTCATGATGAAACGATCCTCGCCCAGCGCCAGGCGCGCGCGCAGCAGCCGCGCCGTTTTCGCGCATTGGCAATAATAGGGGTCGCCCTTGCGCAAGTATTCCTTCGGCATTCCGTGAAACGAGCACAGGATCGCGTCGGGCTGAAACGACAGGTTGGCCAGCTGCGCCTGCAGCGAGGTGGCGAGCGCCTCGATATAGACCGGGTCGTCATGCCATGGCGGCGCAATGCGCACCGCCGGCTGCCAGCGCATGGTCTTGAGCACGTCGAAAACCTTGTCGCAGACAGTCGCCGTGGTGGCGGCCGCGTATTGCGGGTAAAGCGGCACCACGAGCAGGCGCTCGCAACCCCGCGCCTGCAAGGCGAGGACGCCCGCGGCAATGGACGGATCGCCATAGCGCATCGCCCAATCGACGACGACATTGGGCGCCTGCGGCGCGAGGCGCGGCGCGAGCTTCTCCGCCTGCGCGCGCGTGAAGCCGCGCAGCGGGGATTCGTCCCGTTCCCGGTCCCAGATCTTGTCGTAGTCGCGGCCCTTGCGGCCGGGCCGCAGCGTGAGCACGATGAGATTGAGCACCAGCCACCATTTCAGCCGATTTTCCTCGATGACGCGTCGGTCGGAGAGGAATTCCTTGAGATAGCGGCGCATCGACCAATAGTCCGTTGCGTCCGGGGTGCCGAGATTGACCAGGAGCACGCCGACGCGCCCATGCGCGGCGCCGGGATGCTCCGCCGGCCTGTGCGCGGCGGCGCGCGCGGCCTCCTCGGTCGGGATCGGCTGGTCCATGCGCTTGTTCTACTCCAGGCCGGCGCCGTTTTGGTGCCTGCCATGCTCATTGATTGGCGCAGCGAGCATGGCAGCCGGTGTCAATGTGTAGCGCGCCAACTGACGCAAAGCGGCACGGTGCGCCGTGCTTGCTTGCCTCTGCGCTCGTCGCATTTGCGAACAGGACACCTTGGCATAGCGGGACACGACTAAGTAAACCCCAGGGCACAGCCGAAGTACGCCCCAGCAGGTAAACAGTTTTCCCTTTAAATACGGATCGAAATTTCAGTTCTGCACATTGGGCACTGGAAGTGATCGATGTCCTCGCGAGAATTGATCTCGTCGGGAGATTCGATCTCGTCGGGAGAATTGATCGGTTTCAGTGGCGAACTCTTCTCCTCAGCAATCCAACATCGGGGGCATTGGAGATCGTCCCCCACCTTGTATTGAAAGCTCGAAACGCGCTTTGGGCAGAGTTTCTCTGCATTAATCTGAGCCTCTATTTTCGATTTGCGATTTTCCAATTGTTGAAGCTCAGATTCGAGACTCAATACGTTGCGTTGAGAACTATCGGCGCAATCTTTTGCAATTTGTTCAAGTTTGGATTTCGGCGACATATCGCGCTCCTGCACCGGCATTTGACGAACTCGGGCGTTGGCTATTGTTGTTTTTTCTTACATAGCAGGAAACAAATAGCCTTATGAGACAAGATTGGACTTGTCAGGTGGTCGATTAATTCGGGCACCTGCAGGCGATCTCCTTGGCCGGTTATGATGATGTGGCGCCGTCGCGCGCCGCATATCTTCCCTTGACATTTATTCCTATAGGAATATATTGATAATATCCCGCCCCGACGAAAGGGCGTCTCGATCGCGTCGCGAGGCGCGGGGTGGGGAGCGGTGGCCGGTGGGGTTGCGTGCGACG
>JACQAE010000268.1 GCA_016195095.1 Pseudomonadota bacterium
ATGATCGGCGCCTATGCAATGATGCCTGCCGCGCGCGGCCCGGCCGCGAGACTTGCCGCCCGAGGCTTGGCCGGCCCCACAACCAAGGTCAATAATTTTTTCTCCCCGCGCCTTGCGCCGGCTCGCGACTGGCGTCGCGCGCGCCGTGCTGCTATGGCGCCGTTCCCTGGCCGATCGCGATCCTCGCTTTGACGCGAGGGCGCCCGAGCGGCCACAATGGCGATTGCTGGATCAAGGAAAACGACCATGTTGAGCAATCTCGCGACGCGCGACGTCGAAACGCTGGTGCATCCCAATACCAACCTCGCGCAGTTGCGCGAAGTTGGGCCCCTGGTATTCGAGCGCGGCCGCGGCATCTATCTCTACGACAGCGACGGCAAGGAATATATCGAAGGCATGGCCGGCCTGTGGTGCACGGCGCTCGGCTATGGCAACGAGGAACTGGTCGAGGCGGCGGCGGCGCAGATGCGCAAGCTGTCCTTTACCCACCTCTATAATGGCCGCAGCCACGATCCCGCGATCGAACTCGCCGAGAAGCTCAAGGAGATGGCGCCGGTGCCGATCTCCAAGCTGTTCTTCTGCAATTCCGGCTCCGAGGCCAACGACACCCAGATCAAGCTCGTCTGGTACATGAACAACGCGCTTGGCCGCCCGCGCAAGAAGAAGATCATCAGCCGCCTCAAGGCGTTTCACGGGCTGACGGTGGCGGCGGGATCGCTGTCCGGCCTGTCCTATAACCACGTCGATTTCGACCTGCCGCTGCCGGGATTTCTGCAGACCGCGTGTCCGCATCACTACCGCTTCGCGCAGCCTGGCGAGGGCGAGGAGGATTTCGCCACGCGCCTCGCTGCCGAGCTCGAAGCGCTCATCCTGCGCGAGGATCCCGAGACGGTGGCGGCGTTCTTCGCCGAGCCGATCATGGGCGCCGGCGGCGTCATCGTGCCGCCGCGCGGCTATTTCGCGAAAATCGGCGCCGTGTGCGCCAAATACGACGTGATGATGATCGATGACGAAGTCATCTGCGGTTTCGGACGGCTGGGGACGATGTTCGGCTGCCAGGCGCTCGGCTTCAAGCCGCACGCCATTTCCGTCGCCAAGGCGCTGTCGTCGGCCTATCTGCCGATCGCCGGCGTGATGCTGCCAGAGGTGATGTATCAGGCGCTGGTCGCGGAAAGCGCCAAGGTCGGCACGTTCGGCCACGGATTTACCTATTCGGGACACCCGGTCTCGGCGGCGGTGGCGCTCAAGACGCTGGAAATCTACGCGCGCGAGCGCGTGGTGCAGACCAACGCCGCCAAGGCGCCGCGGTTCCTGGCGCGCCTGCATAAGCTTGCCGATCATCCGCTGGTCGGGGAGGCGCGCGGGCTTGGCCTTGTCGGCGCCGTCGAACTGGTCGCCGACAAGACGAGCCGGCGCGCGTTCGCACCGCGCCATGGCGTCGGCGCGCGCTGCGTGCGCTTTGCCGAGGCGGAAGGCCTGATCGCGCGCGCGCTGCCGGGCGAGAGCGTGTCGCTATGTCCGCCGTTCATCATTACGCCGGCGGAGATCGACGAGATGTTCGAGCGCCTCGAACGCGCGCTGACGCGCACGCTTGAATGGGTGCGCAAGGAGAAAATCGCCGAGGGCTGAAATAACCATTCCGGCCTGCGGCCGGCGTCGTCAGGCACGAAACGATAACGCCGGCGATCAGCCGGCGTCGTCGCGATCGCAGGGGACCGTCGGCCGCGTTTAGAGATTGCGATTGTTCTGCGCCATGCGGCGCGGATCCTGCGGCGAATCGCCCGTGCCCGGCTTGAGGACGACGACCGGCGCGCCGACCTTGACGCGCGTATAGAGGTCGATGACGTCCTCGTTGGTCATGCGGATGCAGCCGGACGAAATCGCCTGGCCGATATATTCGGGCTGATTGGTGCCGTGAATGCGGAACAACGTGTCCTTGTTGCCCTCGAACAGATAGATGGCACGCGCGCCAAGCGGATTATGCGGGCCGCCAGCGACAAAGCTCGGAATGTTTCCCATCCGCTTCTTGATATCCACGGTCGGAACCCAATTCGGCCATTCGGCGACATGACCGACCTTGGCCACGCCCGACCACGCGAGCGCTTCCTCGCCAACGGTGATCCCATAGCGGATCGCCTTGCCGTCCTTCTGTACGTAATAAAGATAGCGCGCGTCGGTATCGACGACGATCGTGCCGGCGCTTTCCCGGCGGTGGTAATCGACGATATGCCGGCGATAGGGCTCGGGAATCTGCGCCTTCTCGTATGGCGCATTGGCGAGCAATTGCTTGTCGCGCGGTTTGAGATTGGCGTCGGAGGCAGGCTCGATCGTCGACTGCATGCAGCCGGCCGCCAAAAGTCCAACAAACACCGCCGTCAGGCCACGTGCCAGCATCATTGCAGCGCCTTCTTGTTCGAATCTTGCCACGTCGAATCCGCGCATTCGCCTTAAGCCTTATCGAAAAAGCACCTGGAAACCCAGCCTGGATTACCCGCAATGCAATATCGCGTACAAACTGTTGCAAGAATGTCGCACAAGCCGGCGACGTGCCGATTTCAGCGACCGCGATCCCAACAACCACGTGCGTGCGCGAATTTCAAACTACAGCACGCTCGCGCGAGGTACCAGCCATGTTGGCTGCCGGTTGTTAAATTTTAGTTTACCATGGCGTGGTCAAAGGATTCTCGTGCTGCCGCGCGCATTACGGCCACTGATTCGCGATCATGCCGCCGAACCGGAACATTTGCCGCCCAATTCCGCCATGCTGGCGCGCTATGCGCCATTTCATGAGCCTTGCCGATCGTGGCATGGCCGACAGGAGCACCCATGACCTCCGCTGAAGACCATCAACCTGGCGAGCGCCAATCCGTTGGCAACCAAGATCAGGGCCGCGACGCCGCGGCGAAAATCGACCTCGGCGCGCGCTACCGCCGCATCGGAATATCGGCGGTGGCCGCCGCCGCGCGCTATAGCCGCGCCCCGGCACCGGCACCGACACCGGCGCCGCGCGCAGGCACAAGCGCCGCGCCATCCGCGCGCCCAGGCATTGCCGCGGCCTGATCGCGCGGGCCTTTGTTGGCGGGGTCGAGCGGATAGCGTGCGTATCGCGCGCTCCACCTTGTGGTGTGCGTCCCCGCACGCGGTGGGCTTGCCATGCGTGCGGCTTTCGGCGATTGACAGCTGCGTCATGCCGCGCGCCGCGGCGCCGGCAATGGCGGTCCGGGGGTCGCATGCTCATCGCTCATGTTCCGCGCGGCAGCGTGCTTGACCGCGTCACCGTCGCGCCGGGCGGCGAACTTCCCGACAGCGCGGTTTGGTTTGACCTGATTACGCCCAGCATTCCCGAAGACCGCATGGTGGAACGCGTGACCGGGATCGCCGTCCCGACGCGCGAGGAAATGCAAGAAATCGAGATCACCAGTCGCCTCTATGTCGAGAACGGCGCGCGCTATATGACGGCGACGCTGATGTGCGGGGCGGATACGGAAAATCCGCGCACGACGGCGGTCACCTTCATCCTTTCCGGGCACCGGCTGGTGACGGTGCGCTACGACGAGCCGCGGCCGTTTGGCATTGTCGGCAACCGCCTTGCGCGCAATTGCCCGGCGGCGATCACCGGCGAGCATGTGCTCATGGATCTTCTGGACGCGGTGATCGATCGCGCCGCCGACATTCTCGAAAAGATCGGCGCCGACATCGATCAGACATCGAAGGATATTTTCAATACCGACGCCGCCGGCAGCGCGCGGCCCTACATGGACATTCTCAAGGCCATCAGCCGCAAGGGCGACCTCACCTCAAAAGTGCGCGAGAGCTTGGTTTCGATCGGGCGGCTGCTCTTGTATCTGGCCAACGAAAGCGACGCGATGCGTTGGGCCAAGGAAATGCGCGGTCAGCTCAAGGGCATGCAGCGCGACGTGCAATCGCTTTCCGATCACGCGACCTACCTGTCCAACAAGATCACCTTCCTGCTCGACGCCATGCTCGGCGTCGTCAGCCTGCAGCAGAATAACATCATCAAGATCTTTTCGGTGGTCGCAGTCGTTCTCATGCCGCCGACGCTGGTCGCCTCGCTCTATGGCATGAACTTCCGCCACATGCCGGAGCTCAATTGGACCTATGGCTATCCCTTCGCCATCGGCCTGATGCTGGTCGCCGCCGTGCTGCCCTATCTGTTTTTCAAATGGATGCGCTGGCTCTGAATTCCGATCCGCGCCGCGCCTGAAAATCCGCTACCTCTCGGCATTGATCTCGAGAGCGCTTGCCGTTTCAATTGCATCGGAAAGCGCTCTCTTTTCTTTGACCTTGTCGCACTTTCCGTGGCCAACCGGTTCCCACGTCGCCGGAAAATGCCCTAGTTGGTGCGGGCTTGCCCGCCCTGCGCGTGCACGCGCATGAGCCGATGGTCCTCGAGCGCGAAGAGAAGCGACGGCTTGCCGGCGCCGTCGCGCAGGATGACGATCTCCGATACAACCCGCGCCGGTAGGCGCAGCCGCGCGATCTCGCGCATCGCCGGCTTGAACGCCAATAGGCGCAGCGCGCGACGATCGAACGAGGGAATGGCGAGGTCGGGCACGCCATCGGCGTCGAAATCGGCGACGGCGCTCATGCGCAGCACGCGCGAGCCGATGGCATGGTTGGCGACGTCGGGCCACTCGCCGCGCTTGTGCAGCGCGCCCGCGCGCCACGACCACAGTTCCAGCCGTCCGACCGCGTGCGGCATGCGCACGAGCGCGATATCGATCGTGCCGTCGCCGTCGAAATCGGCGATGCCGGCGGGATTGAGCCACGCATTCGGCCGGCCGATCGGCGGCGTCTCGGCGAGGATGGTGAGCTTGCCGCCGCGCAGGCCGACGATGGCGAGGGCGGAGCCCTGGCGCAGGTAGGATTTGACGGTCACGACCTTCTCGCGCCCGTCGCCGTCAAGGTCGGCGATGCGCGGCTCGATGTCCTCGAAAACCGCGTCCGCCGCCACCGCCAGTGTCTCGCGCCGTCCGTCCTTGCGCTCGACCACGAGCGCGCCGGCCTCGATGGCGTCGCCAAGCACCGCGTGCCCATAGCGCGTAGTCGGCGCCGCCAACCAGGCGCGCGCCACGTCGTGGCGGCCAAGCGCGACACGCGCGTCCGGCAGCGCGCCCGAGGGAACGGCGGCGCGGCGCGGCGGCGCGGCCGGCGTCAATTTCACCTCGCCGCCGGCGAGCGCGGCCTTGTACCACGTGCCGCCGGCAAGGACGTGCGGCACGTCCGCGATCATTTCCACGGCGGTCACGCGCGCGGGCGCGGCCACGCTCTGCGCCTGCCATTGCGCGGCCTGCGCCGCGCCGTCGGGCATTGCCCATGCAACAAGCGTTGCGCCAACAACCAGCGCCGGCATCGGCGCGCGTGCACGGATCATACGTGCTGTCCTCCATTGATATGAATTTCGGCGCCGTTCACATAAGATGACGTTTCGGTGCACAGAACATAGATGATCTTGGCCACCTCGTCGGGCGTGCCGAGGCGCTGCATCGGAATCTGCTCGACGATCTTCTCGGTCCCGGGCGAGAGGATCGACGTGTCGATCTCGCCCGGCGCGATGGCGTTGACGCGGATGCCGCGGCTGCCGAAATCCGCCGCCATCTCGCGCGTCAGCGAGGCGAGCGCGGCCTTCGAGGTGGCGTAGGCGGCGCCGGCAAAGGGATGCACGCGCGATCCGGCGATGGAGGTGACGTTGACGACGGCGCCATGCGCGGCGCCCAGTTCGTCCATTAGGCCGCGCGCGAGCATGATCGGGGCGAAAAAATTAACGCCGAACACGTGCCGCCAGGTGTCGAGCGTAGTGTCGATCGACGTCAGCCGCGTGCCGGTCGGCGTCTTGGGCGAGATCGCCGCGTTGTTGACGAGCGCGTGCAATTCGCCGTTGTCGAGCCGCTGCTTGATGTCGGTGATGGCGGCCTGGGTGCTGGCAATGTCGGCGAGATCGACCTGGATATGGTCCTCGGGTCCGGCTTCCCACGGGCAATTTTCCGGGAACGGGTGGCGCGAACAGGTGATCACGCGCCAGCCCGCGGCCGAGAAGCGCTTGACGGTGGCGTGGCCAATCCCACGGCTGGCACCGGTCAGCAGCAGGATTCGGCGCGGATGATTGCCTTGCGAAGTCGACATGTCTCACCATGTGTGGCCGCCTGGCGGCCGGCTCAAGGGTACAGTCTCGTTTTGGTCCACGCTCGATCGGGGGCGGCGCGGCGGAACTCGATGCGGTCGTGCAGCCGGAACGGCCGGTCGCGCCAGAACTCCATCGCCAGCGGAACGATGCGAAAGCCCGACCAGTGCGGCGGCCGTGGAACGTCGCCTTGCGCATAGCGCGCGGTGTGCAGCGCAAATGCCTGTTCCAAGGCCAGCGTGCTTTCCAGCGGCGCCGATTGGCGGCTGGCCC
>JACQAE010000267.1 GCA_016195095.1 Pseudomonadota bacterium
GGGCTTCTACGACTATCCGGAAAAGGGGGCGAAGCGTCTGTGGCCGGGATTGGCCGATTTGCAGCCGCAGAAACTTGATCCCGACGCCATCGACGTCAACGAATTGCGCCAGCGCTTTCTCGTCATGCAGGCGCTCGAAACGGCGCGCTGTTTCGAGGAAAAGGTGCTCACCGACATCCGCGAGGCCGATGTCGGATCGATTCTCGGCTTCGGGTTCGCGCCCTATTCCGGCGGTACGCTGTCCTTTATCGACATGATGGGCGCCAAGCCATTCGTCGCGCTGTGCAAGGCTCTGGAGAAGAAGCACGGCGCGCGCTTCAAGCCGGCGAAGCTGCTCATCGACATGGCCGCCAAGGGTGATAACTTCTATGGCCGTTTCGCGCCGGCCCGCCGGCAGGCCGCCTGAGCCGGCATGGCGTTGCGAAGCCGCCGCGGCGATCGCGGCGGGGTTACTCGGCGGCGATACGCACCTCCGGCGCGGCCGAGCGCACGTCGGCATCGACATGCGTTTCAAACTGCACGAAATTCTCCTGGAACATGCGCACGAGCTTGCGCGCCGTCTCGTCGAATTCCGCCTTGTTCTGCCAGGTCTTGTAGGGATAGAGCAGATGCGGCTCGATATTGGGCACCGATACCGGTACTGAAAATCCGAAATAGGGATCGGTGCGGAACTTGGTGTTCTTAAGCGAGCCGTCAAGCGCGGCGGCGAGCAGCGTACGCGTCACCTTGATCGGCATGCGCCGGCCGATGCCGTAGCGCCCGCCAGTCCATCCGGTATTGACCAGCCAGCAATCGACGCCGTGAACGCCGATGAGTTCGCGCAGCAGATTGCCGTAGACCGACGGGTGGCGTGGCAGGAACGGCGCGCCAAAGCAGGTGGAGAATTCGGGCTCGACGCCCACCAGGCCCTTTTCCGTCCCCGCGACCTTGGCGGTATAGCCGGAGATGAAATGATACATCGCCTGCGCCGGGGTCAGCCGCGCGATCGGCGGCATCACGCCGTAGGCGTCGGCGGTCAGCATGACGAGGTTTTTCGGCATGCCGGCGCGGCCGCTGCGCGAGGCATTGGTGATGAATTCGAGCGGATAGGCCGAGCGCGTGTTTTCGGTCTTGCTGTCATTGTCGAAATCGCAGACGCGCGTTTGCGCATCGAATACGACGTTCTCCAATACGGCGCCGAAGCGCAGCGTTGCCGCGTAGATTTCCGGCTCCGCCTCGCGCGAGAGCTTGATGCACTTGGCGTAGCAACCACCCTCGAAATTGAACACGCCCTGCGGGCCCCAACCATGCTCGTCGTCGCCGATGAGCGTGCGGTTGGGATCGGCCGAAAGCGTCGTCTTGCCGGTTCCCGACAGGCCGAAGAACAGTGCGACGTCGCCGCCGGGGCCAACATTGGCGGAGCAATGCATCGGCATCACGCTTTCCGCCGGGAGGTAGTAATTGAGCGTGGTGAACACCGACTTCTTCATCTCGCCGGCGTAGTAGCTGCCGCCGATCAGGATCATGCGTTTGGTGAAATTGATGGCGATCACCGTTTCACTGCGCACCCCGTGGCGCTTTGGGTCGGCCTTGAACGACGGCAGGCACAGGATGGTGAAATCCGGAACGTATTGTGCAAGCTCCGAGCGCTCCGGGCGAATGAGCAAGGTGCGAATGAACAGCGAATGCCAAGCGAGCTCGGTGAAGATGCGCGCCTTGATACGGTATTTGGGGTCGGCGCCGCCGAACAGATCCTGCGCGAAAAGCTCTCTGCCTTCGGCATGAGCGAGAAAGTCGCCGAGCAGCAGATCGAATTGGGCAGGCGTCAGCCTGCCGTTCTTCTCCCACCAGATCGCTTTTTCACTATGCTCGTCGCAGACGACAAACTTGTCCTTGGGGCTGCGGCCGGTATGCACGCCGGTCTCGGCGCACAACGCGCCACCCTCGACGACATGTGCCTCGCCGTTACGGATCGCATGTTCGTACAGCGCGGCCTCGGGAAGGTTCCAATGCACCGCCGCGAGATTCGTGAAGCCGAATCGCTCGGCGCCATGCGCGCTGTTGCGTAGACCTGTTTCCTGCACCGAACACCTCCACTCACTCCACCCGCCGTTGCACGCCGCCGCGACGGACTCGCTTCGCCGCCTGTGGACGGCTCGGCTAGCCATTATAGCCGGCCAGCCTGCGCGGGGCACCTATAGTTGCGAGCAATCGCGCTGCCAAGCCTTGTGTGCAACGAGGGTTTACGCCAGTGCAGCGCAACAAAGCGGGCAGCCGCCCGCTATGCGCGCGCTGCGCGGCGCGCCGCTAACCTCCTTCATACACGGCATGAATCGACAAGCCCGCCAGCGATCCACCGGTGACGCCTGTGCCGGTTCGCGGCAATGGGTCATGCGCGCGCGCGCGCAGAATCGGCAAGCGCCGCGAGGGATTTTCGCAACTGCACCGCGGTCGTCACGCGCTGCGCAAACGCCAGCCGCAATGTCGCGTCGCCGAGCGCGAGATCGACCCCTTCGGGATCGATACCGGTGGCACGCCACGCGCCATCGCGCGCGTCAAGCAGCCGGGTTGCGTAAAGGCGCAATGCCGCGACGTGGTCGCTGTTCATATGCACGACGGCATCGTCCTCGACGGCGACGATTTCGCCGGCATCGGCCAGGCTGGTCAGCACGTCCTCCGCCGGCAGGTCGGCCGCGCGCGCAAAGCCGCCATTGAGGTGCGCGGAAACGACCGCCATGCGCCAGAACGAAAAATCCGCGAAGCCGGCATAAAGTTCGGATTTCGGATGACGGGCGAGAAATCGCCGCCGCACGCGCGCCGCCTGCGCGTCATCGCAATCAATGCGCGTGAATGCGCCGAGCACCGTCAGCCGTGGATGCGCCAGCGGATCGCCCTTGCCGGTCTGCGCCAGCAGCAACGAGGTGCGTCCATCATGCTCAAGATTGGCGGTATGCGTGGACAGCCGCGACACCAGGATGAGCGGCGAGCCGTCGCTGTCGGTGGCGACGTTGACCAAGGACGCGAACGGATGGCCGCTATTGCGGTCAAGCGTCGCCAAAGTACCGGCGCGAGTCGCGCGCAGCAGCGGCTTGGCGACCGCCTTGGGGTCGAAATCAACCGGCGCGGGCGCATTTTCCGGCAGACGGCCAGGCATCGCTCCCGGCAGCGGCACTTTTGAGGTTCGTTCGCTCATCATGGGGCTCCGGGTCCAGGTCCTTGGTTGAACAAGGATTTACGCCATTTCCGACACAATTTAGCCCGCTCAAGCGGCTCAAAAGACTTGGGGCCGGGGTCTTGTGCGGCCACAATTCATGCTACAGAGGCCGCCATGCCAACAATCGCCCTTGTCGACGACGACCGCAACATCCTCACTTCGGTTTCAATCGCGCTTGAATCCGAGGGCTACCGCATCATGACATATACCGACGGCGCCTCCGCGCTCGACGGTTTCAAGACGTCGCCGCCGGACTTGGCGATTCTTGATATCAAGATGCCGCGCATGGATGGCATGGAGACATTACGCCGCCTGCGGCAAAAATCCGACATGCCGGTGATCTTCCTCACCTCCAAGGATGAGGAGATCGATGAGCTGTTCGGCCTGAAGATGGGCGCCGATGATTTCATCCGCAAGCCGTTCTCGCAGCGCCTGCTGGTTGAACGCGTCAAGGCGGTCCTGCGCCGCGCCACGTCGAAGGACGGCTTGGCGCCCAAGGAAACCGACGCGGCGAAGGTGCTAGAGCGCGGCCTGCTGCGAATGGACCCGGAACGCCACACCTGCACCTGGAAGGGCGAGCCGGTGACGCTGACGGTGACCGAGTTTCTCATCCTGCAGGCACTGGCGGGCCGTCCAGGCGTCGTCAAAAGCCGCAACGCTTTGATGGATGCCGCCTACGACGACCAAGTTTATGTCGATGACCGCACCATCGACAGCCACATCAAGCGGCTGCGCAAGAAATTCAAGCAGAGCGACGATGCGTTTGAAATGATCGAAACGCTCTACGGCGTCGGATACCGCTTCAAGGAAGCCTGAAGGCGGGGCGATCCGCGCGCCGACGGCGGACCTCTGACAGCAGCGCCGGGCTGCGCTATGCTCTTGTGATGCTGTCCGCCCACCGTCGCGGTGCATGGGGTGAGGCGACACTTCGCAAGGCATGACGGATTTGCTCGACCGCACGCTGAACATCGGCGCCAAGCCGGCCGAAACCGATCGCGAGCCGCCCGCGGGGGCGCGCGCGACCGGCGGACGCTTCGAGCGCTTGACCGATGGGTGGGGCGCGCGACTGGCCGCTCTGCGCCGGTGGCGGGTGGCGGCCATCGCCTTCAACATCGTCGGCGGCGTATGGCGCTTCGTCGTCGTGCAGAGCTTTGCTAGCCTCACGCGGCGGATCGTATCGCTCAATCTTGCCGGCCTGGTCGCGCTTGTTGTCGGCGTTCTCTACCTCTCGCAGTTCCGCGCCGGCTTGATCGACGCGCGGGTGCAGAGCCTGCTCGTGCAGGGCGAGATCATCGCGGGCGCGATCGCGGCATCCGCCACGGTCGAAACCGACACGATCACGCTTGATACCGAGAAACTGCTTGAATTGCAGACCGGCGAAAGCTACGGGCCGCCGGAAGAATCCTCGAGCACCGAGTTTCCGATCAATCCCGAACGCGTCGCGCCGGTGCTACGCCGGCTCATCTCGCCAACCAATACGCGCGCGCGTATCTACGATCGCGAGGGCGTCCTCATTCTCGATAGCAAGAATCTGTATGGCCGCGGCGACGTTTTGCGCTTTGATCTGCCGCCGCTGAATATCGACCATCCCAATTACCTCCAGCGCCAGTGGATCAAGCTGCGCCGCTGGCTGGCGAAGGGAGAATTGCCAATCTATCACGAAGTCGGCGCCGGCAATGGCCGTGGTTACGAGGAGGTCGTGCACGCCCTCAATGGCGTCAAGGGCAGCATCGTGCGTATCAACGACCGCGGCGAGGTCATCGTCTCCGTTGCCGTCCCCGTGCAGCGCTTCCGCGCCGTGCGCGGCGCGCTGTTGCTATCTACGCAAGGCGGCGATATCGACCAGATCGTGGAAGCCGAGCGGCTGGCGATCTTCAAGGTTTTCGTCGTCGCCTCTGCGGTCATGGTCATGCTCTCGATGCTGCTCGCGCGCACCATCGCCGGTCCGGTGCGGCGCCTCGCCGATGGCGCCGAGCGCGTACGCCGACGCATCAGGACGCGCGTCGAGATTCCCGACTTCACGCGCAGGCGCGACGAAATCGGTCACCTGTCTGGCACGTTGCGCGGCATGACCGACGCGCTTTATGCGCGCATCGAGGCCATCGAGAGTTTCGCCGCCGACGTCGCGCATGAGCTGAAGAACCCGCTGACCTCGCTGCGCTCCGCGGTCGAGACGCTGCCGCTAGTGCGCAACGAGCAGAGCCGCAATCGCCTACTCGAAGTGATCCAGCACGACGTGCGCCGGCTCGACCGCCTGATCTCCGATATTTCCGATGCAAGCCGCCTTGACGCCGACCTGCAGCGCCAAGAAGCCGCGCCGGTGGATCTGCATCGCCTGCTGACGACCCTTTGCGGCGTCGCCAACGAGACCAATCGCGATGGACAGGTGAAGGTCGCGCTCGCGTTCGAGGGCGGTGGGCCGCGCGGCTTCGTCGTTCCCGGCCACGATTCGCGGCTTGGCCAGGTCATCAGCAATCTCGTGGATAACGCACGCTCGTTCTCGCCGCCGGACGGCTCGGTGCGCATCCTCGCCCGCCGGCTCAAGGACGCGGTGGAGATTGTCGTCGACGACGACGGTCCGGGAATTTCCGCCGACGCGATGGAGAAGATTTTCGATCGATTCTATACTGATCGTCCGCATCAGGGTTTCGGGCAGAATTCCGGGCTCGGACTGTCGATTTCCAAACAGATCGTGGAGGCGCATGGCGGCGGCATCTGGGCGCAAAACCGTCAGGCCGACACGCGGAGCGCGCAGGCGGGGAAAACTCTCGGCGCCCGTTTCGTGGTCAGCCTGCCGGCGATATGAACCATCGGCGCTCCCGCGCGCCGCGCAATGGACGCGCGAGGGCTTTTTCATTCCCTCGTCGTGCGTGCCCGGCCGACATCCGCCGCGCTGGAATTCGCGTTGTGATTTACGCATTCGCCTTAGGCTGGAGCGTTTTTTAGCGAGGCTGGAACCACCTCGCGGGAAATAGCGACAAATGCCCCGAGATCAACCCACGCTGCACGCAAGCGCCGTCCTCCTCGGCGCCCGTGGCGTTCTCATCCGCGGTCCCTCCGGCTGCGGCAAATCGCGCCTCGCCTGGGCCTTGGTCGAGGCGGCGCGGCATCCGGGCGGACTTTTTGCCCGCTTGATCGCCGACGACCGCGTGCATGTCGTGGCAAGTCACGGCCGCTTGGTGGCGCGCGCGCCCGCGGCGCTGGCCGGACTGATCGAGATTCGCGGCCTTGGCATTCGCCGCCTCCCTTATGAGCCCTGCGCCGTGATCGACCTCGTCGTTGACCTGACGGCAGCCGACGCGTGCCGGCTACCGTCGCCGCCGGCGCGGCAATCGAGCATTGCGGGTGTGGCGCTTATGCGGCTAGCCGTCGCAGCCGAAATTGACCCGCTACCATTGGTGCTGGCGATGCGGTCGCTTCCGCCTGACATCGCATTGGCCCCATAGTCCCGCTCGTGCCCGCTAAGGTACCCAGGCTCGCCTGGCCCGGCGGCGCGGCCAGAACGCCATGGGCGATGCGCCAAACCAGGGATTAGCGGCGCGCTCCCCAAGCCCCACGCAGGCCGCAATGCTCGGTGGCCAGACCTCATAATGCCCACCTTGTTGCAGCGCAAAAATGAGAATAAATGAGGTAGAAAAGCCCTTGCAAGAGGCATTCGGATGGTCTTGATTGTGGCCGCTTTCGTGCGGTGCAACCGGGGCACCGGCGAGGAGTGCGAATGATCGGTCTTGTTCTGGTCACACATGGGCGGTTGGCGACCGAGTTTCATGCCGCCCTGGAGCATGTCGTCGGTCCACAGACCCAGATCGAATCGGTCACGATCGGCCCTGACGACGACGTTGAACAGTGCCGGCGGGACATTATCGCCGCGGTTCAGCGGGTCGACAGCGGCGATGGCGTCGCCATCCTGACCGACATGTTCGGTGGGACCCCTTCCAATCTGGCGATCTCGGTGATGGGCCGCCCCCAGGTCGAGGTTCTCGCCGGTATCAATTTGCCCATGCTGGTCAAGCTGGCCAAGGTTCGCGGCGAGTGCCCGCTGGCCCAGGCGGTCGATCAAGCGCGCGATTCAGGACGTAAATACATCACGATTGCGAGCCGCGTGCTGGCCGGAAAATGAGCGATTCGGGGGATCCGGCCGCCGACCCACGGGCGACCGCTGACGTGGACGCGATAAGGCGCGAACTGCGCATCGCCAATCAGAAGGGGCTGCACGCGCGCGCCTCGGCCAAATTCGTGCAGACGGTGGAGCGGTTCGATGCCATCGTGCGCGTATCGCGCGGCATGGAAACCGTTGGCGGCGATTCGATCATGGGGTTGATGATGCTATCTGCGGGACCAGGCTCGACCATTCTGGTCGAGGCGCGCGGCCACGAAGCGGCGCAGGCCCTGGCGGCGCTGGAGGCGCTGATTTTGGCGCGATTCGGCGAGGATGAATAGCCGCGTGCGCGGCGCTGCGCGGGTAGCGGCGATGTCTTGCAGAAAAATATTCGACCCGTCGCGGTGATCGGCCATGGTCATTGTGGTAAGCACACGCTGGCGTCGCGTGCGCTGCAAGCGCGCCTGACGCAACCAGATCGCCGGAGACAGGCCGCCATGAAGCGCAGTGCCACGCCCAAGGGAAAATTCCGCCTGCCGCACAGGCCGCACCCGCTGTCCGCCGACGTGCCCACCGGCGCGGGCGCACAGCCGCGCGTCAACGTGCAGTATATCGACCGGCCCGATTGCGCCGAAATCTTCGCCGATTCGATTTCCGCGCTTTCCTTCGATGGGCAGACGCTGCGGATCGAATTCGCCGTCACCCGCATCGACGAGACCAAGACGGACAAGCCGCTCACCGGACGCCGCTACCCGGCGTGCCGGCTGGTGCTGCCGCCGGTCGCCGCCGTCGATCTCATGCAAAAAATGCAGCAGGTCGCGCAGGCTTTGGTGCAGGCCGGCTACCTCAAGACTCAGCCGCGCACGCCCTCCGCCGGCGGCGAGCCCAAGACGCCCAACTGAACAACTGGTTGACGTAACGGCGTGGGCCACTCGCCCACGCGCACGGCGCGTGATGGCGTCACGTTGTGGCGTTGCGACGCTGGGACGGGGCTGCTATAGGCTCCGCCGCAGTCGCTTGCGCGCGCGGCGCGCATCCGAACGCCATATAGACAGGGAACACCATGAGCGCCAAAGCGAAGGCCGCCTCGGTCAAGGACTGCGTCATCAAGGACATGTCGCTGGCCGATTGGGGCCGCAAGGAAATTGCCATCGCCGAGACGGAAATGCCCGGGCTGATGGCGACGCGCGAGGAATACGGACCGAAAAAGGCGCTGCGCGGCGCTCGGATCGCGGGGTCGTTGCACA
>JACQAE010000259.1 GCA_016195095.1 Pseudomonadota bacterium
GGGCGGCGCCGGTCATGCCTTGGGCCGTGATTTTGGCCGATTTGGTGGGGCGCGTGGCGACGTCTCATCCCAGCCTCCGGCCGGCGCTTTCACGGCGGCGGCGGCGTCGGGCTGCGGTTCGGCGGTCCAGGTCTGCGCCGCGAGGCGCGCAGCCATCAACGACTGGGCATCCAGACGCCCGCCAATGTCGTCGCGCTTCTTGGCCGCGTCCTGGTCACCGTGTTCGGCGGCAAGGGTAAACCACTTATAGGATTCAGGGAGATTGTGATCGACACCGATTCCGCGCGCGTAGAGCACGCCGAGATTATACTGGCTGTCGGATACGTCATGCGCGGCCGCCTTGCGGAACCAGTGCACGGCATTGCGGTAATCAGGTTTTCCGTCAAGCCCCTCCGCGTAAAGCACCGCGAGATTGTGCATTGCCTTCGCGTTGCCTTTATTGGCGGCGGCCAAATAGAGCCGTTGCGCCTCGACAAGGCTCTTCTTTACCCCAATCCCTTTCTCGTAAAGGCTGCCCAGGCGAAACTGCGCCGGCGCGAGGCCCTGATCAGCCGCGCGCGCGAGCCAGCGCACGGCCTCCTCGTGGTTCGCGCGCGTGCCGCGCCCCTCCGCGAAGCGCAAGCCGATTTCGTAGAACGCAGCCGCGTCGCCGGCAGCGGCCGCGGTACGCAGCTTGGCGCCGGCGAGTGCCTGCGGCAGCGCCTGGACATCGCTATGCTCCTCGCCGGCCGGCCGTGTTGCGGCGGGCGCCGTTTCCGCTGGCATATGGCGCAGTATCGGCTGCGGCTGCATGACCGAGCCGGTGACGTCCACGGCCCGTTCCGCGCCAGCCGCCGCTGGCTGTGGCGCGCCGCCGAGCGAATTCGGCGCGCGCGGCGACGCCGAAGGAATCATCAGGCGCGACGGCGCCGCGTTTGACCCGGGCGCGGGCTCCGGGATAAGCGTGGAACTGCGATCCGGCGCCTTCGGCGCCGGCGCGACCGGCAATATGCGCGCGCCGGGCGCGATTTGCTCGGAGTCCTGCCCGGTTCCCCTTGCGATAGAGGGGGCTTGCGCGCGGGGCAGCGGTTCGACCGGCGCCGTCTGCGAAACTTCCGCCGGCGATTCCGCGTCCACCGCAAAGAAATTCAATGCCAGGCGCAGCGTGCCGAGCACGATCACGACGACGCTGACGCCCACCAGCAGCGACTTGATGCGACCATCGAACCAATGGCGCGCACCGGATTTCGGCAGCACGTTGGTTTTGAAAGTACCGGCGTCGGTCATCGCGGCCGTCGTCGGCTCGCCAATCGCGGCTTTCGCGGCGCGTCGGGCGGCGGCGATGAAACTGGAGGTATTGGTATGCGCTGTCGCGCCCGGATTCGCGGCGGCAATATCGGATTGCGGCGCGGCACTGCTTGCGTCGGCCATGGCGTCGGACGCCGGTCGCGCGGGCACCCGCGCAATCGAGCCGGGCTCCAGCGGATGGTCGGGCGGGAGATTGGGATCGATCGGGACGCTCTTGGGTGGGCGTGCCGCTGGCGCTGCGTCCACGTCGGTCGCGGCCGGCCGTTCGGGCGGCGCCGCACCCGGGCGGTTTGAGACGTCGCGCCATGTCGGCGCGGCATTTTGCGGTCGTGACGAGGCCGCGGACACATTGCGGCCCGCATGCACCTCGCTTTCGATAGTGGCAAGGCGATCGACAACATCGCTCAACGCACCATGCACCATTTCGAGGGATTCGCGCGAGCGGCGCTCGGCCGTCGATTGCGAGCTGCGCACGAATTCGAGGTCGCGGCGAATGTCTTCCACCGGCGCCAGGTCGGCCGCCGTCGCGGAAAGGGGTGCGGGCGAACCGCTGGCGCGCACGAGGTCGCTACGCGCGAGCAACTCGTTCATGCGCCGCTCGATCGCCTCCATGGGGCCAAGCTGCGCTTCAGACGTCGTCAGTTTTTCGATCAACGTGTCAATACGTCCTTCGAGCGCGCTGAAGGCTTCCCGTTCGCCACCCGCTAATCGCGCCCGCGCGGCCGCATCCGACGCAACGCGGGTCATGGCGTCGTCGGCGGCGTCGCTCGCCGGCCTGGTCGTCGATCTTTCGGCGGCAATGGTTTCGACGATCTGGGCCAATCGATTGTCGAGATTCTTGAGGATATCGTTGTCGACGGCAGCCGGCAGCCTTGCATCCAGCTTCCCCGCGAGAGAGCGTATCTCGGCGGCAAGCTCGGCAAGGGTAGCGCCCGACGCCGAACCGGCGACGATGTCGCGCAGGTCGCCGGCAGCGTTCTCAAGCTTGACCAGCGCATCGGGGTCGGCTTGCACGCGGCCGCCATTGACCGCGAGCATCCCATCGATTTGCGCGGATAGCGTGCGCAAGGCGGCCTCGACCGCCGCAAGATGTTCGGCCGGCGTGATCGCGCCCAAAGCCGCGCGAATGTCGGCCAATTCTCGCTCGATGCCCACAAGCGCGGTGTCGCTGCCGCCGGACTGCCGGCCGATATCAAGGCGTTGCGTCAACGCGCGCACCTGCGCCATCAGTGTCTCGACGGCGCTGCGCGGCGCGGCCTCCTTGACCGCGCGCTCAATGCTGGCGAGTTCGCCGCGCAGCAGGCCGATCGCATCGTCGAGGCCGCATGGCTTGTGCAACGTCTCAACCTTGGCGGCGATCTGCACCAACATCTGTTCAAGGCTGGCGAGACGGCCGGGGGATCGCGCATCGTCAATGCTCAACGACAGCGGCGAGTTGGCGACGGCTTGCGTCTCGATTGCCTGCTGGCGGGCGGCGATTTCAGCGATCGCCGCGGCGACGTCATGGCTCGGCGCGTCCCCCCCAACAACCGATGCAGCCGGAGCCGCGCCCATATGGGCACCGGCGCGGGCGCCATTACTCGTTTCGGGTGTGGCGGCGCGTGGGCGCCCCATGCCCGGGTGGGCGGCATGCACCGCAGGCCAATCCGCGCGCGAAGCTGGACTATGGACCAACAATGATTGCTGGTCGCCACGCGGGCGAACGGTGGCTGGGGAAGTGAGGCCGCCGGCGGGTGGACCCCGGCGCAGCGCCGCGGCTTCGATTGCCACGTTGAGCCAGTCGCCAAGCGACAAGCCCGCCTTGACCGCCTCCTCTTGCGCCAGTTTCAGCGCTTGGGGATGAAGGCCTGCAAGGTTCGATGGGACGCCGAAATTCATGCTCGCACCCGCATTCGCGCCCTCGCACGGGGAGGGGCAGGGCCGGAATGGCCGCCTGCGGTGCCGCATCGCGTTCGCGGCGCCATGGTGTGGCGCCGTCCGCTGCCCTCGGCATCAACCTTCTGCCGAACATGGTAAAAAAGCCGTTAAACGACGGGCCGACATCTTCCATTGGGTTGTATTACGCGGTTGCATATACTAAAAGTTGACATCGACGGTGCGGCGGTGACAGACTTTGCAAAGTGGCGTCGATTCGGCCGCCAGGCCGCGATTTTTCTGCGTTTCGGGCGTGAGCGGATTGCAACCTGCGTGAGCAGCAAAGCCTGCGCAGGTTGGGCACAGCGAGCCGCCCACACGCCCTTATCTTGGCATTTGCGCACCTTTCAACGCCAGATTGGCGTCCGACGCGCTAACCGGGAGCAATCCACCGTGACCCAGCAACTCACCAGCGATGCCGATCCAGCGCCGCACACCCGCGATAAATCCCCGCAACGCTCGGATGCCGATATTGCCGTTCCAGCATATTTTTCAATCCGCGAGGTCGCCAACGAGTTCGACGTCACGTTGCGCGCGCTACGGTTCTACGAGACCAAGGGGCTGCTGCGACCGCAGCGCTTTGGACCGTCGCGCCTCTATAGCCGTGCCGATCTCGGGCGGTTGGCGCTGATCCTGCAAGGCAAACGATTGGGATTCACGCTGGGTGAAATCAGCGAACTCATCGCCGGGGGCGACCGTGAACGCGCGGACGCGCTGCAATTGAGCCCACAGCAACGCAACGAGCAAATTAGGCTGCTGATGCAGCGCAAGCACGATATTGAACGCGCGCTCGCCGAACTCAACAGCGACAATATCAGGTCCGCGACCGATTCCGAGGGCCCCCGGATGTCAGCCCACGACAACTGAAACGGCTGGCCTTAACGATGGCGTAACGGCACTGCTCCATGCTTGACTGATTCGGCGTGGGCGTGCGCGACGTCCGTCCGGTCGGGTGTGGACAAGCGGCGCTCCGCCGAAAGAGCACGCGTCAAGGGGCTCACCGCCACAAGCGCGCGGCCTGCTGATCGCGCATTTCGGTCACCGCGACAACCGCCGCGCGAGCAACGCCGCCATGCCCCGCTACAAAGCACCGGTCGAAGACGTCCTCTTTCTGCTTAACGACGTCTTCAATATGCACCGCTATGACAACCTGCCCGGCTTCTCGGACGCGTCCGCGGACGTCGTCGAGGCCATCCTGCGCGAGGGCGCCCGCTTCTGCGAGGAGGTGCTCACGCCGCTCAATCGCTCCGGCGACCAGGAAGGCTGCCGCCGCGATTCCGACGGCCGCGTCACCACGCCAGGCGGATTCAAGGACGCCTATGGGCAATTGAAGGAAGGCGGCTGGATCGGCATTTCGGTGCCCGAGGCGTTCGGTGGGCAGGGGCTGCCTTTCGTGATCACCCAGGCGGTCAATGAATTTCTTGCCTCCGCCAACATGGCCTTCGCTATGTATCCGGCCCTCACCCAGGGCGCCATCGCGGCGCTGTTGGTGCATGGCACGCCCGAACATCAGGTGCGGTTTCTGCCCAAAATGACCGCCGGCGAATGGACCGGCACCATGAACCTGACCGAGCCGCAATGCGGCACGGATCTTGGCCTCATTCGCACGCGCGCGCTGCGCCAGGACGATGGCAGCTTCAAGCTGACGGGAACCAAAATCTTTATTTCTGCGGGCGAACACGACCTCGCGGAAAACATCATTCATCTCGTTCTCGCGCGCGTCGAGGGCGCACCCGCGGGAATCAAGGGCCTGTCGCTTTTCGTCGTGCCAAAGATGTCGGTAGGCGCGGACGGTTCACTCGGCGCGCGCAATGGCGTGACCTGCGGCTCCATCGAACACAAGATGGGTATTCATGGCAACGCGACCTGTGTGATCAATTTCGACGACGCGTCGGGATGGCTGGTCGGCGCGGAAAACCGCGGCCTCAATACCATGTTCACCATGATGAATGAGGCGCGCCTTGGCGTCGGCGTGCAGGGTCTCGCGCTGTCGGAAGTCGCCTATCAGAATGCCGCCGCCTACGCCAACGACCGCCTGCAGGGACGCGCCATTTCCGGCGTCAAGTTCAAAGACAAGCCTGCCGACCCGCTGATCGTGCATCCCGACGTGCGGCGGATGCTGATGACAATCCGCGCCTTCAACGAGGCCGGGCGCGCGCTCGTGCTGTGGACCGCGCTCAAGGAAGATATCGCCCGCCACAGCGGCGACAGCAAGGAACGCCAAGCCGCCGACGACCACATGGGGTTGATGACGCCGGTCATCAAGGGCGTGCTCACCGATCAGGGCTTCGCCAATACCGTCATGGCGCAGCAGATATTCGGCGGGCACGGCTATATCAGCGAGCATGGAATGGAGCAGTTCGTGCGCGACGCGCGCATTCCGATGATCTACGAGGGCGCCAATGGAATCCAGGCCCTTGATCTCGTTGGCCGCAAGTTGGCCAAGGACGGCGGGCGGGCGGTCAGCGCGTTCTTCGCCGAAGTGCAAGCATGCGTGAAACAGCATTCGAGCGACCCGGCAATGCGGCCGATCGTCGAGCCGCTCGGCGGATCGCTGGCGCATCTGCAACAGGCGACGATGTGGTTTGCGGCCAACGCGCTCGCCAAGCCGGACAATGCCGGCGCCGGCGCCAACGACTACATGCACCTGTTTGGCCTGGTCGCGCTTGGATACATGTGGGCGCTGATGAACGCCGCCGCGATCGCGAGGCTCGCGGCCGACGCAAATGACGCGCGCATGACATCGAAGCCCGCCCTCGCCCGCTTCTTTGCCGAACACATTCTGCCGCAGACGGCCACGCATCTGGCGCGCATCAAGGCCGGCGCCGCCAGCATGATGGAGCTTCCCGCCGAGGCGTTCTGAACATCGATTACGCCGCGAATTATCGCCGCCTGACCCTGGCGCGCCGCAAATTGCGGCGCGTTCATCCGCTCCTCATTCGCGCCGGCCCTCGCCTATCGCCCGCGTTCGCCTTATCCTCGGCAGCATGAGAAGAGCGCGACCAACTCGCCGCGACGCGTATGCGCGGATATTTCCACCCTGTTGCGCTTTCTTGGGTGAGACCCGATCGGCCTCGCCGGAAAATTGCTCCTGGAGATAAGCTCCGCCATGTCCGTCCTCAACATTCCGCCACCCGCCTGGATGACCGACGACGTGACCTTGCTCGCCGAGCAGGCGCGCCGTTTCATCGCCGCGCAGTTCGTACCGCAGCTCGATCGTTGGCACGAAGCGGGAATCTACGAGCGCGAGGTGTGGACTAAGTCCGGCGCGGCCGGCCTGCTCTGCGCCTCCATTCCGGAGGAATTTGGCGGCGGCGGCGGCTCGTTCGCGCATCAGGCGATTATCGATCGCGAATTCAGCCTCGCGGGCTTCGACTCCTTTGGCGCGACGCTGCATTCGGGAATCGTCGCACCCTATATTCTCAATTACGGCACGCAGGACCAGAAGCGACGCTGGCTGCCGCGACTGGCGACGGGCGAGCTGGTCGGCGCCATCGCCATGTCGGAGCCGGGCACCGGTTCCGATCTGCAGGGCGTGCGCACGCGCGCGCAAAAGTCCGGCAATGGCTACGTGCTCAACGGGTCGAAGACCTTCATCACCAACGGCCAGCACGCCAATTTGATCATTGTCGTGGCCAAGACCGACCCGGCCGCCGGCGCCAAGGGCGTGTCGCTCATGGTGGTGGAGACCGACAACGCGCCCGGATTCAGGCGCGGGCGCAAGCTGCGCAAGATGGGGCTCGACGCCGCCGATACGTCGGAGCTTTTCTTCGACGAGGTCAGGATTCCGCCGGAGAACCTGCTCGGCGGCGAGGAGGGAAAAGGCTTCGCGCAGCTCATGACCGACCTGCCGCGCGAACGCCTCATTGTCGCCGTTCACGCCGTGGCAATGATCGAGCGGGCGTTGGCGCTCACCATCGATTACGTCAAGGAGCGCAAGGCGTTCGGCAAGGCGATCATGGAATTCCAGAATACGCAGTTTACGCTCGCCGAGTGCAAGAGCGAGGCGACGATCGCGCGGGTCTTTCACGACCACTGCATCGCGCGCTATCTGAACGCCGAACTCGACACGGTGACCGCGTCGATGGCCAAGTACTGGCTCACCGATACCCAGGGCCGCATCATCGACCGCTGCGTGCAGCTTTTTGGCGGCTATGGCTACATGGAGGAATATCCCATATCGCGCATGTACCGCGACGCGCGGGTCATGCGCATCTATGCCGGCACCAATGAAATCATGAAGTTGCTCATCGCGCGCAGCCTCTGATCGCGCTTGCCTTGGGTAAGTATTGATCGGCCGATGTCGCCGCGTTGGCGCGTATGTTGGCCATGCGCCACCCCTTAAGAGGTCGAATTTCGCGACAAGCCGGAAATTGGGACGGCCGCTCGCTGGTTTCAAACAAAACTGATCGCAGACGGCCGCGCCAACCCTGACAGGAATCAATACTTGCGCTATATCCTGAGAGGCGAACGTTTCGGAGGACAGCATGGCTGACGCCTTCATCTACGACCATGTGCGCACGCCGCGCGGCCGCGGCCGGCTCGACGGCGCCCTGCACGAGGTAACGGCCCTCAACCTGGCGGCGCAGGCGCTCGGCGCCATCAAGGACCGCAGCGCGCTCGATCCCGTACTAGTCGACGATGTCGTTCTCGGCTGCGTTGATCCGGTCGGCGAGGCGGGCGGCGACATCGCCCGCGCCGCGGCGATTGTCGCGGGCTATGGCAACAGCGTACCGGGCGTGCAGATCAACCGCTTTTGCGCGTCGGGGCTTGATGCGGTGAATTTCGCGGCGGCGGAAGTCATGTCCGGGCAACACGACGTGACGATCGCCGGCGGCGTGGAGTCCATGAGCCGGGTCGGCATTGGCGCATCCGGCGGCGCCTGGCCCGTCGATCCCTCCATCGCGCTCAAGTCATATTTCATGCCACAGGGTGTCTCGGCTGACCTGATCGCGACCAAATACGGGTTCTCGCGCGACGATTGCGATGCATACGCGGTCGAGAGCCAGAAACGCACGGCCAAGGCCTGGGAGGAGAACCGTTTCAAGCGCTCGATCCTCGCGGTGAAGGACGTCAACGGCATGACCATCCTGGCCAAGGACGAGCATATGCGGCCAACGACGAGCATGCAGTCGCTTGGCCAGTTGCAGCCGTCTTTCGCGCAGATGGGCGAACTCGGCGGCTTCGACGCCGTGGCGATCCAGGCGCATCCCGAGGTCGAGGCGGTCAATCACGTGCATCATGCCGGCAATTCCTCCGGCATCGTCGATGGCGCCGCCGCCGTGCTGGTCGCCAACAAGAAGGGCGGTCGCGCCGCCGGCCTCAAGCCGCGCGCGCGCATCAAGGCGTTCTGCAATATCGGCTCGGAGCCGGCGCTAATGCTGACCGGCCCGGTCGACGTGACCGTCAAGGTGCTCAAGCGCGCCGGCATGACGCTCGCCGACATCGACCTCATCGAAGTCAACGAGGCGTTTGCGTCGGTCGTCTTGCGTTATCTGCAGGCGTTCGATCTCGACCCCGGCAAGGTCAATGTCAACGGCGGCGCCATTGCCATGGGTCACCCGCTTGGCGCCACCGGCACGATGATCCTTGGAACGGTGCTCGATGAACTCGAGCGTCGCGACCTGTCAACCGCCCTGGTCACGCTTTGCATCGGCGCCGGCATGGGAACCGCGACCATCATTGAACGGGTTTGAACACCAATGCCGAAGATCGATATGGCCAAGGCGGCCGTGCGCACGAAGAGCATATATCCACCGGCCCACCAGCACGCCGCGCAAGGCCGCGAAAAGACCGTGCTCGGCGATGTCGTGGGGCTCACGCAGTTCGGCGTGAACCTGACGCGGATCAAGCCGGGCGGGGGTTCGGCGCTGCGCCATTGGCACGAGCACGAGGACGAGTTCGTCTTCGTCCTCGAAGGTGAAATTACCCTGATCGAGGACGACGGCGAAACGCTATTGCGTCCGGGCGACTGCGCCGGTTTCAAGGCCGGCGTCGCCAATGGCCACCACCTGGTCAACCGCTCCGGGCACGACGCCATTTATCTCGAAATTGGCACGCGTTTGGCGCACGAGCGCGCGCATTACAGCGATGTTGATCTCATGATGATCCGCGATGCCGACGGAACGCGGTTCACGCTCCAATCCGGCGAACCGTACGGTTCCTAGAGCATGACCCCGAAAAGCGAGATCCGCTTTTCGGGGTCATGCTCGAACGGAAAGTTAGAGCACCACGCCGATTCATCCACGATGAATCGGACGCTTGCGCATTTTCCGGCGAAATGGGAATCGATTCGCCGCAGAAAATGCGACAATGTCGAAGAAAATTCAGCGCTTTCCGATTCAATTGAAATGGGAAGCTCTCTAGTGTGTCACGCCGAAGAGTGCGAAGCGGTTTGCGGTCGACATCATGTTCCAAGACATGAGAATCGATCGCATTCGCGATCTTTGATCGGACCGATCGAAAAATTTGGTGATCTGATGCCGACAGGAGCCAGGCCATGACCTATCGCAATTTCAAGCTGGACGTGGACTCCGACGGCATCGCCCTGGTGACCTGGGACATGGCCGGACGATCGATGAATTTGATCGACATGGCGATGATCGAGGAGCTTGGCGAGATCGTCACGGCGGTGGCGGGCGACGCGAATGTCAAGGGCGCGGTGATTGCGTCGGCGAAGGACGCATTCTGCGGCGGCGCCGACCTGACCATGCTCGAGCGCATTGGTGCCGTCTACAAGGACATGGCACGTACCCAAGGCGAGGAGGCGGCGGCGACCTGGGTTTACGCGGAGAGCTGCAAGCTGTCGCTGCTTTACCGGCAGATCGAGACCTGCGGCAAGCCGTGGGTGGCCGCGATTAACGGCACCGCGGTGGGCGGCGGCTTCGAGCTCGTGCTTGCCTGCCACTACCGCGTCGCGGCGGAAAACCCGCGCACGCGCGTCGGACTGCCGGAGGTCAAGATCGGACTGTTCCCCGGCGCCGGCGGCACGCAGCGCATCGCGCGCATGCTGGCGCCGGCGGACGCGCTGCAGTTTCTGCTCAAGGGCGACCAGCTGCGCCTCGACCGCGCCAAGGCGATGAAACTGGTCGATGCCGTGGTGCCGGCCGCCGACCTGGTCAAGGCGGCCAAGGATTGGATCAAGGCCGGCGGCGCGGCCAAGAAGCCCTGGGACGCGGACGGCTTCAAGCTGCCGGGGGGCCCGGTCTATTCCAAGGCGGGCATGATGGTGTTTCCACCGGCTAATGCGCTCTACCGGCGCGAGACCTACGACAATTATCCGGCCGGGCGCGCGATCCTGCAGGTCGTTTATGAAGGCTTGCAGCTGCCCATGGATCTGGCGCTGCGTGTCGAATCGCGCTGGTTCGCGAAGATCCTGCGCTCGCCCGAAGCGGCGGCGATGATCCGCACCCTGTTCATGTCGATGCAGGAACTCAACAAGGGCGCGCGCCGCCCGCCGGGCGTCGCGGCGACGCGCATCGCGCGCGTTGGCGTCATCGGCGCGGGCTTCATGGGCGCGGGCATCGCCTATGTCACCGCGCGCGCCGGCATTGACGTCGTGCTGATCGATCGCGACAAGCCGAGCGCCGAGAAGGGCAAGGCGCATGCCGAAAAACTCATCACCGAGCAGGTCAACAAGGGCCGGGCCAAGGCGGCGGATCGCGACGCGTTGCTCGCGCGCATCACGCCGGGCGTGGATTACGCCATGCTCAAGGACTGCGACTTGATCATCGAGGCGGTATTCGAGGATCGCAAGATCAAGGCCGCGACCATTCACATGGCGCAGGACGTCATCGGCCTCTCGACCACGTTCGGCTCGAATACGTCCACATTGCCGATCAGCTCATTGGCGGCCGAGTTCAAGGACCCCGCGCCGATTCATCGGCATCCATTTCTTCTCCCCGGTCGAGCGCATGATGCTGGTCGAGATCATCATGGGCAAGGCGACCGCGCCGGCGGCGCTCGCCGCCGCGCTCGACTATGTGCGCGCCATCGGCAAGACGCCGATCGTCGTCAATGACGCGCGCGGCTTCTATACGTCCCGCGTCGTCGGCACCTATATTCGCGAAGGCCATCTCATGCTGGCCGAGGGCGTTCCGGCGGCGATGATCGAGAATGTCGGCCGCATGGCCGGAATGCCGGTTGGTCCGCTATCGCTCAATGACGAGGTGGCGGTCGATCTCGCCTGGAAAATTCTGCAAGCGACCGAAGCCGATCTGGGGCCGCAGGCGATCGACGCGCGCCAGAAGGCGCTGCTGGCGGAGATGGTCGAGAAGCGTGGCCGGCTCGGGCGCAAGAACGGCAAGGGCTTCTACGACTA
>JACQAE010000260.1 GCA_016195095.1 Pseudomonadota bacterium
TCAAGCGCGCAGCGGCGGATGGGTGAATTGGCAACGCCGCCGTCCCGCTACCCCGCCCCGCGCAGCGCCGCCAGCAGGTCCGCCGTCTCCATGCGGTTGCGATAGTCGGGATCGACGAAACGCGACATGACCCGCCCGTCGCGCGCGACGACAAACGTCGCCGGAATGGGAACAATCCAGGAATCATTGCCCTGATAGGCGGCAAGATCGTAGCCACGCGACGTCAAATAGTCGCGCAGTTCCGTGCCGAGCCAGATGGCGAGGTTGAGCGAGAGCGAATAGCCATTGTCGATGTCCGAGAGAATGGGAAACGGCGGAATTGCGGCGCCGCGCAACTGCTGCGCATGGACGCCGCGTTCGGGCATGATGGCCACGATCCGCCCGCCACGCGCGCGCGCCTGGGCGTCGGCTTCGGCAAGCGCGCGGGTATTCATGCGGCAATAGGGACACCAATGCCCGCGATGCAGCGCGACCACGAGCGGTCCCTCGTCGAGAAGGTCGCGGAGGCTGACGATTCGCCCATGCTCATCGGGAAGCTGAAACGGCGGCATCGGCTCGCCAGGCATCGGCGCCTTTTGCCCGGCGCTATTGGCGCGCAGGCGCTCGACCAAACTATCGACGGCCGGGTGATAGGTAGGGATAAGTTCGCCCAAGATCTTTGAAAACCGGGACAGGCGTTCGCGCAAAGGGGCATCCATGGCGCAGCAATGCTCAAAGGCCTCGTCCAGCCGTTCGCGCAGGGGTTTCGCCGTCATTCGCATGCTCCGCGGCGGCCACGAAATCGCCGTTCGACGCCTCGCAACGCGCACGCCCCGGTTGCGGTCATGCGTCGAGCCGCTCGCCTTCGGGTCGCTTGCGGCGCGCGGCACCGGCCTCGGTCGACATCGGCATGGCATCCATGCGCGATCCGGAAATGCCGGTGATCAGCCGCGTTCCGCGCTCGAACGTAACATAGCTCCAGGCCCAGCTCATGGCGACGGCGAATCGGTTGCGAAATCCGATCAGGAAATAGATGTGGGCGACGCACCACAGCAACCAGGCGGGAACGCCGGCGATGCGCAGGCGGTCGAATTGCGCGACCGCGTGCCGGCGGCCGATAGTAGCCATGGCGCCGAAATCGCGATAGCGAAACGCCGCGGCGCCGTCGCGGCGCGCGCGTAGCAGTCGCGCCACGTACTGGCCCTGCTGCTTGGCGACCGGGGCGATGCCCGGCAGCGGCCGCCCGTCGGCACCGGCGGCGTGGGCGGTGTCGCCGATCACGAAGATATCGGGGTGCCCTGGCACGCTAAGGTCGGGCGCGACCATGACGCGGCCGGCGCGATCGACCGGCGTCCGCAGCCATTCGCCGGCCGGCGACGCCTTGACGCCGGCCGCCCAGACGATCGTACGCGCCTCGATCGTCTCGGCGCCGAGCCGCACGCCGTCGCCGCTGCATTCGGTGACGCCGGCGCCGAAACGCACCTCGACCCCAAGCCGCGCCAGCGAACGCCGCGCGGCCTGCGAGAGCGAGGGATGAAACGACATCAGCAGCCGCTCCGCCGCCTCGACCAGGATCACGCGCGCGGCGCGCGGATCGATCGCGCGAAAATCCGCCGCCAGCGCGCGCTTGGCGAGTTCGGCGATGGCGCCGGCCATTTCGACGCCGGTCGGACCGCCGCCGACGACGACGAAATTGAGCAACCGGCGACGCTCGCGCTCATCCGGCTCGGTCTCCGCCTTCTCGAACGCCAAGAGGATGCGCCGGCGCAGATAGGTTGCGTCGTCGATGGTCTTGAGGCCCGGCGCGAAGGGTGCCCAGTCGTCATGGCCGAAATAGGCGTGCTGCACGCCGCTCGCCACGATCAGCACGTCGAACGCGATGCGGCGGCCTTCGGCCAGCACCTCGCGCCGTTCGACGTCGATGCCGGAAACCTCCGCCAGAACGACATTGACATTGGCCAGGTCGCGTACAATTCGACGAATGGGTGAGGCGATGTCGGCGGGCGACAGGTCGGCGGTCGCGACCTGGTAGAGCAATGGCTGAAACAGATGGTAATTGTGGCGATCGATCAAGGTCACGTCGTAGCGCGTGCCGGCCAGCGCCTTGGCCGCCGACAAGCCGCCGAATCCGGCGCCGATGATGACGACCCGGGGCCACGCGCGCGTGCCGCCGCCATTCGCCGTGATTGCGCGTTGGCCGCGCATGGTCATTTCGTGCGCATGGCGCTCGTCGCCATCCAATCGTCATTCGGCGGTTTCGCGATCAGCGCGTCGCAGCGCTCGATCATCACCTGCGCCGCGCGGTCGGTCTTGCGCGCTACCAGCACTTCGCGAAACATGACTCGTGCGGCGACGAAATTGCGCCGCCGGTATTGCTCAAGCCCGCGCTCATAGGTCGCGATCCAGGCCGGCGGCACGACCGAAGGCGCCGCCATGGCGACGAGTTCGAAGATACGCAGGCCCCCGGCGCGGCCATAGACCATCAATCGGTCGAGTTCGCGCGCATGAATACCGGCGCCGGCCAGGCGCCGCGTTTCCTCGCCAATGATGATTTCCGTGCCGTATTCCTTGTTGACCGCCTCCAACCGGCTGGCGATGTTCACGGCGTCGCCGAGGACAGTGTAATTGAGGCGCAGGTGCGATCCGATATTGCCGACCAGCATGTCGCCGGAATTGACGCCGATGCGCACGCCGAGCGGCCCGCCATTGTCATCGGCGAGGCCGGCGGCGCGGATCGCCTGCTGGCCGGCAAGCGCCGCCCGACAGGCGTCGAGCGCGTGATCGGCGTTCTCCACCGGCGCCCCCCAGAACGCCATCACGGCGTCGCCGATGAACTTGTCGATGGTTCCGCGCTGGCCGCTGACCTGCGTCGACATGATTTCGAGGTAACGTGACAACAGCGGAATGACATCCTCGCCGAGCCGCTCCGACATGCCGGTAAATCCGGCGATATCGGAAAACATGACCGTCATCGGCCGGATCGCGCCGCCCGGATGCGCGGCGATCCCGCGGCTGACCAGGGACTTCACCAGTTCGGCGGGGATGTACTTGCGGAACGCGGAAAGGCCGCTTGCCATGTCCGCGATGGTGGTCGAGAGGTTCTCGATTTCGCTCAGGCGTGAGGGGTGGCGGCGCACGCGCTCGAGCTCGAAACGCTCGACATGGCGCAATTCGGCGGCGACCTTGACCAGCGGCGTCGCGATGATGCGGCGCGCGAGATAGGCCGAGACGATGCCGGCCACGACGACGAGCAAGGCAAGACCCACGAGCAGGCGGCGGATGGTGGCGTCGACCGCGCCGGTCAGCTCAGCCTGCGGGATCACCGTGGCCAGCGTCCAGCCGGGAAACGCGAGCGGTGCCAGGGATACCGTGAAGTCCGCGTTCGCGTCGGAAACGCGCAAGCTGCGTGCGGGACCGAAATCGGGGTCGTAGACGCCCTCGGAGAGGCGCAGCGCGCGATGCGCCGCCGCCAGCAGCGGGTGCGGCGTCGAGCGTTGCGCATGCAGTTCGTCGGCCGCCGGATCGGGCGCGGCGATGGTCATGCCGGACTGGCCGATAATGAACGCGGCGCCGCTCTTGCCCACCGCCAGCCGTGAGAGGAACCGCGACAGTCGCGCGTATTCGATCATGATCGCGAGCACGCCCTGGCGCATCGTATAGACATCGATCGGACCCGCGTAGGCAAGCGCGCGGCGCTCGCCCACCGGGTGATTGGAAACTTCGAGCCAACGTGGAATATCGTTCTTGATCGCGACCTCGTACCATTGCTGGCGCGTGACCACGAAATCGGTGCGCTCGAAGCTGCGCGTTTCAAACTCGATATCGCCAGTGATGACCTTGTAGCGGTCCGCGCGCCGCTTATCGGCGCCGTCCGCCACGGAAATCTCCATCATCTCAAGCTCGCGGTCGCCGAGCCGGTGCGCGGCGAAGAACGAGCCATCCGGCCAGCCGAACGCGATCCATGACAGCGTCGGATGCGCCTGCAGCTGCGAGAGTAACACGAATTCGCGCTTGTCGGCCTCCCGCGTCTCCAGCACGTTTTGCAGGAATAGCGTGCGGATAGACGTATGCGCCGCGCGCGCCTGGTCGGCGATGGAGAGGATTTCGCGCTCGACGGCGGCGACGATCTGCGAATTGATCGTCGCCGCCAGTTCGCGCGTGCTGGCGCTCGCCGTCTGCCACCACAGCGCATGCACGCCGCCGGCGGCGACAACGATCGACGCCAGCACGAGACCGGAAATGGCAAGACGGATGCCGATGCGCATCATTGGTGCCTGGGTTAACCGGCGGAATATTGCTGGCTGGCGCGCCTGTAGTCCACGGCAATCGCCATACCCGCGCGCTATTGTTTCCATGCACGCCCGCAGGCCGCGCATATTCGCCGCGCCGTGACGCGCCGATTTCAGCTCCGTAGCCGTCGCGAGCGCCGCGCCCTCCCGACGCGCCGTCCGGCATAGCGCCAAGGCATCGACTTGAAAGCAACCCGGTATTTCAAATCGCGCGCGGGCGCGGCGATGTTGCGCGCATCGCTTGGGCGAAATCTCGCGGCCCGAGCCCCAACCCAAGGAGTTTATCGACATGTCCGCGAATCAAGCCTGGCGCCGCGCCGCGCGGCGCCATCTCGCTCTCGCTGCCACGGTGGCAACCGCCTCCGCCCTGGCGTCGTCCGCCTTCGCCGGCGAATGCGCGGCTGACCAGATGAAGGCCAACGTCCGCGCGCCGGTGACCACCGCCGCGAGCGGCGTCACCGACACGGTGCTCGCCTCCATCGATCTCGCCAATGAGCCGATCAAGGCCAAGGACCGCCTGCAACGCGTGCGCAAGCTCGTGGTCCAGCCGGGCGGCGTCGTTCCCTGGCACAGCCATGACGATCGGCCGGCCCTGATCTACATCATCGAGGGCGAGATCGTCGAATATGCCAGCAATTGCGCGACGCCGATCGTGCACAAGGCCGGCGAAGTCGCGCGCGAAACGATGGGAACGTCGCACTGGTGGAAGAATCTCGGTTCAAAGACCGTGACGCTGCTCTCCTTCGACATCCTGCACGACAAGAAGGACAAGAACATGTGAGGCGCGTGCGCCAAACATCCGCCGCGTGGCGCTCCGCACGGGGCGTCACGCGCATTTCGCTTCGTCAAGGACGCAATCACATGGCCGCGGTCTCGCGCGCGATCCAAGCCCCGAACATGGACCACCATGAACGCTCGGCCGGCGCCTTCGCACGCGCGATCGTGATCGCGTTGACCGCGTTTCTCACCGTCGTCGACCTGTTCGCCACGCAAGCGATCCTGCCATCGCTCACGCGACACTACGGTGTTTCGCCGGCGGCGATGGGATTTGCCGTCAACGCCAGCACCATGGGCATGGCGGTAGCGGGTCTCGTCGTTGCCATTTTCGCGCGCGATATCGACCGGCGCGGCGGAATTCTTGTCGCGTTAATCCTGCTCGCGGTGCCGACGGCGCTCCTGGCCAGCGCGCCAAACCTCCTCGCGTTCACGCTATTGCGCGTGGCGCAAGGCCTGTGCATGGCGGCCGCGTTCACGTTGACGCTGGCCTATCTCGGCGAGCAGTACAACGCTGCGGATTCCGCCAGCGCCTTTGCCGCCTATATTACCGGCAACGTCGCGAGCAATCTCATCGGGCGGCTGGTGTCGGCGGGCGTCGCCGACCAATTCGGCCTCGCCGGCAATTTCTATTTCTTCGCCGTGCTCAACCTCGCCGGCGCCGTCCTCGTCTATTTCACCGTTCGCAAGACGCCGCCCATGCGCGCCATGGGTCCGGGAATGGGCTCACCGCCGGCCGCCTGGGTCATGCACCTGCGCAACGGTTCATTGCGGGCAAGCTTCGGCATTGGGTTCTGCATCCTTTTTGCCTTCATCGGCACGTTTACCTATGTCAATTTCGTCCTCGTGGCGATGCCGTTCACGCTGGCACCGATGACGCTCGGCTTCATTTATTTCGTTTTCCTGCCTTCGATCCTGACCACCCCGCTCGCCGGGCATGCGGTGCGCCGCTTTGGAACGCGGCCGACATTCTGCGGCTCGCTCGCGCTTGCAACGCTTGGACTGCCGCTGCTGCTGACGCACGCGTTGCCGGCGGTGCTTGCCGGCATGGTATTGGTCGCCGTCGGCACGTTTTTCGCGCAGGCCGCGGCAACGGCGTTCGTCGGACGCGCGGCGACCTCGGATCGCGGCGCGGCCAGCGGCATCTACCTTGCGAGCTATTTTGCCGGCGGGCTCGCCGGCAGCGCCATCCTTGGCGTGTTGTTCGACCGCTTCGGATGGACCGCCTGCGTCATCGGCATCGGCGTATCGCTCGCCGCCGCCGCGATGCTGGCGATCGGCCTGCGCGAGCCCACGCAGCCCGCGATCGCAACGCCCTGAACGGCCGCCACGCGAAAAGCGAAAAAAATTCGGCCACTTTGCGGTTCAATTGCAACGCAGAACGCACTAGGGTCCGCCGTCGCCCGATCCACGGACGACGCCAACCCAGGAATCGCCATGCTCACCGACGCCGAACGCGCCAAAGCCGCCGACATTCTCATTGCCGCCGGCGGCGCACGCAAACAGGCGGTTCAGCTCTCCACAACCTGGCCGCACATCGAGATCGCGGATTCCTACGCCATCTCGACCCTGGTCATGCAACGCCGCGTCGCCGCCGGTTCCAGGCTGATCGGGCACAAGGTGGGGCTCACCTCCAAGGCGATGCAGCGCTCCTCGCAGATCGACGAGCCGGATTTCGGTTTCCTTCTTGACGGCATGCTGATCGCCGACGGCGCCGACGTCGCGCATGCGGACTATTGCCTGCCGCGCGTGGAGATCGAGCTTGCCTTCGTGCTCGGCAAGCGGCTGATCGGACCCGGCATCGGCCTGACCGACGTGCTGCGCGCCACCGAATACGTCGTGCCGGCGATCGAGATCGTGGACGCGCGCATCCAAGACCCGCGACGCATCGTCGATACCGTCGCCGATAATGGCGCCGCCGCCGGCATCGTCACCGGCGGACGGCCGATCGGACCGATGGATGTCGATCTGCGCTGGGTCGGCGGCATCATGTATCGCAACGCGCAGATCGAGGAAACCGGCGTCGCTGCCGGCGTGCTCGGCCATCCCGCGCTCGGCGTCGCCTGGCTCGCCAACAAGCTCGGCGCGTATGGCACCGCGCTCGAACCCGGGCACCTGGTGCTCGCCGGCTCGTTCACACGCGTCGTCATGGCGCGCAAGGGCGATACGTTGCACGCCGATTTTGGCCCGCTCGGCGGCATCGCCGTGCGCTTCGTCTGAGCAGGCGCAGCGCGCGCTACACCAGGAATATCCGCTGCACGGTCCAGAACGCGCCGATCGCGGCGATCAGCATCGACGCCGGAACGACGACGACGCCGCGATACCACGGCCGCGAGCGAAACCACAGACCGGTCGCCAGGAAGGCGAGCGTAATGACCGAGAGCTGGCCCAATTCCACGCCGATATTGAAGGCGACAAGGCCGGTGACGTAGTCGGCGCGCGGCAAGCCGATCTCGTGCAGCACGCCGGCAAAGCCTAGACCGTGCAGCAGGCCAAAGCCGAAGACCACGAAAGGTCGCCAGGCGTTGAGCTTGTTGGTGATCACGTTTTCGACCGCGACGTAGACGATCGAGGCCGCTATCAGCGGCTCGACGATCACGGGGGAAACCTGGACCACGCCGTAAAGGCCGAGCCCCAGCGTCATCGAATGCGCGACGGTGAAGGCGGTGACCTGAACCAGGAGCGGCTTCCACTGCGTGCTCAGGAGGTAGAGCCCGAGCACGAAAAGGATGTGATCGAGGCCGCCGGGCAGGATGTGGGTAAATCCGAGCGTCGTATAGGTGGCGAAGGTGTCGATGAAGGACTTTTTCGACGCACCGGCGAGCGCGATGGCTGCGCTCTTGGCGCCGTCCTTGAGCCAGCTTGCGACGATGGCGTCCTCGCCCGCGCCTGCGTCTTTGCGCTCGACGCGGATCACGCTCGAACCGAACGCGGCGTCGTATTGCCATTGCAACGTCTTGGCGCCGGAAGCGACGGCGCCCGAGAACCGCACCTGGCTGATCCGCGCCAGCCCCAGGTCGCCGACGGACGGCACGACGACCTCGACGAGCTGCGGGCGCGCGCGCTCGCCATCGAATTCGACGCGGATACCGTCGAGCCAGCGCGGCACGAAGCGTTCGATCAGGGCGGTCAGCTCCGCGGGCGGCAACGCGCGCAATTGATCGTATCGCGCGGCATTGGGCGCGTCGTTGGTGTCGGCATGCTTGTCGCTGATGCCAGCGACCAGCGCTTCCATGTTCGCCGCGATGGACAGCGCGTATCGCCCATCGCCAGCGAAGGTCATGGAAGCGATGGCCGGGCGCAATTCATGTGCCGCCACTACCCTCGCCGCCACCGTCGTTACGCCGGCGACCAGGAAAACCAGCGCGATCAAACGCCGCGGCGTCGAAATATGCCTTGGGAACATGCAAAGACCTGCCATCACGAACAATTGCCTCGACCCGCCACGCAACAATCGATTGCATCGGTCGCGCGGGAAATCGTCAGCGCCACGCCCGAATGTTAAAATGCCGTGGCGACAAAAACGGCGCCGGATCGCACGGCAGGAGAGGTACATTCATGCGCAAACCCTTGGCTCTTGCCTTTGCCACCGTAGCTTTGGCGCTAATCGGCGCGCCGGCGGCGCGCGCGCATGAATTTTGGCTCGAGCCCAAGACTTTCAGCCCGCAGGTCGGCCAGAGCGTGGCCATCAACATCTTTATCGGTGAACACTTCAAGGGCAACAGCTATCCCTACGGCAAGGACGAATTCAATAAATTCGTCGTGATCGACGCAAAGGGCGAGCGCCCGGTGCGTGGCATCGACGGTGACGAGCCGGCGGTGACGATGAAATTCACGACGCCGGGCCTCGCCATCCTGGCGCATTACAGCACGCCGGAAACGCTGAAGCTCGATTGGGAGCGGTTCAACTACTATCTCAAGCTGGAGGGCCTCGACCGTATCGAGGCGCGCCACCGCGCGCGGAATAAACCCATGGTCGGGATCACGGAAATCTACTCGCGCTGCGCCAAGCTGCTCATGAGCGTGGGCGCGCCTGGCGGCGGCGATCGCTTTACCGGCATGCCGCTCGAACTCGTCGCCGAGAAAAATCCCTTTACGTTGCCGCCGGGCGAGGCCCTGCCCGTGCGCCTGCTGTTCAATGGCAAGCCGATCGCCGACATCCAGATCGCGGCCACGGCGAAAGCCGCGCCCGACAAGCGCCAGCTTGTGCGCACCGATGCCGAGGGGCGCGCCAAGATCGACCTGTCGATCGCCGCCGGTCCGTGGCTGCTCAATGCGGTGCATATGATGGAGCCGCCGGAGGGCATGAAGGCCGACTGGACGAGCCTGTGGGCCTCGATGGCATTCGCGCGTCCCTGATCGTTGCAAAAAGGAAACCGACACGGCGCAAAAGAAAAAGGGCCGGCAAATGCCAGCCCTTCGCCAGGCCCGCGACCGTGGCGGCGCCCTTACGACGCCGCCTAGCCGATCAGGCGCAGGCTGTGGATTTCATCCACATATTCACTTCTTCATCTTCTTCTTTTTCTTCATCTTCTTCTTTTCGTGTGAGGCCATGTTCGTGCCCTCCGTTGCGGTTTCAATCGTCGCCTGCGAGCGCGTGGCGACGTTCAGGAGTTAACGCAGATTTCACGCGGAAGAAAAGCGCTTCGCGAAAAAGTGATTAGTTTTCAATGATTAATGGCTGTTCATCAAAGTCGCGCCGGGCGCGATTGCGCGGTGTGCGCGTCTCGCTCGCGCGAGGCTTGCCGAGGGCACCACGCCGGAAACCATCATGGTCGACGAGGCAACCGGCCTGCCCTACAACGAAACAACCTGTCGGCATTGGTTCACCAAAGCGCGCGCGCACGCCGCGAAGAAGTTGCCGAGCGTCGCCGCCAAGCAGCTCAAACGCAACTACATCGGCATTGAGATAAGCGACAAGTACTGCGAAATTGCACGCAAGCGGCTTTCACAAGAAATGCTTTTCTAATGCCCCCTGCTGCATAATGATTCTTGTCTAACGCAAGAACTATAAGCCGTGCATCCACCGCTGAATTTCAGCTGTCGTTCCCTTGTACCGATAACGGCACAGTCATATTTCCACCCCGACACAGAGACGGCCGAAGCGTGTAGGGGACACCGGTAGGCGGTAAACGTCCAAAAATCCCCAAACGCTGGCTCAACGCGCGATGTCGGCTGAGTTAGGACCCCGCGCAAAGATAGGAGCATCCCCATGGGATTGATTCTTATCTTCGAAGCCAGCCAGCCTTGCGGTACGACTTACCGTCTTGGCCTCGGATGCTTTCTGCATCCGAAACTGGCCTCGATGGTAGCCGTCATCGTGCGTCTGTTCTGACGAGAGGGCCACTCCGGAAACGGGGTGGCCTTTTCGCTTATGAGCACAATTTTTCGATTTTTCCCGAGCCTATAGCGCGCCTAAGAGATAGGCTGCTCCCCTTCCCGTCTCTATGGCTTTGATTTATCAGGAGAATTTGGTGGGCGCACAAGGATTCGAACCTTGGACCCGCTGATTAAGAGTCAGCTGCTCTACCAACTGAGCTATGCGCCCGGATTGCCCGCGTCGCGCCTGCGGACGAGGTTCGTTTAGCAAGTCAGCGCCGCACTGTCCAGCAAAGCGCGCTCGCACCAACGGCGGCGCACTGTGCGGCACCGTTCCACGCGAGCCACAATGTTCCATTCGCGGTTTCGCCGGCGCTTTGGCGCTGCTATCATCGACACGCCTGGCGGCGCCGCGCGCGCCCGCGTCGCTGCGCGGCATGCGGTACGGAGACACGCGCCGGCGCGCATCCCGGTTGCGCGCAACAGGCAGCGCCACGCCGCCATCGTCATTGCGGAGCCCGGCATGGTCGAACGACACGTCGCCGCCGTCATCGTGACACTCGCCTTTTTCCTTGCCGGTCCGCTCCCGGCATCGGGGCAAAGCCGTCTCGGCCTGGTCATCGGCAACGACAGCTATGCCAATGTCGAGCCGCTCAAGAAGGCCGCGAACGACGCGCGCGCGGTGGCGCAATCGCTTACCCGCATCGGCTTTGGCGTGACGCTCGGCCTTAACCTCGCGCGCCGCGATTTCGTGCGCGCGATCGCGGAATTCGAAAGCCGCCTGCGGCCGGGCGATACCGCCTTCGTGTTCTATTCCGGCCATGGCGTCGAGATCGAGGGCGCCAACTACCTGCTGCCGGTGGACGTTCCCAAGGTCGCCTCCGGCCAGCAGGGCGTCCTGCGCGACGAGGCGGTATCCACCGACGCGCTCATCCAGCGTCTCAAGGCGCGCGGCACGCGCGCGCAGATCCTCGTCCTCGACGCCTGCCGCGACAATCCTTTCCGCGACAATCTCGGCCGCTCGATCGGCGGCGCGCGCGGCCTCGCCGCGGCGCAGGCGTCGTCGGGTGTTTTCATCGTCTATTCCGCCGGGATCGGCGAGAGCGCGCTCGACCGGCTGTCGGATTCCGACCCGCACCCCAATTCGGTGTTCACGCGATCGTTCCTGCCGCTCTTGGAAAGCGCCGACAAATCCATGGTTGAAGTCGCCAAGACGACGCGCACGCGGGTCAAGGCGCTGGCGGCCGAAGTCGGGCACCAGCAATCGCCGGCCTATTATGACGAGATCGACGGCGACCTGTTCCTGGCGCGGGCGGGCCCGCCGCCGACGCGGCCACAGGCATCGCTGCCGCCGACGCCGCAGATACCGCCACAGGCAATTCCGCAAGCCACGCCACAGCCATTGCCGCAAGTCTCCTCCGTGCCTATAGCGCCCGCTTTCGTGCCACAGACGGCTGCACCGGCTTCCGGCTACATGTTCGCCGATTCCGACCGGCGCCAGCTCACGCGCAACGAGCTTGCCGGCCTCTCGAGCGATCAGCTGCGCATTGCGCGCAATGAAATCTATGCCAGGCGCGGCCGCTTTTTCCGCGACCCCAGCCTGACCGCGCATTTCTCGCGCTTTTCATGGTATCGGCCATCGACCTGGGATCCGCCGCTCAACGCCGTCGAAAAGGCCAATGTCAGCCTCATCCAGGGGCTGGAGCACGCCGGCGGCGGGGCCCGCGACGACCTCCTTCGCCGCTGAAGCCGTCCGCCGTGACCGCGCGCGCCGCGTTCATCCTTCCCGCCATCGCCGCCGTGGCGGCCACCGCCACCCTCGCCGCCCCCGCGTGCGCCGCCGAGCCATTGCCGGTGCTGCTCGACGTTCTTGTCGCCGCCCACCCCCAACATCTTGCCGGGCATGACGGCGCGAACCTCATCTGGAAGGATGGCACGCGCATGC
This sequence comes from Pseudomonadota bacterium, assembly GCA_016195095.1. Classification (GTDB taxonomy): domain Bacteria; phylum Pseudomonadota; class Alphaproteobacteria; order Rhizobiales; family Xanthobacteraceae; genus JACQAE01. Next base: position 12,307 of record JACQAE010000260.1, read on the forward strand.
CGGCGTCCGACGCGGACGGCGCGAAGTCGTTTGCCGCGCTCCTTCAACGGCCGAGCATCGCCGACCAGTTCGCAATCCCCTATCCGCTCGGCCGCGCGCCAAGCCCGCCCGGCACCAACGAGGATCCCGGCCGCATCCGCAACGAGAATTTCTTCATCAAGATGTATGGCGATTGCCGCAGGGGCGCGGTCGCGCCCGCGCTCGTTTCGACGCGCTGGGTCGCCGGCACGACGCTATCGGCGACCAGGATCAACGGCGTCGCCGGCAGGTTGGCGGCGGTGGCGCGCGCGCTCGAGGCGCTGCCCGGCGATCTCGCGAAGTTCCTCGCGCCGCCGGCGGGGGCCTATCATTGCCGCGCCATCGCCGGCACCGGCCGGCTGTCCGCGCATGCCTTTGGCGCGGCCATCGACGTCAACGCGCGCTATGGCGATTATTGGCGCTGGTCCATGGCCGCGGGCGCCGCGCCTGCGTGGAAAAATCGCGTTCCCGCGCAAATCGTCGAAATGTTTGAACGCCACGGCTTCATCTGGGGCGGTCGCTGGTATCACTACGATACGTTCCACTTTGAATACCGGCCAGAACTGGTGGCGCTGGCCAAACGGGTCGCGACGCAGCCGTGACGCGCCGCCGGCGCGCGGCGCCTCACCGCAAATCCTTCACCGCATCGGCGACATGGGCGCGCTACCCCAAAAAAAACATGCCGCCGGACTTTTGGCCCGGCGGCAGGCGGCGAAACGACGATCGGGGGGCTGGGGGGGAGTGTGGGGGTCGATCGCCATCCCGTCTCAAACGTGTTCTTCATTTATTTGGCAAACAACACGGACAATTCGTCGCACAAGCCTGTCCGCATTGCTTGAGTATCGACAAGAATAAATATCGCGATCCAAGATACAAGTTAATTTTGGGTAAGATTAATTCCGTGTAATGTTGGGCTTTTTCCGCCCGCAATATCCCGGTCGGCGGCCGCGCTGGCGGTTTGCGCCCGCCGGCGCGCAAGGTTGGCGCGCGTTAACGCTTCCCTAACCATAAACCCGGCAAATTTTGCCCAGCGCGACCGGCACACGCCGGCGCGGCACGGGTATTGATCGATGAGCGATGTCACCGTTGCGCGCGCCGGCGCGCCGGGTTCGCGTTTTCCCGGCCTGAGCGAAGTGGGTGATATGCTGCGGCGCGGCGATATCGCGTTCGCGATCGGCGTCCTGACAATTATCGTCATCCTCATTCTGCCGTTGCCGCCGCTGCTGCTTGATTTTGCCCTGGCCATATCGATCGTCTTCTCCGTGCTGATCCTCATGACGGCGCTGTTCATCCACACGCCGCTCGAATTTTCCGCCTTTCCGACCGTTCTCTTGATCGCAACCATGTTGCGGCTGGCGCTGAACCTTGCATCCACGCGTCTCATCCTGGCGCGCGGGCATGAAGGACCGGCGGCGGCCGGCCACGTGATCGAGGCCTTCGGCAATTTCGTCATGGCCGGCAATTACGTCATCGGCATCATCGTGTTCACCATCCTGGTCATCGTCAATTTTGTCGTCATCACCAAGGGCTCGGGGCGCATCGCGGAAGTCGCCGCGCGCTTCAACCTCGACGCCATGCCGGGCAAGCAAATGGCAATCGACGCTGATCTGTCCGCCGGGCTGATCAACGAAAGCGACGCTAAGGGCCGCCGCAAGCAGCTTGAGGATGAAAGCTCGTTCTACGGCGCCATGGACGGCGCTTCGAAATTCGTGCGCGGCGACGCGGTCGCCGGCCTGCTCGTCGTGTTCATCAACGTCATCGGCGGCATGATCGTCGGCATCGCGCAGCAGAACATGAGCTTCGCCGACGCGGCGCGCACCTATACGCTGCTCACCGTCGGTGACGGCCTGGTCACGCAGGTTCCGGCGCTGATCGTGTCGACGGCCGCGGGCATGCTCGTCTCCAAGGCCGGTATCACCGGGGCGGCCGACAAGGCGCTGCTGGCGCAGCTCTCCGGCTATCCCAAGGCACTCGGCATGTCGGGCGCCGTCATGATCATGATGGCACTATTGCCCGGGATTCCGATGTTACCGTTCATGGTGCTTGGCGGCGGCGCCTCCGCGCTCGCCTTCACCATCAGCCGTCGCGTGCGCGCGGCGGCGGCGGCGGCGAGTGTCAAGGCGCAGACCGAGACACGCGCCGCGGCGCCTACCGAGGAGCCGATCTCGGCGGCGCTGAAAATCGATGATCTTAAGATCGAACTCGGCTACGCGCTTCTGCCGCTGGTCAATTCGCCAGAGGGAACCGACCGCCTGACCGAGCAAATCAAGGCGCTGCGCCGCTCGCTGGCGATGGAAATGGGATTTGTCATGCCCGCCGTGCGCATCCTCGACAACGTGCAGCTCGACGCCAATGCCTATGTCATCAAGATCAAGGAGGTCGACGCCGGAACCGGTCGCGTGTGGCCGGGCCAGTACATGGTCATGGACCCCGCCGGCGGGCAGGTGAGCGTGCCTGGCCTGCATACGACCGAGCCCACCTTCGGTTTGCCGGCGACTTGGGTGGACGGCGCGCTCAAGGAGGAGGCCGCGGTCAAGGGCTACACCGTCGTCGATGCCGCGACCGTGCTGGCGACGCATCTCACCGAGTTGCTCAAGGCCAACGTAGCCGAACTCCTCTCCTACGCGGAGGTGCAGAAGCTGATCAAGGAATTATCCAAGGAGCAGGCCGAGCTGGTCAAGGACATCGCGCCCTCGCGCATTTCCACCTCGGGCATTCAGCGCGTGCTGCAAATCATGCTGGCGGAACGCATATCGATCCGCGACCTCGGTACGATCCTGGAAGGCATCGCCGACGGATTGTCCTACACGCAAAATCCGACGCTGCTCGCCGAGCACGTGCGCACGCGCATCGCGCGCCAGATCTGCGCCCAGCATACAACGCCCGGCGGCTACCTGCCGCTCATCTCGCTGTCGGCCAAATGGGAGCACCAGTTCGCCGAATCGCTGGTCGGCCAGGGCGACGAACGCACCCTGGCGATGCAGCCGTCATTGTTGACCGAATTCATCACGCTGGTGCGCGAGCGCTTCGAGGAGGCGGCACGGATGGGCGAAGCGCCGGTGCTTGTCACGTCCGCCGCCGCGCGTCCATATGTGCGTGGAATCATTGAGAGATTCCGCGCCCAGACCAGCGTCCTCTCGCAGTCGGAAATTCACCCGCGGGCGCGTCTGAAGACGGTTGGAAGTATCTAATTACCGTCGATCGGCGCGCCTTGGTTCACGCCGCCGCGATCGCCGCAGGTTTTGTCGCAACGCGCTTGTGACCTGCAACACAGCGGCAGCGCGCCATTTCATGCCTATATCGAGGTTAACGCAGTGTTGAACCTTGGTCGGTTGCAACGCGACCAAATGAGGTAGTCCGGGAGGCTTCCGATGAACAGCTCGCTGCCCAGCGCTGACGGCGGAACCCATATCAAGGTTGTCGTCGTTTCACTACTCGCGTCCATCGCCGTCGTCGTCACGGCGCTTGCGGTCCGATCAACGCCGCCGACCACGCCCGGCATTCATTTGCAGGCGGGGTCGGGTATTCCCCCGCAGGCAAAAACGCCGCTGATCCGAGCCGGCAATCCCGTCACGCTGACGGCGCGCGATGGGATCGTCGTTCGCTAGTGGTGCGATGCCAACGGATGGTTCGCACCCGTTTGGATCAGTCGCCCCATGGATCGCATCCGTGCGTGGGCGGAATTGCCCCGACATCCGGGAATTCGAATGCCGCGATCGGGGCCCGCAGGCCACCGTCAGCGGCGAATTCAGCGCCCGCCCGCTGCCACGGCAAGACGCGGCGATTCGGGCGCCTTGGGTTTGGCTGGCGCCGCTTTCGCGTCCCCCTTGGTCGGCACGCATAGTCCGCGACGCTCGGGGACCGGGCGGAACGTATCCGTCAGCCCAACTACGGTTTCGGCGGCGCCCAACATGAGGAAGCCGTCTGCCGGCGTGATGCGCGCGAGGCGGACGAGCACGTCGATCTTGGTCGGCTGATCGAAATAGATCAGCACGTTGCGGCAGAAGATCACGTCGAAATTGCCGAGATGCGCGAAATCGACGAGGAGGTTGAGCGGGCGATACTGCACCATGGCACGCAATTCCGGCGCGATCTGCCAGGTCTCGCCGGATTGCACGAAATATTTGACCAGCATGTTGATGGGCAGGCCGCGCTGCACTTCGAACTGGCTGTAAACTCCCGCCTTGGCTTTTTCCAGCACCTCGACCGACAAGTCGGTGCCGATGATCTCAATGCGCCATCCAGCGAGCTTTGCCGCCATTTCCTTCACGCACATGGCGATCGAGTAAGGCTCCTGGCCGGTCGAGGCGGCGGCGCACCAGATGCGGATGCGCCGCTCCTGCGCGCGCGCGGCGAGCAGCGCCGGCACGACCGTTTCGCGGAAATGATCGAACGGCACCTTATCGCGAAAGAAGAACGATTCATTCGTCGTCATCGCTTCGACGACTTCGACGATGAGCGGCTCGGCGCCAGGCACCTTGAGCTTCGGCACCAGTTCGGAGAGCTTGGTGAGCCCTAGCCGGCGCGCGATCGGCAACAGCCGACTCTCAACGAGATATTGCTTGTCGGCCGATAGCACCAGGCCGGAGCGGTCCTTGAGCAACTTACGCAGGTAGTCGTACTCGTTCGACGTCACGTCATGACACTCCGCTAAAAGCACGCACAATTCTTGAGGCGATTTGATCGAGCGGCAGCACTGCGGCGCAAATGCCGGCATGGGCCGCGGCGGCCGGCATGCCCCATACGACGCTCGATGCCTCGTCCTGGGCGATTACATTGCCGCCCGCGTGGACGATTTCGGCACCGCCCAGCGCGCCGTCCGATCCCATACCGGTGAGGATCGTGGCGAGGATCTGCGGGCCCCACACGCCGGCGGCGGAGGTGAACAGGGGATCGACCGCCGGCTTGCAGTAATTGACCGGCGGGCCGTCATCGAGCACGATCACGGGGATGTTGTCGCGGCGGGTCACCAGCATGTGCCGGCCGCCGGGCGCGACATAGACGTTTCCGGCCTTGATGACCTCGCCATGCTCGGCCTCGCGCGCGGGATATCCGCAGGCGCGGGCGATGTGCTGGGCGAGAATGGTCGTGAAGGTCGGCGGCATATGCTGGGTGATGAGCACCGGCGCCTTGGCGATCACCGCCTTCAGTCCGGCGATCACCTGCGTCAGCGCCTGCGGCCCCCCCGTCGAGGAGCCGATGAGCAGGACGCGCGGCATGATAGCGCCAAAAGGGCGCAGCCGAATCGGCGCGGCGACGCCATGCAGCGCCGCGCCCGCGCCTTCAGCCCGGGCAACCCCCGGCTGCGGGCGGCCGGCGGGATCGGGCACGCGCAAGGCGGCGGGCCGCGCCGCCGCCGGTTGCACGCCGGCGCGGCGGGCGCGGGCGGCGCCGAGGTGGCGGATTTTCTCCACCAGGTCGCGGCGAAAAGTCGTCGATGTCGTCACGGCGCGGTTGCTCTCCGGTTTGGGGATGTAGTCCGCGGCGCCGAGCGCCAGCGCGCGCAGGCTGACCTCCGCATTGCGCAGCGTCAGCGTCGACGCCATGATGACGATGAGGTCCCGCTTCTTTTGCAGCAGCAGCGGCAGCGCCGAAATGCCGTCGAGATCCGGCATTTCGACGTCAAGAATGACGACATCGGGGTTGATGCGCTCGATCTGATCGACGGCCTCGCGCCCCGTGCGCAGCGAGGCGACGACCGCCATGTCGGTTTCTTCGTTGACCCAGCGCGAAACCAGGCCACGCACGACGACGGCGTCGTCCACCACCATGACGCGAATGGGCGCGGATGCGGCGGGCAAAACGGGGGACGCGGCACTACTCATGAACACACGCTACTTTCAGGACTGGCAGGCGCTACAACGGTGGCACGCGCAGGCGCGCGGTCAGATCAGCCCGACTTCCTGAAACTTGGCCTCGACAATGTCCTTGTCGAACGGCTTCATGATGTACTCATTGGCCCCGGCATGCAGCGCGCGCGCGATATGCGCGACGTCATTCTCGGTCGTGCAGAATACGACCTTCGGCCGATCGCCACCGGGCAGACGGCGCAGCGCGCGCAGGAATTCATAGCCGTCCATGCGCGGCATGTTCCAGTCGAGCAGCACGGCGTCGGGCAGCTCGCGCTGGCATTCGCTCAGCGCCTGTTCGCCGTCCTCCGCCTCGGTGATCGCGAATTCCAACCCTTCGAGAATCCGCCGCGCGACCTTGCGGATCACGCTGGAATCGTCCACCACTAAACATGTCTTCATAGCATCCTCTTCGTGTCTGTCTTGCGCGTCCAATATTTCGGCCGCGGACGATCCCCGGCAGAGGACCACAAGCACTACGCGGCAAGCGTCTCACTACCCAGATCCAGCACGCGGTCGACATCGAGGACCACGAGCAATTTTCCGTCCAGACGGAATATGCCGGCCGACACGCGCGCCAACCGGGCGTCGAGATTGACCGGATTGACCTCGCGGGCGGACTCCGAAAGCTTGAGCACCTCGCCGACGCTGTCGATCACGAGACCATAGGATTCACCCTTGAATTCGATGCCGATGGCCATTGGCGGGCGGGAGTCCTCGCGTTTGTCGAGCCCCAGGCGCCGGCGCATGTCGATCGCGGTCACGATGCGCCCGCGCAGGTTGAGCACGCCGGCGATTTCCGCCGCGGAGAGCGGGACGCGCGTCATGCGCACCGGCATGAAAACGTCCTCGACGCGCGCGATCGGCAGCCCGAATAGCTGCTCGTTGATCATCACCGTGACGTATTCGGTCACGTCGAGATTGGCATTGTCGTTTGCGTTGTTCATGATCGCCGCTCCTTACGCCGCCTGATCCATGTCGGCCGCCTGCTGCTTGAGCGCCGCGATCAGGCCGGGGCGGTCGAACTTGGCGATGTAATCGTGGAAGCCGACTTCGCGACCGCGCTCGATGGCTTCCGGCGTGGTCAACGACGACAGCGCGATGATCGGCATTTGCGTCCCGTGCGGCTCGCTGCGCACGGCCTGCGCCAATTCAAATCCGTTCATCTCCGGCATCTCGATATCGGTGACGACCATGTCGAAGGTCTGCCCGGCCTTGAGTAGCTCAAGCGCATCGAGGGCGCTGGAGACGGCCGTGACCTGATAGCCGGCGGCCTTGAGCACGGGCGTGAGCATGTTGCGGAAGAAAGCGGAGTCGTCGACGAAGAGAAGCGTGCGAGGCTGCACGCCGCGCTTGGACTCCTTGCGCACGAACCAGTCCTCGAAGGCTAGCGGAAGGAAATGCCCAACATCGAGGATTTCCGTCGCCTGGCCCTTGATCACAGCCGAGCCGAGAATGCCGGGCGTATCGCTGGCAACTTCGATCTCGATCCTGTCTTCGACAATGTCCACGATCTCGTCGACGACCAGCCCCATCGAGCGGCCGACGTCGGAGAAGACGAGGAGCGGCTGGCTGCCTTCGGACTTGACGCTCGCCGAGTGGTTGACTAGCACCAGCGGCATGAGGTGGCCGCGGTATTGAACCAGATGGCGGCCGTTCGAGAGTTCGATCTTCTTGCTATCGACCTCCTCGAGGCGCGTGACCAGAGACAGCGGCACGGCCTTTGGCTCGGGCGAGCCGGCGCGGAAGACCAGAAGCGAAATCGTTTGTTGGTCGACGGTGGTGCGCTGGCCCTCGGCGCCTTCGCCGATTTCGTCACGAACGGTGGCGGCGGAGCCGACGGCTCGGGCAATGCCATTGGGATCGATGATCATGATCACCGACCCGTCGCCGAGGATCGTGTTTCCCGAAAACATTGCGATGTGGCGCAGCTTCGAGGACATCGGCTTGACCACGATTTCCTCGGTATGGAACACGCCGTCCACGACGATGCCGAAGGTCTGGTTGCCGACCTGGGTGACGACGATGAAGCCGTTCTCCGGCTCGCTCTGCACGCCGCCCTCGATCTTGAGCAGGGTGCGCAGGTGGATGAGCGGCAGCAGCGTGTTGCGCAGGCGCAGCACCGGCGCGTCCTTGATGCGCTCGATGCGATGTTCGGAATTCGTCTGCGCGCGCACCAGTTCGATGACCGAGAGCTGGGGAATGGCGAAGCGGTCGCCGGCCGCCTCGACGATCAACGCCGAGACGATGGCGAGCGTGAGCGGAATCTTGATGGTGAAGCTCGAGCCCTCGCCAATCACCGACTTTACGTCGATGGTGCCGCCGATCTGGTCGATATTGGTGCGCACCACGTCCATGCCCACGCCGCGACCGGAAACGCTGGTGACCTTGGCGGCGGTGGAAAATCCGGGAGCGAAGATGTACTTGTGAATCTGCGCCTCGGTCATCTTCTCGACCTCGGCCTCCGAGGCGAGCCCGTTGGCGACGACCTTGGCCTTGATCTTGTCGGTGTTGAGGCCGCGCCCGTCGTCGGCGATCTCGATGATGATGTGACCGCCCTCGTGGAATGCGGAGAGGCGGATGGTGCCCTTCTCGGGCTTATCGGCGGCGCGCCGTTCGGCCGTCGACTCCAGGCCGTGATCGGCGGAATTGCGCACCATGTGGGTGAGCGGATCCTTGATCAGGTCGAGCACTTGCCGATCGAGCTCGGTCTCCGCGCCGTGCATCTCGAGTTCGATCTGCTTGTTAAGTTCGTTGGCAAGATCGCGCACGACGCGCGGCAGCTTCTGCCAGGCGTTGCCAATCGGCTGCATGCGCGTCTTCATGACGCCTTCCTGCAGCTCGGCGGTGACGTTCGAGAGGCGCTGCAAGGGCACCTTGAATTCGGAATCCTCGTGACGGCGCACAATCTCAAGGAGCTGGTTGCGCGTGAGCACCAGCTCGGAAACCATGGTCATGAGGTGTTCGAGCGTTTCCACATTGACACGGATCGACTGGTTGGCGACCTTGGCCTCGTGCCCCTGCTCGTCGGCATCTGGCACTGCATTGCGGTCGGCCGCCGCCTTTTCCGCCTTGGTTTGCGCCATGCCACCCTTTGCGCGCGCCACCGGTTCGCTGGCGGGACTCTTGGCCGGCGCGGTTTCCTTGACCGGCGCCGGTTCCGGCGCGGTTTCACGGAATGCGCGCTCCAATTCGTCAAGCGAGACCTCGCCTGGCCGCAGCGCGCGTCCGATGCCCTGGCCGAGCGGCTCACCGAGCGGCTTGTCGGCTGGCGCGGCAGCCACGGGTTCCACGGCGGGCACGATCGCGGGCGCGGATTCGGGCATCGGTGCCGGCGCGGGCGCCGCCGCCACCGCCATCACCAGGCGTTCGAGTTCGTCGATGAGATCGCGATCCTCGCCTTCCGGCTCCGCCTGAAGCCGCTCAAGCTCGTCGAGAAGCGTTTTGATCCGGTCGATGGTCGACAGGATGAGCGTCACCGCTTCTCCGGTCACCGCCATGCCGTCGCGAAACTTGCCCATCAGCGTCTCGGCAGCGTGCGCGAGGGCTTCGAGTCGCGGCAATCCGAGAAAGCCGCAGGTTCCCTTGATGGTATGGACGAGGCGGAAAATGTTGTCGAGAATCTTGGCGTTATTGGGTTCTTGTTCAAAACGCACAAGTTCGACGTCAACCACGTCAAGGCTTTCGTTGGTTTCGGTCAGGAATTCCCGCAGCAGATCGTCCATGGCAGGTAGCCTTTATTTGCAGACGCGGCCGAGCGGACCGCGTCTTGCGGGAGCAAGGGCAGTGTGTTGGTAAAATGTTTAAGATTGGTTGCCGACGCGCGTATTTCGCCGCATCAGGCGGCCTTCAACTGGCGATAATTCAGGCATTTTCCGGCCGGCAGGCGCCGGCGCGCAATAAATTCCAACAAAACTCTTGAAAACGGTCGCATTCGGCCGCCGGACGGCTATTGCGCGCTTACCGCAACGGCATCGCCGTCCATGCCGATGGTCACGGCCAGGCCGCAACTGCGCGCCAAGAGGCCGGTATAAAAGGGCTGGATGGCGTGGGCGTCGATCGATTCGCCGGGCGAGCCGCCCGCCAGCAGCCCCGCGATCGCTTGCGGCACGCGCGCGTTGAGCCCGGCGGCGACGATGCGGAAGGTCATGGCGTCGCCGGCGCCGATGGCTTCGACCGTCAGGTTTCCGCCGCGCGGAATCGTCTGGGTGGCGATCAACAGCATGTTGAGCAGCAGCTTGACCCGGTTCTTGGCCACCATCTCGCGGGGTAATCCCCACGTCAGCTTGGTTTTCTCGTGTTCGAGCAGGCCGCGCGCCACTTTTTCCGCTTCGCCGAGATCGACCGGCGAAGTCGGTGACCCCGCGGCGCCAAAGGCGATCCGGCAGAATTGCAGCCGCGCCGAGCCCTGGTGCGCGCTTTTCTTGATCAGATCGAGGGCGAAGGTGCGGGTTTCGGCGTCCTTGGCGTCGTCGAGAACCTCCAGCCCATTGGCGATGGCGCCGACCGGGCTGATGAGATCGTGGCAGACGCGCGAGCACAGGAGCGCCGCCAGATCGAGGGCATGCAGTTCAATCGGTTGCGACATGGGCTTGGGCTCCGCTGCGGCGGTGCCACACACTGGCATGATTCGGCAAGGGTGCGGCGCGCGGCGCGGCTTTTGTGGTACACCGCATCCGGCAAAAAACCGCCGCCAAAACGCCAACCATGCGGCAAGTGCGTAGCGACCATATCCAGCAAAAAGGACGACATGGGCGTGACCTTTTCCTCCCAATCGGTGTCCGTCGCCCTGCTCGAAAGGCTGACCGAAATTGTCGTGCGCGCCGCCGCCTGCATTCAGGCAATGGGCGAGGATCGCCCACCCGCGGCGCGCAAGGCCGACGGTTCTCCGGTCACCGCCGCCGACCACGCCGCCGACGCCATCCTGGTCCAAGGGACGCAACGCCTGCTGCCCGATTGGCCGGTTATTTCCGAGGAGCGCATCGCGAGCGCCGCGCCGCCGCGTCCAGGGCAACCCTATATCCTGATCGACCCGCTCGACGGGACGCGTGAATTCATCGCCGGGCGCGATGAATTCACCATCAACGTCGCCTTGATGGTTGATTCGCGCCCACTTGCCGGCATTGTCGCCGCGCCGGCGCGCGGGTTGCTTTACCGCAGCGTGCCGGGAGCCGGCGCGCAAAAACTACGCCTGGCCGACGGCGCGGCCGCCGACGCAACGCCGATCCGGGCAAGGCGCGCCCCTGCCGAGGGCCTCGTCGCCCTTGTCAGCCGCTCGCATCTCGACGCCCAGTCGGTAAATTTCCTTGCCCGCCTCGGCAACCCGCGCCAGATCGCCGTGGGGTCGGCGCTCAAACTGTGCTGGCTAGCCGATGGGTTGGCCGACTTCTATCCGCGGCTCGCGCCAACCAGCGCCTGGGATATCGCGGCTGGACACGCCATCCTCGCCGCGGCCGGCGGCTCCCTTTGCAATCCGCACGGGCACCCGCTTGATTATACCGCCGTCGCCGCTGGAGATTACCGTGTCCCCGGATTTGTCGCGTTTGCCGATCCGACGCTTGCCACGCGGGCCTTTACCGGCCAGGCGGCAATTGAGTCGCCCTAAGGCAAGCTGCCGAAAAGCGCGAAGCGGCATCCGGACGGGATCGTACCTCAGCGGTCGATGAGGGTACGGCGCACGTCTTGCCACTGGGCGTCGGCGAGCGATTTTGCGACCGTGGGATTGGCGGCGAAGGCGGCGCGTGACCCGTCGTCATAAAACAGAAAGACGCGGTCCGCGTTGATCAGCCAGATCAAGGGGTTTCCCGGCACCGCCACGCCGCGAATGAGCGCCATTGCGTCGTAACCGCCATAGACCGGCATGAACACCGCCGGATCGCGGTTAAAGGCGGACAAGTTGCCTTCGTTGCGAAAGCGCCAGACCGCGCCGGCGTGGAATTTCTCCAGTTCCGTGCGCCCCTTGGTCGGCGCGGCGCGGGTGAAATAGGCGACCGGGTCATAGCCGTAAATGGCGAGCCCAGTCTGAAAATCGACGACGACGCGCTCGGTGACGGCGCCGGCTTGTCGCGACGCCGCGCCAAGCGAGACCGCCAATGCGACCGCCACGGCCAAGGCAAGGATTCGCAGCAATGGCTTTCTCTGCCGTCGCAGTGAGGTCATAGTTCTGCCCAAGCCTCGTATGATTCGGCCGTCGAACGGCCACAAGATTAGGGCACCGCCTATGTGCAACGGGTTAATTGCGGACAAACGCGGATTATCGAGGGGGCAGTGGATGTTTTGCGTTCTGCGCTATGCGCTGCTGGCGCTTGTCGTATCGGCCACGATCGGCACGCGGCCCGGCCTGGCGCAGTCGACGCCGCAGCCGGCGCGGCCGACCTATGGCTCCGGCGAACTCGTCGATGCGGGGCACAAGTTCTTCGGCGGCATCTCACGTGGACTGGCGACGATCATCGAGCGCGCCGTCAGCCAATGGGGCCTGCCCAACGGCTACGTGCTCGGGGAGGAGGGCGGCGGCGCCTTCGTCGGGGGCGTGCGCTTTGGGGAAGGCGTGCTCTACACGAAAAACGCCGGCGACCTGCGGGTGTTTTGGCAGGGGCCGACCGTCGGCTGGGATTTTGGCGGCGAAGGTTCGCGCACCATGATCCTCGTCTACCACCTACCGGCCACCAACGCGATCTATCAGCGCTTCGGGGGCGTGAGCGGCTCGGCTTATTTTGTCGGCGGATTGGGCATGACGGCGCTGACCGCGAACGATATTGTGCTGGTGCCGATCCGCTCCGGGGTTGGATTGCGGCTCGGCGCGAATGTCGGCTATCTCAAATTCACTCCCAGGGCGACCTGGAATCCGTTCTGACCGGGAGGCGTGGCGAGAACGTGCCTATGCTTGCGCCCGTTGCCGTCCGCAGCCGGCGCCACCCCGCGTTGGCGATTTAGGTTAATCGGGGGTGATGCTGGAAAGTGACCTCAGCCCCGTGCCATGGTTGATAGAGTAGCATTCGGCGGCCGGAGGCGCCCCTCATGATCGAACAGATCATGTTTTTCGCGATTGGGTTCCTTGTCGCGAGTTTGCTTGGACTCGTCTTCCTGCCACTCGTGCATAATCGCGCGGCGCGCCTGACCTTGAAGCGCGTCGAGGCGGCGACGCCGATGTCGATGGCGGAAATCCACGCCGACAAGGACCAATTGCGCGCGGAATTCGCCATGTCGACGCGGCGGCTGGAGATGAGCGTCGACCAGCTCAAGGCGCGAACCTCCACCCAGCTCGCCGAAATCGGCAAGAAGACCGATGCCATCAACCGCCTCAAGCTCGAGCTTGGCGAGAAAACCGCCGCGATATTCGCGCTGGAAGCGCGCGAGCGCGCGCTGCGCGACCAGATGCGCACGACCGAGCAGGAAATTTCGCACAAGTCGAATACGCTGCACGACGCCGAACGCACGCTCGCCGACCGGCGCTCCGATCTCGAAAAGCTCAGCACCGAACTCAACGAGCGCGCGGTCGTCACCGACAGCCAGCGCGTCGAGATCGTCGCGCTGCGAACCCAGGTCGATACGCTCAAGACACAAGTCGAGAAATTCGAATCCGAGGTCAAGGAAGCCGAGGACCGTCTCGGTCGCGAACGCGCCGACGCCGACGCCGCCACCAAGGAACTCGCCGAGGAGCGCGGGCGCGTCGAAAACCTTGGCGCGCGCGTCACCCAGCTCGAACGCCAGCTCATGGTGCAGACGACCGAGGCGGAAATCCTCGGCCGCCGCGTGCACGACCTCGAAACGCGGCTGACCGAACAAGGCGGCCTCCTGGTCGAGCGCGACTATGAGATCAACCAGCTCAAGGCCGAACTGCAATCCGCCGGCAAGGTGGCGAACGATTTTCGCGCCGAATTGGCCGAGGCCTCAAAGAGCCACGGCCAGGCCAACGAGAATCTCAAGGCCGAGAAGGCGCTCGCCGA
>JACQAE010000271.1 GCA_016195095.1 Pseudomonadota bacterium
CGAACCGCCGGCGATTTCTCCCGCGGCACCTTCCGCGTGCGCGGCGACAGCATCGAAATCTTACCGGCCCACTATGAGGACCGCGCCTGGCGCGTCTCGCTGTTTGGCGACGAGATCGAAGGCATCCACGAATTCGATCCGCTCACCGGCCAGAACAGCGACGAGCTCGATTTCGTCAAGATCTACGCCAACTCCCACTATGTCACGCCACGCCCGACGCTCATTCAAGCCATGCAGTCGATCAAGCAGGAATTACGCGGTCGGCTGGAGGAATTGAACCGCGCCGGCCGCCTGCTGGAAGCGCAGCGCCTGGAGCAGCGCTGCATGTTCGACCTGGAGATGATGGAGGCGACCGGCTCCTGCGCCGGCATCGAGAATTATTCGCGCTACCTCACCGGCCGCAAGCCGGGCGAGCCGCCGCCCACGCTGTTCGAATACGTGCCCGACAATGCGCTGGTCTTCCTGGACGAGAGCCACGTCACCATCCCGCAGCTCGGCGGCATGTATCGCGGCGACTTCCGCCGCAAGGCGACGCTGGCGGAATACGGCTTCCGCCTGCCCTCCTGCATGGACAACCGGCCGCTGCGTTTCGAGGAATGGGACGCCATGCGCCCGCAGAGTCTCGCCGTCTCTGCCACGCCCGGTCCTTGGGAGATGAACGAAGCGCGCGGCGTCTTTGTCGAGCAGGTGATCCGCCCCACCGGGCTGATCGATCCGCCGGTGGAGATCCGTCCCGCCCGCACGCAGGTGGACGATCTCGTCGGCGAGGTGCGGCAGACCGCGCAGGCCGGTTACCGCACGCTGGTCACCGTGCTGACCAAGCGCATGGCTGAAGACTTGACCGAATATCTGCACGAGCAGGGCATCCGCGTGCGCTACATGCATTCCGACATCGACACGATCGAGCGCATCGAGATCATCCGCGACCTGCGCCTCGGCGCCTTCGACGCGCTCATCGGCATCAACCTCCTGCGCGAGGGCCTTGACATTCCCGAATGCGCGCTGGTCGCCATTCTCGACGCCGACAAGGAAGGCTTCCTGCGCAGCGAGACCTCGCTCGTCCAGACCATTGGCCGCGCGGCGCGCAATATCGACGGCCGCGTCATCCTCTATGCCGACGTCGTGACCGGTTCGATGCAGCGCGCCATCGCCGAGACCGACCGGCGGCGCGAGAAGCAGGCGGCATACAATATCGAGAACGCCATCACGCCGGAAAGCGTGCGCAAGGGCATCGCCGACATTCTCGACTCCGTCTACGAGCGCGACCACGTGCTGGTCTCGACCACCGGCGGGCTCGCGGGCATCGGCGAGGAGGAAACCGCCTCCATCGGGCACAATTTCGAGGCGGTGATCGCCGACCTGGAAACGCGCATGCGCGCGGCCGCCGCTGACCTCGATTTCGAGGAGGCGGCGCGGATGCGCGACGAGGTCAAGCGCCTGCGCGCCACCGAAATGGCGGTCATCGACGACCCGACGGCGAAGTACCATGCCGCGCAAGGTGACAAGGGGCGTGGGCGCGGCGGCAACCGCTTCGCCAAATCCGCGCGCGCGGCGCCAATGGCGGGTGCGGGCGGGCCGGTGCGCCCGGACAGCCGCGTGCACAAGCCCAGCCTCGACGAGATGGGCATCGCGCTCCACCACGAAAGCCAGGTGCATCGGCCCAATCCGGACGGCGCGCGCTCGAGCGGCGGCAAGACCGGCATGCGCGGCGGATGGAAACCGCGGCGGCGCTAGCGCATGACCCCGAAAAGTGGGAACCGCTTTTCGGGACCAAGATCATGCGCCAAGCGAAAAGCATGATCGCGAAAAGTGGGAACCGCTTTTCGGCACCGAGATCATGCGCCAACACGGGCCGGAGCGTTTTCGAACGAAGCGGGAACCGGTTTGCGTGAAGAAAACGCGTCAAACCGAAAAAGTTAGAGCCCCGGCTTTAATTCCATCAATACAGGACAAGGCTCTGGAGCCTGCGCACGAATTAACCGCAAGCGATCAGGCTCTCGCGCATTTTCCGCCCGCGCGCGCGGCCGCCGGCTCAGCCGACCGGCGTGCACAGGGTCGTGGCGCGCGGCGCGAACGGCGAGTTGAAGGTCAGCGTCGTTTCCGCGCGCGCGCCATAGCCGTCATGCAGCGCGGCGAGCATGAAATCCGCGATGGCGTTGAAATCGGGCTTGGCGCCGACGTCGAACTCGACACTGAAATTGCCCTGCGAATCGTCGGTCGAGAAACCGAGCCGGGCGAGCCCGGCGATCGCCGTCGCGCTCGGGCGAAAGGTCCGCCTTTCGCCCGGCTTGGTAAAATAGAACCCCGACGACGCCTCGCACAGCATCTTGGTGCGAAAGTCGTAGAATATGCATTGCACATAGCCGTGCGGATGCCCGCCAACGTTCACGGCGATAAAGCGATCACGATGCTCGGACGGGTCGCCGGCCTCGTAGATGCGCTCGAGCCGGTCGACGATCGGACAGCGATAGGCTGCGCGCAGCGCGCGCATGCTGGTCGCGTCGTCGGCGGCGCCCGCGGGCATGGCGGCCATCGCGGCCGCAATCATTGCCGCGACGATGGACGAAACGCTTATCGGCACGCCAACCATTGCCAGCTCCGCGCACGCAAGCGCGCGAAGTCTAGGGCATTTTCCGCCGATATGGGAACCGGTTTCGCGAAAAGGTCAGGTTGCAACCTATTTTGCAGGCGCGCGCGAGCATGTTCGCAAGCCCGCGCCGATCGCGCTCACCCCTGCGCCGGCGCCGGTTTTTGCGCGGCCTCCTGCGCCGCGGCAAGTTCGGCGTCCTTCGCCGTCGCCTTGACGCAGCTCGCGCGCGCGGCCACGCGCCCGGCATAGTCGCGCAGCACCGGACTTTCCGGCACCAAGTTGAACTTCAACACCACACCGAGCGCCACGCCCCACAGGATGTCCGCCGCCGAGACGGTCTCGCCGAGCAGGTAGGGAGACCTGGCGAGCTGCGCCAGGACGGTCCCGAACATGGTGTCGAAATCGCCGTAAGGCGACATCGCGAGCGGCGCCGGTTCGCGCTTGGTCGCCCGATCGATAATCGCCGGCTCGAAACAGGCGGCGTAGTAGACCATCCAGCGCAAATAGGGGCCGCGCCGCGCGTCGCCGATCGGCGGCGCCAGCCCAGCCTTGGCAAACAGGTCGGCCAGATAGATGAATATCGCCACCTGCTCGGTGACCAGCGCCTCGCCATGCCTGATCGCCGGCACCTTGCCCAAGGGATTGACCATCAGATACGCGGCCTGGCGCTGCTCGCCCGCTTTCATGTTGAGGACTTGCAGCTCGTAGGGAGCACCCAGTTCCTCCAACAAGGTCAGCACCCCCGTCGAACGGGACTGCGGCGCATGAAAAAAGGTGATCGTATCGGCGCTGAGCATGGCTTGGCCTTTCAACACGAGAATGATCAAGGGAACCGGCGATGGCGCCGGCCGAGCGGGTGGGAAACCTATGCCTGTCGGGTGCGATCGGCAATTCGCCGGAACGGACGCTGAAAAAGCGCGCGAAATTTGTCGGGACGAAGGCTGCCGCCGGCATGAAGGAAAGTCGCTCCGCGCACCGCGCGGCGCGCCACTGCCCCAAGGCGCGATCGATGCCACAAGCCCGTCCGTCGCCGCGCGGCATTGGTGGCCCGATGAGCGCCGCCCGCCGCCGGAGCATTATCCAGCGAAACGGGAACCGCTTCGCCGCGGAAAACGCGACGAAGCCAGGGAAAATCGAGCGAATTCCGATTCAATGGAAACGGGATAGGCTCGAGAGCATGACGGTGAAAAGCGCGAAGCCGTCTATTGGAAAAGATCATGCTCGAACGCAAAGAACCATGATCGCGAAAAGTGGGAACCGGTTTTCGATATCATGCTCTAATCGAAAAACGCGAACGTGCGCGTCTCGATGCTTTCGCGCGGTGACGCGTCGGCCGGCGTGCCGGGGTCGTCGAACGCGGTATGCGCGGTGAAGCGCGCCGGCTGGCGGGCGTCGGAATCGAACACCTTGAACACCAACGCCTCATGGCGCTGCATGCGCGGGAAATAGAACCACGCATGCGCTGGGTGATAGGCGATGTGGTAGACCTCGGCGATGCGGTGCGGGTAGCGCCGCTGCAACAGAATGAACCCTTCCTGCGGAATGCTGCGCGCGTCGCAGATCGCCAGCGGATCGATCGTGACCGTGCCGCGGATCGGGCGCCAGACCTGGATAATGGCGAAGCGGTTGCGCATGCGCCGTTCGGCCTCGGCGGCGCCAAGAATATCGCGCAGCCGCTGCGGCGCCGAATTCTCCGTGTAATCATTGTGCACGCCCTTGACCGGCGCGCGCGCGTTGGCGCTGGCACGCGCGGCATCGTCGCCGATACGGATCGTGTGGTCGAAAACGAGTACATCCGACGCGCCGGAACGTTTCTTGACCAGGGCCTGGACCTCGGGTTCGTAGACCCTGGCCAGTTCGTCCTGGTCGGAAAAATCCGCCATGCGCGTGTCGTGATCGGTAAACGCAAATCCGTGCGTGTCGAGCCGAAAATTATCGCGCAGCCGCCGCCCGTCGCGCAGCGTCACCTCGCGCCGCTCGTAGCGCGGCGGGTTGGCCAGGTGCGCCATCTCCGGCCAATCGACATAGACCGCCGGCGGCACGCCGGTATCGACGATGTAATTGAGCCCGGCGCGAATGCTTTCGACCGGGGGTTGTGCGGTTGCGACCTGCATGATGGTCTCCGTTTGCGGACGGGATTGCTCCCTGGACTATGTAATCGGCCGAGGCTGCCCGCGAAACCCCCGTCAAGCCGACGTGATCGTTTCGGCGGCCAGGGCGCCAAATGCGGCATGTCCTGGACGCGCCCGTCCGCAATGATTTCGTGAAATCGCCGCAGTTTCGTTGCAGCCTGACCATGGAACCGTGCGACACGAAGACTGCCGTCGTTAACAGGAGTTGGTAATGCGTACAGCAAGTGAAATTCGCAACGACGCACTCGAATGCCTGCGCCTGGCGCAAGAGGCCAAGGCGCGCGGACACAAGGCGGCGCTGATGATCATGGCGCATGGCTGGGCGCTGCTGGCCGAGCAAGCCGACGCCGTGCGCGCGGCATCGGGCGACGCCGACCAGGAGGTCGAACCCGCCTGAAGTGCGGCCATTCCAGATCGCCGGCCGCCAAGCGGCGCCGACACCGCCCTATCGCGCTTCGCCGCTGCCGCGCACCGCGTCACGCCACGCCGTCCACGGGCTGGTGAAATCGAGATTGCCGGCCGGCAGCGGCAGCCAGTCGGCGTAATCGGGAAACGCGCGCAACCCGTCGAAGAACAGCGGCACGCCGCGCGGGCGCCCGATATCCTCGCCGGCAAGCCGCGCCAAGGCCATGGTGTCGGGGATGTCGCCGAAGAAACGCCGCATGGTGACGACGACTTCGCGCATCTCGTCCTTGCGGCCGCGCCGCAGCGCCTCATAGGCGGCGAGCGTCGAGGCGATCGGATCGAGCCATTTGGCGTCTAACAGCTCGCTGAGTTCGCCCCCGGACGTTTCCTTGAAGAGATCGCGCCGCTGCCGGAAGGCGCGGCTTGCCTGCGCCAGAAAGCGCACGTCCCGCAAATGATTGCGCGAAATGACCCGATCGCGCATTTCATCCGGCATATGTTTCACCAAATGGCCGAGCGGCAAGAGGTATTGCGACACGCGCGGATTATCCTCCGCGTCCAGCGTCAGCGTCACGAGCATGCCGCGGTTGGCGCCGGCGTGGCTGGCGATGGTGTAAGGCGCGCCATCACCGATCTGCAAGGATACGAGCTGCGCGCCCGGCGCCGCCGCGAAATAGGCCTCGCGGATGCCGTGCATACCAGCCGGCTGCGTCGCCTGCGCCCATCCC
>JACQAE010000272.1 GCA_016195095.1 Pseudomonadota bacterium
CCCCATCCCTTGGCGTGCACGGTGCGCTCGGGGATGCGCTCGCGGTTCTGGTGCGCGAGCTTTTCAATGAGCTGGTAGTCCTGCAGCAGCAGCGGGCCGCGCGGGCCGGCGCTGAGCGAATTCTGGTTATCGGCAATCGGGTTGCCGGCCGTCGTCGTCAGGACGGGACGTTTCGCCATGGGTTGTCTCCATTTTTTGCGTGAACATCGAATTGCGGCCGACCGGGGAACCGGCGCAGCATTCAACATGGGGTGCGCCATCCATAAGGTCTAATAGTATTGCCTGACCATTTTAATCAGATTATCTTATTGAAATGACCACGTTGCGCCAGCTACGTTATTTCACCGCCTTGGCGCAGCATCGCCATTTCGGGCGCGCCGCGCAGGCCAGCGGCGTGACGCAGCCGGCATTGTCGATGCAGATCCGCGACCTGGAACTGGCGCTCGGCGTGGTCCTGGTCGAACGCCGGCGCGGCGAGATCGTGCTGACGCAGGTGGGCGACGAGGTGGCGCGGCGCGCCGATCACATCCTTGTAGCGACGCGCGACCTCATCGATTTCGCGCGCCACGGCAGCCGCCCTCTGATCGGCCGGCTCAATCTCGGCATCATTCCGACGCTGGCGCCTTATGTATTGCCGAAAATCCTTCCCGCGCTACAGCGTCGTTATCCGGAATTGCGCATCGAATTGCGCGAGACGCAGACGGCGACGCTCATCGAGGAGCTGATCGCCGGCGCGCTTGACGCGGTGCTCTTGGCGTTGCCGGTGGCGGAGCCCGACATCGAAACCATCCACCTGTTCGACGACGCGTTCCTGCTTGCCGTGCCCGCCGACGATCCGCGCCCGGCGGCCGCGCGCATGACGCCGCGCGATATCGACGAGCAGCGCCTGATCCTGCTCGAGGAAGGTCACTGCCTGCGCGACCAGGCGCTGGCCTATTGCAGCGGCGCGCGCGGCGACCAGGCGGTCGGGCTTGGCGCGACCAGCCTGGCGACGGTCATGCAGATGGTGGCCAACGGTTACGGCATCACGCTGGTGCCGAGGGTGGCGGTGGATGTCGAGGTGCGCGACGAGCGGGTCAAGCTGCTGCGCTTTTTTTCGCCCGAGCCGGGCCGCGCCATCGGTCTTGCCTGGCGGCGCACGTCGCCGCGCAAGGTCGATTTCGTGGCGCTCGGCCAACTGGTGACCGAGACGCTGGGCGCGGCCGGCGCGCGATCCGCATCCGAGCCGCCGGGCGGCGCCGGCGGCGCGCCAGCCCGCGATCCGCGCTGAACCGCGCCGCGATATGGGCGCCTACAAATCGACCTGGCGCGCGAGCTTGATTGTGTCCTCCAGGCAGTAATATCCCGAGACGCGGCTCACCAGCTTGCGGCGCTGCCAGTCATTGAGGATGCGGCTGACGTTCTCGCGCGCGATGCCGGCCATCGCGGCGAGGTCGCTCTGCCCGAACTTGTGGCGGATGAGCACGCGCCCGGACCCGAGATCCTTGCCGAAATGGTCGGCCAGTTCCAGAAGCGTGACCGCGAGGCGGCCCTTGAGCGGCAGAAAGCTCGACGCCGCGACCACTTCGTCGGTCTCGCGCAGCCGCGCCGCCAATAGCGCGACGAGGTATTGATAGATCTGCGGATGCTTGACCGCGCAATCGGCGAAAATCGCGCGGCTGACGAAGCTCAGTTCGCAATCGCGCAACGCGATCACCGAGGCCGAGCGCGGCAGCCCGTCGATGATCGACAATTCGCCGACAAGCGAGCCCGGCCCGAGAATGGCGAGGATGCGCTCGCTGCCCGATGGCGACATGATGCTGACCTTGAGCAGCCCCTGATCGACCCGATAGCAGCCGTCGCCGCTGTCGCCGGACACGAACAGCGTTTCGCCGGCGGCCAGGCGCACCGGGCGCGCGCTGGCGAAGAGCTGCGCGGAGAGATGTTCCGGAAGCCCGGTCAGCAGGTTGGCGTTGCGGTTGCTCGGTGTCGCCATGGGTTGGACAGGCCAATCGCCGAAACACGCGATGACGCCTTGACCATAGAACGCGCGGCGCAAAAGTCGAATCCGGCATGCGCATTTTCTGACGGTGAAGCGGCGCGCGTTGCGCGGCAGATGCCTTCGCGCCGGCGCCGCACGCGGGCAAAACGGAACCGGGCGGGATGAAACCGGGACAAAAAAATCCGCCCGGGCCTGGGGGGCGCGGGCGGTGGGGTAGTTTTGGGGTCAATCGAGACAATGAGCGTGGTGGGAAGGTGCTCGTGTCTGAGGATTTGTAGCGCCCCCATGGAAAGGGCGATGTGACCGCCGACACAAACCGGCGCATTTTCATAACCATTTGAAATATATATTAATTCTTCATTTTACGGCGTGCGACGGGCCGGTGCGCGTGGTCCGACCCCGACATTCGATCGGCGAATGTCGGGGTGCGTCGGCGCCTGCGGCCTACTCGCCGCCGGCGACTTCGCGCTGCTCGGCCAAGGCGGCCTTTTGCTTGGCCTCGAGGTCCTCGCCGGTCTGCTGATCGACGACTTTCATCGACAGGCGCACCTTGCCGCGCTCGTCGAAGCCGAGCAGCTTGACCTTGACCTTGTCGCCTTCCTTGACAACGTCGGAGGTCTTCTGCACGCGCCGCTCCGCCAGTTGCGAAATATGCACGAGGCCGTCGCGCGAACCGAAGAAATTGACGAAGGCGCCGAAGTCCATGACCTTGACGACGGTGCCTTCGTAGATATGGCCAAGCTCGGGGTCGGACGCGATCGATTTGATCCAGTTGATGGCGGCCTTGATCGATTCCGCCTTCGAGGATGCGACCTTGACCGTGCCGTCATCCTGGATGTCGATCTTGGCGCCGGTCTTTTCAACGATTTCGCGGATGACCTTGCCGCCGGTGCCGATGACTTCACGTATCTTGTCGGTCGGGATCGAGAACACCTCGATGCGCGGCGCGTGCTCACCAAGCTCGGCGCGCGCGGAGGCCAGCGCCTTGGCCATCTCGCGCAGGATATGCATGCGCCCTTCCATCGCCTGCGCCAACGCGATGCGCATGATCTCCTCGGTGATGCCGGCGATCTTGATGTCCATCTGCAGCGAGGTCACGCCGCGCTCGGTGCCGGCGACCTTGAAATCCATGTCGCCCAGGTGGTCCTCGTCGCCGAGGATGTCGGAGAGGACGGCGTAGCGCTTGTCCTCGAGGATGAGCCCCATGGCGATGCCCGCCGTCGGCCGCTTGAGCGGCACGCCGGCATCCATGAGCGCGAGCGAAGCGCCGCAAACGGTGGCCATGGACGAGGAGCCGTTCGACTCCGTGATCTCCGACACGACGCGGATCGTATAGGGGAATTCGTGATGCGCCGGCAAGATCGGGTGGATGGCGCGCCAGGCGAGCTTGCCGTGACCGATCTCGCGGCGGCCGGGCGTGCCGAGACGGCCGGTCTCGCCCACGGAAAACGGCGGGAAGTTGTAATGCAGCAGGAAGTTTTCCTTGTAGGTGCCCTGCAACGCGTCGACGAACTGTTCGTCCTCGCCGGTGCCGAGCGTGGCGATGACCAGTGCCTGCGTCTCGCCGCGCGTGAACAATGCCGAGCCGTGGGTGCGCGGCAGGACGCCGGCCTCGGCCACGATCGGGCGCACGGTGCGCACGTCGCGCCCGTCGATGCGCCGGCCGGTATCGAGGATGTTCCAGCGCACGATCTTGCCTTCGAGCGTCTTGAACGTTTCGAGGACGCGCTGCGCGTCGAAGCGCGGCTTTTCCGCGCCCTCGGGCAGGAAATGCGCCTTCACCTTGGCCTTGGCCGCGTCGACGGCGACGTGGCGTTCCTGCTTCTGCGCGATGGCATAGGCAGAGCGCAAATCCTTCTCGACGAGCCCGAGCATTTCGGTTTCAAGCGCCGAATTCTCGTCGCTCGCCACCTCGCGCGGCTCCTTGGCGGCCTTCTCGGCGAGCTTGATGATGGCGTCGATCACCGGCTGGAAATGCCGGTGCCCGAACATCACCGCGCCGAGCATGATGTCCTCGCTCAATTCGCGGGCTTCCGATTCGACCATGAGCACGGCGTCGGGCGTGCCCGCGACGATGAGGTCGAGATGGCTTTCCACCATCTCGTCGATCTGCGGATTGAGCACGTATTCGTTGTTGATGAAGCCGACGCGGGCGGCGCCGATCGGGCCCATGAATGGCGCGCCCGACAGGGTGAGCGCCGCCGAGGCGGCGACCATTCCGAGAATATCGGGGTCGTTTTCGAGGTCATGCGACATCACAGTGACGATGACCTGCGTGTCGCAGCGCCAGCCATCCGCGAAGAGCGGGCGAATAGGCCGGTCGATCAGGCGCGAGACCAGCGTTTCCTTTTCGGTCGGACGGCCTTCGCGCTTGAAATAGCCGCCCGGAATACGCCCGGCGGCATAGAATTTCTCGAAATAATTGCAAGTCAGCGGCAGGAAATCGATTCCCGCCTTGGGCGTCTTGGCCGCGACCACGGTCGCCAGCACGGTGGTGCCGCCATAGGTCGCGACGACCGCGCCGTCGGCCTGGCGGGCGACCTTGCCCGTCTCTAGGACGAGTTTGCGTCCCCCCCAGTCAAGCTCAACACGATGGATATCAAACATTGTCTGTTTCTCTCATGGTTCTCGAAAGGCTCCGAAAGCCATGAGCAAGACGGCGAGACGCTGCCATACGCGGGCCTTGCGCGTATTGCGTCAGCATCCGGCGATCCTGCCATGGCTTTCTCGCTTCCTGATATGCCGGCGCTTCGAATGCGTCCGGCCCCTTTCGGCGGCCGCGCCGCCGCACCTGCGGGACGACGGCAAGGCGCCATCGTCCGAACTCGCGCGCGTTTGCCAATGGCACATTCCGCGCCGTCACCCGCAATCAAGCTTGCGCCGATTGCGTAAACAACAACAATCAAACTTGCGCCGATTGCGTAAACTCTACATTCAAGCCCGCGCCGATTGCGCGAACCCGATCTCTTTACGCGTCCATTACTCCTGTACGCGCGGATTTTTCGGGCGGTCCACCGCGACCGGCCTTCGCGTGCGCGGCTCAATCCGCGCCCGACATTGTCAGCGGCGGATGCCGAGCCGGTCGATCAGCGAGCGGTATCGCGCTTCATCCGTCTGCATTAAATAATCGAGAAGCTGACGGCGCTGCGAAACGAGCTTCAGCAGGCCGCGCCGCGAATGGTTGTCCTTGACGTGTGTCTTGAAATGATCGGTCAGGGTGGTGATGCGCTCCGAGAGGATCGCCACCTGGACTTCCGGCGACCCGGTATCGCCGGCCTTGATCGCATAGGATTTGATGACTTCGGCCTTGCGGCCGGCGGAAATCGACATCGTCAAGAACCTTTTTCCTATCGGCCGACGCTGCCATGCAGCCCGGCGAGGTTGAACACGCGCTTGGGGACGATTTCTCCGCGCTCGATCTCGGCAATGGCGACGAGCTTTCCCGCCGCCATGACATAGACCATACCCTGCAATACGGGAGCGTCCCGTCCGCGCATCAGTACGGCCTGGCCCC
This sequence comes from Pseudomonadota bacterium, assembly GCA_016195095.1. Classification (GTDB taxonomy): domain Bacteria; phylum Pseudomonadota; class Alphaproteobacteria; order Rhizobiales; family Xanthobacteraceae; genus JACQAE01. The sequence continues at coordinate 5,496 of JACQAE010000272.1, forward strand.
GGTGGAGCCTGGCCGCATCCGCCCGACTGACGGCCAGCGCCGGGATGTCGTCCAGCGCGGTCTCGACGGGCTTGAGCGCGCCGGCAAGGCTCGCCTCGCCGGCAGCGGCTCTATGGCACAAAGATTCAAGCTGTTCCAGCGAAATCATGTCCGTTTCGGCGAACGGACCGACGCGGGTGCGGCGCAGGGCCGCGACATGGCCGAAGCATTGCAAGAGCCGCCCGATATCGCGGGCGAGCGCGCGGACATAGGTGCCCTTGCCGCATTCGGCGTCGAATATCGCCGTGTCGGGGCCGGGCGTGGCGACGAGTTCCAGGCGATAAATGTTAACGGGTCGCGGCGATAGCGTGACCGTCTCACCCTCGCGCGCCAGGTCATAGGCGCGTTCGCCGGCGATCTTGACCGCGGAATAGCGCGGCGGCGTCTGCGCGATCGTCCCGGTGAAGCGCGCCAGCAGCGCGCCGATCGCCGCCGCGTCCGGCCGCTCAACGCTCGCCGCGACAACGGCGCCTTCGGCGTCGTCGGTATCGCGCTCCTCTCCCCAGCGCACCGTGAAGCGGTAGGTCTTGCGGCCATCCATGACGAACGGCACCGTCTTGGTGGCCTCGCCCAGCGCCAGCGGCAGGCAGCCCGACGCCAACGGATCGAGCGTGCCGGCATGGCCCGCGCGCCGCGCCAGGAACAGCCGCCGCACCACCGACACGGCATGGGTCGAGGTCATGCCGATTGGCTTGTCGAGCACGACCCAGCCATGCACGTCGCGCTTCTCGCGCCGGCGCTGGCGACCGCCCGGGGCGGACGCCGCCTGCGCGGCCGGGCGCTGCGCGGAGGCGTTCATTCCGCCTCGTCCTTGCCGGCTTCGCCAAGATCGCGCTGCACCGCCGGTGTTCGCAAAAGCTTCTCGATCCGTTCCGCCTCCTCGAATCGTTCGTCGATGCGAAAGCGGATGTCGGGTGCGAATTTTAGGTTAACGCGGCGCGCGATCTCGCCGCGCAGATAGCGCTGGTTGCGCGCCAGCGCCTCGACCACCGTTTGCGCGTCATGGCCGCCGAGCGGCATGACATAGACGGTCGCCATGCGCAGATCCGGCGACATGCGCACCTCCGGCACCGTGATCAGATGTGCCTCGATCACCGCGTCATGCACCTCGCCGCGGGCGAGAATCTCGGCCATCGCGTGGCGAATGACCTCGCCGGCGCGCAACTGGCGTTGCGTGGGGCCGCGCCGCTCCCTTGTTCCCGCCTTGCGGCTCATCTCACCGTCTCCACGCGCGCGCGCGTCGTTATGTTCGAATTCAAACCCCCGATCCCAGCGGCGGAACGGGGGCGCGGGCGCGATCTTCGGAATGCGATTGACCTGGTTTGCCGCGCCGCGGACCCATGCATTGCCGGCGGCACGACGCGATCGAAGCGCGCCAGGCCGCTCACAGCGAGCGCTGCACCTGCTCCACGCGGTAGCACTCGATGACGTCGCCGGCACGCATGTCCTGGTAATTCTCGAACGCCATGCCGCATTCCTGGCCGGCGGTCACCTCGCGCGCGTCGTCCTTGAAGCGCTTGAGCTGCGAGAGCTTGCCCTCGTGAATGACGACGTTGTCGCGGATGAGCCGCACGTTGGCGCCGCGCTCGACGCGGCCGTCGGTGACGCGGCAGCCGGCGACCTTGCCGACCTTCGACACCATGAAGATTTCGAGGATCTGGGCGTTGCCGAGCATGGTTTCGCGCAGCGTCGGCGCCAAGAGCCCCGACATCGCCTTCTTCACGTCGTCGACGAGGTCGTAGATGACATTGTAGTAGCGGATCTCGACGCTGACGCGCTCGGCCATCTCGCGCGCTTCCTTGTGCGCGCGCACATTGAAGCCGATGATGGCGGCGCCGGTCGATGCGGCGAGCGTGACGTCCGATTCCGAAATCCCGCCGACCGCGGCGTGCAGCAGGCGCGCGCCCACTTCCTCGGTGCCGAGCTTTTCCAGCGCACCGGTGATCGCCTCGACCGAGCCCTGCACGTCGCCCTTGATCACCAGCGGGAAATCCTTGCGGCCCGTGGTCTTGAGCTGGCTCATCATCTGTTCGAGCGAGCCGCGCAGGCCGCTCGCCCGCGTCGCCATTTTTTCGCGCTTCTGGCGGGCGCGGTAGGCGGTGACCTCGCGCGCGCGCGCCTCGTTGTCGACGACGGCGAGCCGGTCGCCGGCTTCCGGGATGCCGCCGAACCCGAGAACCTCGACCGGGGTCGAGGGGCCGGCCTCGTCGATCGGCGCGCCGGTGTCGGAAATGAGCGCGCGCACGCGCCCCCATTCCGCGCCGGCAACGACGATGCTGCCGGTGCGCAGCGTGCCGCGCTGCACGAGCACGGTCGCCACCGGGCCACGGCCGCGGTCGAGCTTGGCTTCGATGACGGTGCCCTCGGCCGGCCGGTTGGGGTCGGCGCGCAGATCGAGGATTTCCGACTGCAGGCCGATCGTATCGAGCAGGCGTTCGAGATTGAGCTTCTTGGTCGCCGAGACTTCGACGTCGAGGACGTCGCCGCCGAGCGATTCGACCTGCACTTCGTGCTGCAATAGCTCGGTGCGCACGCGTTCCGCCTTGGCGTCCGGCTTGTCGATCTTGTTGATCGCCACGATCATCGGAACCTTGGCGACCTTGGCGTGACGGATGGCTTCCACCGTCTGCGGCATGACGCCGTCATCGGCGGCGACGACGAGCACGACGAGGTCGGTGACCTTGGCGCCGCGCGCGCGCATGGCGGTGAAGGCGGCGTGGCCCGGCGTGTCGATGAACGTGATCTTGCCGCGCGCGGGCGCGGTCACCTGGTAGGCGCCGATGTGCTGGGTGATGCCGCCAGCCTCGCCGGCGACGACATTGGCCTGGCGGATGGCGTCGAGCAGCGATGTCTTGCCGTGGTCGACATGGCCCATGATGGTCACAACCGGCGGCCGCGGCAGCATGAGCTCTGGATCGTCGGCGGCGTCGAACAGGCCTTCCTCGACATCGGATTCGGCCACCCGGCGCACGGCATGGCCGAGTTCCTCGGCCACGAGCTGCGCCGTGTCGGCGTCGATCGTGTCGGTGATCTTGGCCATGTTGCCCTGCTTCATCAGCAGCTTGATCACGTCGACGCCGCGCTCCGCCATGCGATTGGCGAGTTCCTGAATGGTGATCGATTCAGGAATGGTGACTTCGCGCACGATCTTTTCCTTGGGCTCGTCGCTGGCGTGGCCCTTGAGCCGTTGCACGCGGCGGCGGAACGCGGCGACGGAGCGCTCGCGCTCCTCGCCGGCGGTCAGCGCCGTCACCACCGTCAGCCGGCCGCGCCGGCGATCGGCGGTGGGGCGGGCGGGCTGCTTGGGCGCGGCGGCCGGGCGAACCGGCCCGGCGCCACGACGCGGCCGCGGCGCCTCCTCGTCTTCGGCCTCGGCCGCGACGGCGGCGCGCGTGGCGGCGGCCGTGGCTGGCCGCGCCTTGGTCTCGTCCTCGCCGAAGCGCTTTTTCGCCTCCTGCTCGGCCTTGCGCTTGGTTTCCTCCTCGTGCCGCCGGCGGTCCTCCTCCTCGCGTTTTCGCGTCTCGGCGGCTTCGCGCTCGGCGTGCTCGCGCGATTCGCGATCGTCGCGCCGGCGCACCTCCTCCTCAGCGATGCGGCGTTCCTCGGCCTCGCGCACCTTGGAATCCGCCAGCGCATGCGCTCTTGCGTTGCGTTCCTCGTCGGTCAGGGTGCGCAGAACCACGCCGGACATGCGCTGAGAGCCGGCGCTCGCCGGCGTCGCCACCATGGCCGTGGCCGCTGCCGTGGCAGCTCCCGCGCCCGGCGCGCGGCGCGCCGGCGCGGTGGTTGTGGCGGCGGGGACAGGCTCCGCCGGCCGGGCGTCGCCGGGAGCCGCGATCCGCCGCTTGACCTTCTCGACGACCACCGCCTTGGTGCGACCATGACTGAAACTTTGCCGCACCACGCCCTGCTCGACCCCACCGCGTTTGATCGGCATGGTCTTGGAGGATGCAACCGAGAGCGTCTTGTCGCCAGGATTTTTCTTTTCAACCATTCCAGTCTCGACGTAAGAGGACAATTACATCATAGTTTACATAAGCTTAATGTCTTAGCCCTACTCCGCCGCGCGGAACCGCGCGAGCATTCGCCAGCGCCTCAGAACGGTTTTGCTCGCCGGGCCTTCGAGCAGGGCTGCATGTACCACATTTGGCCGGCCGAATGCCAAATCCAATTGCGCCATGCTGAACGCGTCGATCCGCACGATCGCCGCCGCGCCGGCGCGCGCCGCGGCGGCGCCGCGGATTTTTTCCCCACCGTCGCGCGCCGCGTCGCAGGCGTGCACCAACGCGACCGGGGAAGACGTTTCGATTGACCGCATGACGCGGGTAAACCCAAGCACGGCATCGCCCGATTTGTAGGCCATGCCGAGCGCGTCCAAAAGCGCGCGGACCATGAGCGCGTCGATGCGTTCCGCCAGGTCGGCGGGCACCGCGACGTCGGCGCGCAGACCGCGCCGGAAGAGGTTCTGCCGCGCGGCGATCGCCAGCGCGGAGCGCGTGGCGCTGACCCACACGCCGCGACCGGGCAGGCGGCGCTTGAGGTCGGGCACCACCACGCCGTCAGGCGCGGCGACGAAGCGCAGCAGGTCGTCGAGCGGACGCACCTCGCGCGTCGCCACGCACAGGCGCTGCGTCGGCGCCGCGCCTCGACGGGGGCCGTCGTCGCAGTCGGTATCGGGCTGGGAAAGCATCGCGATCGCCACCTTATGTCACGCGCGCGTCGATGATCCGCGCGGCCTCAGCCGACCGCCGGCTCCGCCACGACTTCGGCTGCCAAGTCCGTCTCGCTGACCCAGCCGGCCTTGAGGCGCGCCTGCATGATAATCGACGCACATTCCTCGCGCGACAGGCCGAATGCATCGAGATAGCCGCTTTGGCGCGCGGCCTCGCCGTCCTTGCGCTCGGTCCAGCCGGCGAGATCGTCGGTGGCGCAGCCGGCCAGATCCTCCATCGTTTTGACGTCGTTCTCGCCCAGCGCCACCAGCATGGCGGTGGTCAGGCCGGGAATCTCCTTGAGCGCATCGTCGACGCCAAGCGCGACGCGCTTGGCGTCGAGCTCGGCCTCCAGGCGGGCGAGGTATTCCGACGCCCGCAATTGCAATTCGCGCGCGGTGTCCTCGTCAAAGCCCTCGATGCCGACGATCTCCTTCTCCTCGACAAAGGCGAGTTCCTCGATCGAGGTGAAGCCCTCCGAGGCCAGCAGCTGGCCGACGACCTCGTCAACGTCGAGCGCCTCCATGAATATTTTCGTGCGCTTTTCGAATTCCGCCTGGCGGCGTTCGGATTCCTCCTGCTCGGTGAGGATATCGATGTCCCATCCGGTCAATTGCGACGCCAGGCGCACGTTCTGGCCGCGCCGCCCGATGGCCAGCGACAATTGCTGGTCGGGCACGACGACGGCGATGCGCTCCTTGTCCTCGTCGATGACGACCTTGGCGACTTCGGCCGGCGCCAGCGCGTTGACGACGAAGGTCGCCACGTCCTGCGACCAGGGGATGATGTCGATCTTCTCGCCCTGCAGCTCGTTGACCACCGCCTGCACGCGCGAGCCGCGCATGCCGACGCAGGCGCCGACGGGATCGACGGAGGAATCGCGCGAAATGACGGCGATCTTGGCGCGCGAGCCGGGATCGCGCGCCACCGCCTTGATCTCGACGATGCCGTCGTAGATTTCCGGCACTTCCTGAGCGAACAGCTTGGCCATGAATTGCGGATGCGTGCGCGAGAGGAAAATCTGCGGCCCGCGCGTCTCGCGGCGCACGTCATAGACATAGGCGCGGACACGGTCGCCGTTGCGGAACGTCTCGCGCGGCTGGATTTCGTCGCGCCGCACGATGGCCTCGCCGCGGCCGAGATCGACGATGACGTTGCCGTATTCGACGCGCTTGACAATGCCGTTGACGATGTCGCCGATGCGGTCCTTGAATTCCTGGTATTGCCGGTCGCGCTCGGCCTCGCGCACCTTCTGCACGATGACTTGCTTGGCGGCCTGCGCGGCGATGCGCCCGAATTCGAGCGGGGGCAGCGTATCGGCGATAGTGTCGCCGATCTGGGCGGCGGGATTGTGCTTGCGCGCGGCGTCGAGCCCGATCTGGCTGGCCGGGCTTTCGACCAGCTCGACCACGAGCATGTGACGCGACAGCCGCAGCTCGCCCTTCTTGGGATCGATCTCGGCGTGAACGTCGGTTTCATTGCCGTAGCGCGAGCGCGCAGCCTTGGCGATGGCGTCCTCCATCGCGGCGATCACGATGCCGCGGTCGATCGATTTTTCACGCGCGACCGCTTCGGCGATCTGGAGCAGTTCGAGCTTGTTGGCGGCGACGGCCATCGTCACTCTCCTTCGGTTGGGATCGGCGCGCCCGGCGGCGCGCGGTGTTTGTTGCCGCGCGGCGCTTTGCCGCGCGAGGGAGGCGGTTGGTGTTCGGCGCCGCCCACACCCCCGCGCGCGCGCGCCTTGGCGCGGCGCAGCGCGGCGGTGAGGAGCGCGTCGGTGAGCACGACGCGCGCCTCGCCGATGTCGGCGAGCGCCAGGCGCACCTCGCCCACCGGTTCGGCGCAGCGCAGGCGAACATGCTCGCCGTCGCGGCCGACAAGAACGCCGTGAAACCGTTTGCGGGTATCGAGCGCGACCTGCATCTCGACCTTCACGACCTGCCCGGCAAAGCGGTCGAAATCCGAGACCCGCACCAGGGGACGGTCGATTCCGGGCGAGGAAATCTCCAGCCGGTAGGCGCGCTCGATGACGTCGGCGATATCGAGCGCCGGCGACAATTCGCGCGACAGCGCCTCGCAATCCTCAACCGTCATGCTTGCGTCCGCGCGTTCAGCCATGATCTGCACCGTGCACCCGTCCGTTGCCGCCACGCGCACGCGCACCAGCCGATAGCCGCTCGCCGCGATGAGAGGCTCGACCAGGTTGGCGACGCGCGCGGCAAGACCGGTCTCCATGACCAGTCGCGGCTCATCCGGCATGCGCGCGGTCTGCGGCTGCGACATGCGATCCCGTTCGGCCTCCTGCTCGGCCCCTGTTCGCCCGGACGCGTCGCGCGGCGAAATCAGCCCGTGCGGCCGACCCAGCGCGTGCGTGCGTCCAACCGGCGCGCCGCTAAACAAAAAAGAGCGGGTCCCGGGCGGGGCCCACTCTCACAAAACGTCGGAATATTTTCCAATCGCTATGAGATGTCCATAACGGACGGGGCATCATATAGCCCCTTGCCGGCGCCGCGCAAGGGGCGCGCGGGCAGACCGGAGGCCGATCCCAAAAAATCGCGAATTTCCAGCGATCCCGTGCGAAATCACCATGTTGCGACGCCGCCGCGGCGGCAATCGCTGGCGTCGCGCGCGCCGGGGCTAACCGTTCCTTCACGTTCGCGCCATAACGTGGCGCCGGCGCCAAGCCAGACCCCGGTTCGTGCCCAAACGACGAGACACCATGGGCTCGCACGCCTCGCTGATCCCGGAACTTGAGGATGTCGTGCGCAACGGCTCGAGCGCCAGGCGCGCGGAGATGTTGCGCCGCATCGCGACGCTGTTCATCGATAATGCGGGCCATTATCGCGAGGACCATGTCGGCGTATTCGACGACGTGGTGCTGGCGCTGATCGCGCAGATCGAGTCCAAGGCGTTGGTGGAGCTGTCGCTGCGCCTGGCGCCGGTCGCCAACGCGCCGCGCGAGGTGGTGCGGCGGCTGGCGCGAAACGACGACATCGCAATCGCCGGGCCGGTGCTGCGCGCGTCGGCTAGGCTGGCGGATACCGATCTCATCGACGTCGCCCGCAACATGAGCCAGCAGCACCTCTTGGCGATTTCGAGCCGCCGGCGCATCGATTCGCCGGTGACCGACGTGCTCGTCGATCGCGGCAATGCCGAGGTCGTGCGCATGGTGGCGGCCAATCGCGGCGCCAACCTGTCGGAGCGCGGATTCGGAACCCTCGTGCGCCAGGCCGAGCGCGACGGCGGCCTTGCCGAGCAGGTCGGAGGGCGCCCCGACATTCCGCCGCACCTGTTCCGCGAACTGGTGATGCGGGCGACCGATACGGTGCGCGACCGTCTGTTGGCCATGGCGCATCCCAACACCAAGGCGGAAATCCGCCGCGTGCTGCTCAAGATCTCCGATGAACTCAATTCCGACGCCAAACCGCGCGACTATACGCTCGCCGACCGACATGTGCGCGCGCTGCATGCCGCCGGCAAGCTCGACGCGGCCGCGATCGGCGAATTCGCCGCCGGCGGCGAGGCCGAGAACGTCGTGGCGGCGCTCGCGCTCCTGTGCGGCGTTCGCCTCGATATCGCCGACCGGCTGATCTGCGGCGAGCATGTCGATCCTGTGCTCATTCTGTGCCGCGCCGCGAAGTTCGATTGGGCGACGACCTGCGCGGTCATCGGCGCGCGGCCAAAGGCCAAGCCGATGTCGCGCCAGGCGCTCGAGGATGCGCTGGCCAATTTCGATCGCCTGTCGCGCGCGACAGCGCAACGGGTGGTGCAATTCTGGCGCAACCGCGCCGCCGAGGCGCGCGCCGGCAGATAGCGCGCCGCCGCGCGGCGACGGCGCGCATTGGTATCAACCCGGGCGGCGAAAGCGCAGGTAGCAGGGCTGGCGCCCGGCACCGCGCGCCTTGCGTTCATAGCGGGTGGGGCAATAGCCGGGCCAGGGCTGGCGCCAGTCATCCGCCGTTTCGGCAAGCCATGCGAACCGGCGCGAGCGCAGCGCGCGCTCAAGCGTCCAGGCGGCGTAATCGGCGTCGTCGGTGGCGAAGCACCATTCGCCGCCGGGCCGCAGCAATTCGGCGAGTTGCGCGACGCGCGCGTCCTGTACGAAGCGGCGCTTCCAGTGCCGGCGCTTGGGCCACGGGTCGGGATAAAGGATATCGACGCGCTCGAGGCAGGCCGAAGGCAGCGCGGCCAAGAGGTCGATGGCGTCGCCGAAATAGAGCCGCACATTGGCAACGCCCGTGCCCTCGATATGCGCCAGTATTTTCGCCATGCCGTTGACGAACGGCTCGCAGCCAAGAAAGCCCGATTGCGGATGCGCCTGCGCCTGGGCGATGAGATGTTCGCCGCCGCCAAATCCGATTTCGAGGCGAACGGCGTCGACCGAGCTGGCGAATTGCGCGCGCGGGCCGTCTTGCGCGAGCGCGGCAAGATCGATGGCAAGCCGCGGCAACGCCGTCTCGAACAGCGCCGCGTGATGCGCGCGCAGGCGGTGGCCCTTGCGCCGCCCGAAAAACGCGCCCTGCCGGGGCGACGCGTGCGCGCCCGCCGGCGCGGTGGCAGAATTGGGCGTGGCTCTTCTCATCATTGCGGCTCGCGCAATCCCGGCTGGCGCCATCGCGGCCGCGATCTACGCACGGCGGCGCGCACAAAATTGCCGCCGCGCAGGGCTCAGAATAGCCGCTTGAGGTCGTTGGCGAGGTCGGTGCTCTCCCAGGAGAACCCGCCATCCTTGTCCGGCGCGCGGCCGAAATGGCCATAAGCGGCGGTGCGCCGGTAGATCGGGCGATTGAGCTTGAGGGCGCGGCGGATATTGGTCGGCCGCAGCGGAAAGATTTCCGCCAGCACCTTCTCCAGCTTGGCTTCCTCGACCTTGCCGGTGCCGTGCAGGTCGACCAGGAGCGACATTGGGTCGGCGACACCGATGGCATAGGCGATCTGCAGCGTGCAGCGCTCGGCGAGCCCCGCCGCCACGACGTTCTTGGCCAGGTAGCGCGCCGCATAGGCGCCGGAGCGATCGACCTTGGTCGGATCCTTACCGGAAAACGCGCCGCCGCCATGCGGCGCGTAGCCGCCATAGGTATCGACGATGATCTTGCGCCCGGTCAGGCCGCAATCGCCGTCGGGTCCGCCGATGACGAAATTGCCGGTCGGATTGACCAGGAAGTCGGAGGCCTTGCGCGGCATCCAACCGTCCGGCAAGGCCGAGGCGACGGCGTCGGCGATCAGGTCCTTGACCATTGCCGGCGTGTATTTGCGGCCGTTGCGCGTCTCGGCATTGTGCTGGGTGGAGACGACGACCTTGGTGGCGCCGACCGGCTTGCCGGCGACATATTGCACCGTGACCTGGCTCTTGGCGTCCGGCTGCAGGTCGAAGAGCTGGCGCGAGCGGCGCTTCTCCGCCAGCACCTTGAGAATCTTGTGGGCGAAATAGATCGGCGCCGGCATGAACGAGTTCTTTTCATAGACCTCGCTTTCCGTGCAGGCGAAGCCGAACATCATGCCTTGATCGCCGGCGCCTTCCTGTTCGCCATCCTTTTTCTTCTTGGCGTCCACGCCCATCGCGATGTCCGGCGACTGGCCGTGCAGGAGCACCTCGATGTCGGCGCCGTGGAAGGAAAATCCGTCCTGGTCGTAGCCGATATCCTTGACCACCGCGCGCGCGATATCGGCGATCATCTCGCGGTTGATGACGGCGCGCCCGCCATGCTTATGGAACAATGGCGTCTGGCCGCGGCCTTCGCCGGCGATGATGATCTTGTTGGTCGTGCACAGCGTCTCGCAGCCCAGGCGCGCGTTGACGAGGCTGTCATCGGCGATGCCGAGCTTCTGGTCGTTCTCAAGAAACGCGTCGAGAACCGCGTCGGAAATCTGGTCGCAGACCTTGTCGGGATGACCTTCGGATACGGATTCGCTGGTGAACAGGCTGCTCTTACGGGGCACCGGGAACACTCCTCGCGCGACGCCGCGTCATCGCCGCGTCAAATTTGCTGTCGGAGGTGTTTCTTGCAGTGTCCGAATGCGGGGGTCAAGGTGTGGGCGAACGTGGGCGGAACGTGGGCCAGGACTGGGCGACGCGCGCGTCGCGGCAAACCTTGAGACACACGCCATGCGCATGACGCCGCACTGGCGGCGCGCGCGGCGTCACTCCTCGTTGCTGCCCGCGATCTGCTCGACCAGATCGACGATGCGCCGGCGCAACTTCGGGCTCTCGATGCGCATGAACGCCTTGGTGAGAGACAATCCGTCCGATGTCGCGAGAAAATCCGACACATAGGTCGGCGACGCCGCCTCGCCCATGCCGCTCGGGCGCATCGCCGGCGAGTTCGGCGCGCCCTCGAAGAAGAATGCGACCGGTACCTGCAGAATATTGGAGATGTGCTGCAGGCGGCTGGCACCGATGCGGTTGGTTCCCTTTTCGTATTTCTGCACTTGCTGGAACGTCAGCCCGAGCGCGTCGCCGAGCTTCTCCTGGCTCATTCCCAGCATCATGCGCCGCATGCGCACCCGGCTGCCGACATGTCGGTCAATCGGGTTGGGCGCCTTCTTCGCCATAACAATCTCCTATGAGTCCGCTACGGACGGGAATGTTGACTCGATCGGTGCCAAACGCAACTAATGCCTTTATCAACCGTTAATTTAAACCTTGAACGCGCCCCGGTAAATCATAACTTATTGAAATACTTCGTAAATAATTTGGTGATGGCGGCCCCCGCCTGCCCATTTCCGGCCCACCGATCGCCCGCTTGCGGCGTGACCGCCGCGCCATGTCGCCAGCGCTGCTGCCGCAACGTCGCGCCGCGACGTATTACACTTAAGTCGTAGGCAAACATAATCCCTCATTGCCTTCGCATCCGGCGCACGGCGAGCGCGAGCAACAGCAAGCCGACCACGATGGCAACCGGGCCATCGCGGTAGCGCGCGTAGGGCGTGCGCGCG
>JACQAE010000264.1 GCA_016195095.1 Pseudomonadota bacterium
ACCCACTTCGCTCGAAAACGCCCTGGCTTTTGTTTTGACGCGTTTTCTTCACGCGAACCGCTACCTACTTCGCTCGAAAACGCTCTAGCTTTTGTTTTGACGCGTTTTCTTCACGCGAACCGCTACCCACTTCGCTCGAAAACGCTCTAGAAATCCGACGCGATGCCTTTTCTTTCCCAATCGCCGTAGCGTGCCGGATCGGGTCCGCGCGGACCGTCGACCTCGGCCGGCCGCTTGGCCAGGTCATCGGCGCGCGCGCGCCGCAGGGCAGCCTCCGCCAGCGCGCGTTGCGCGGCGGGCGAACGCGCGCGCGGCGCCAGGCGTTCCTGCCGCTTGTCCTCGTCCGCGCCCTTTGCCATGGTCGTCTGCGAAGCGCATCGTGGCCGCCCTGTCAAGGCCGCAAGCTGCGGCGCTCGGGCGCGCCCGCGCCGGTCTTGAAGGCGTGGCGTCGGTCCACCATCTTGCAGCCCGGAGCCCGGCCGGAGCGCCTCCAGCGCCCATCCGGCGGCTGGGCCCGCCCGGACCGAGGGAAAGCCATGAACTACTTTCGCACGGCCGTTCTGCTCGCGGGGCTTACGGCGCTGTTCATGGGCGTCGGTTATCTGATCGGCGGCCAGTCGGGCGCCATGCTGGCGCTGCTGGTCGCTGCCGGCATGAATGTCTTCGCCTATTGGAATTCCGACCGCATGGTGCTGTCGATGCATGGCGCAACGGAGGTCGATGAGCGCACGGCGCCGGAGTTCCATGCCATGGTGCGCGAGCTTGCAGGGCGCGCCGGGCTGCCGATGCCGCGCGTCTATCTGATGGACAACCCGCAGCCCAATGCCTTCGCCACCGGCCGCGATCCGCGGCACGCCGCGGTGGCGGCGACCAGCGGGCTCTTGAACACGCTCAGCCGCGAGGAGGTGGCGGGCGTGATCGCGCACGAACTGGCGCATATCAAGAATTACGACACGCTGACCATGACGATCACGGCGACCATCGCCGGCGCCATCTCGATGGTCGCCCAGTTCGGAATGTTCTTTGGCGGCCGTCGCGACAATAATGGTGGGACCGGCATTGTCGGGACGTTGGCGATGGCGATCCTGGCGCCGCTCGCCGCCATGCTGGTGCAGATGGCCATCAGTCGCACGCGCGAATACGCCGCCGACGCCATGGGCGCGCAAATCTGCGGGCGGCCGGATTGGTTGGCGTCGGCGCTGACAAGGATCGACGCCGCCGCGCACGCGATCGAGAATCCCGCCGCCGAGCGCAATCCCGCGACCGCGCATCTGTTCATTATCAACCCACTGTCCGGCGCGCGCATGGACAATCTGTTTTCAAGCCACCCGGCGACCGAAAACAGGGTGGCGGCGTTGCAGGAATTGGCGCGGGAGCTTGGCCAGCCGCCACGCCGCGCCAGCGTTCCGCCGAGCGCGCCGACGCGGCCGGGCGGACCCTGGGGGCGGCCGCGCGCGCGCGGGCCGTGGGGTTGAGATTTGCGGAAAATTTCGCGGCCCGGGCGCGGTATATCCAGCGCGGGCCGCGCGATGGTAGGGTAGGCATCCGCGCCGCGAGGCGTCGGGACGGCGCCGGGATTTGCGTACTGGCGGCCGTTTTCATCGATGGCCGTGGCATTCCACCAACCGCATGGACAAACAATGACCCGCGGGCACGCCGCCTTACAAGCCGATACGCCAGGGCTTGCCGCGCGCCGCGTTGCCGCCGACATTCTCGAGGGCGTCCTCTACCGCGCCCGCCCGCTCGATGAATTGCTCGACGGCCGCCTCGCCCATCCGGGATTGTCGGCGCTGGCCGATCGCGACCGGGCGCTGGCGCGGCGCGTCATCGCCACCGTGCTGCGCCGGCTGGGTACGCTACGCCGGTTGCTGGCGACGCTGGCCGAAAAGGGGACACCGGCGGCGGCGCCGCGCGTCGAGATCGCGCTGCTCGTCGGCGCTGCGCAAATCCTCTGGCTCGACGTGCCCGACCATGCTGCCGTCGATCTTGCCGTGCGCCTGGCGCAAGCCGACCGGCGCGCGAATCGCTATGCCGGATTGGTCAATGCCGTGCTGCGCCGCATCGCCCAGGACAAGGCGGCGCACATCCCCGCCAACGAATCCGGGACAATCGACACGCCGCCCTGGCTGTTCCAACGCTGGACGAAAACCTACGGCCGCAAGACGGCAGTCGCCATCGCGCAGGCGAATCGCCAGGAGCCGGCGCTTGACCTGAGCGTGAAGGATCAACCCGAAGAATGGGCGGCGCGCCTGCGCGGCCGGCTGCTGCCGACCGGCAGCATACGCATCATCGCGCATGGGCCGGTGCCGCTGCTCCCCGGCTATATCGAGGGCCGCTGGTGGATTCAGGATGCGGCGGCGGCGCTGCCGGCGCGGCTCCTCGGCGACGTGCGCGATCGCAGCGTTGTCGATCTCTGCGCCGCCCCCGGCGGCAAGACCGCCCAGCTCGTCTGCGCCGGCGCGCGCGTGACGGCAATCGACCGCTCCGAGGAGCGCGTCGCGCGGCTGCGCGCCAATCTCTCGCGGCTTGGCCTGAACGCCGCGACCGTGGTCGCCGATGCGACCGAGTGGCAGGGCGGCCCGTTCGATGCCGTGCTCCTCGACGCGCCCTGCATCTCGACCGGTACGATCCGCCGCCATCCCGATATCGCCTGGCTCAAGCGCGAGAGCGATATCTCGGCGCTTGCCGCGCTGCAGGCACGCCTGCTCGACAACGCCGTCGCGCTGGCACGGCCCGGCGGCCTCATCGTCTATTCGACCTGCTCGCTCGAGCCCGAGGAAGGCGAGGCGATCGTCGCCGCCGTGCTCGCCCGCGACGCGCGTGTGCGCAGGTGCCCGGTCGTCGCCGAAGAAGTCTATGGCCTAACCGATATTCTCACTGCGGCCGGGGATTTGCGCACGCTACCGTTTCATTTACCCGATTTGGACGCGCGAATGGCCGGCCTTGACGGTTTTTATGCCGCGCGGCTGCAACGTGTTTGATGCCATGCCGATGATTCAGGACCGCAAAAGCGGCAAAAACGGCGAAAATCACGGCACTTTCGGATTCCTGTGCGGGGCGAACCGCTCTTGATTGCGAATCAGTAGGGCTTTACGTCCTTTGCAGGCAGACGTTGCAACCTTGCCCGCGGGCCGGAGTTTTGGGCCGGCGAGGCACTGGTGTGGTGGTTGCGAAGTTCTCTTAATCGCCGCCGCGGCTGAGTGCGGAGAACTTTGCAACCGACAGCAGAATCGCCGGTTTCTCGTGTTCTTTGCGAATCCGAAGTTCGCCTAAAGGGCGCGGCAAGGTAAAGCGAAATGCGGATGGGGGACACTGGAGCATGATGCCGAAAAGTGCGCCGCGGTTTTCGGACGACGCCATGCTCCAAGATATGAGAATCGATCACGATTGCGGTTTCGGGTCGATCCGATCCGAAATCATCGTGGCCTAATGGCGCCGGTGCGGCCGGGGGGCCGGAAATCGATGTCCAGCGTATCCATCGCGGACCGGTTGAAGATGTCCTGGCGATTGCCGCGCCGCCGGCTTTTGCATGTCGTCGGGCGCATCGAGACGATCCGGTTGCTGCGCTTGCCGACGCTGCCCGGACGCGCCGATCGATTAATCATCGCGCCGCAGGATTTGCGCACCGCCGACCCGACCCGCTCCAGCGAAATCTATGCCGGGCGCTTCGCCTTCGCCGGGAAAATCGTGGTCTGCGACGGCCGCTCGCCATTCGAGATGACGCCGCCATCGGATGAGTGGGCCGAAACGTTGCTTGGCTTTGGCTGGCTGCGCCACCTGCGCGCCGCCGAATCGACAATCACGCGCGCCAACGCGCGCGCGCTGGTGGAGGAATGGATTTCGCTGCATGGCGGCTGGAACGCGCTTGCCTGGCGTCCGGAAATTCTCTCCCGGCGCGTCATTTCCTGGTTGTCGCAGGCGCCCTTGATCCTCGATTCCGTCGAGCCGCGATTCTATCGCCGCTTCATGCGCAGCCTTGTTCGCCAGGTGCGCTATCTGCGCCGCGTCGCGCCGTCGACGCGCGATGGCACCTGCCAGATGCAGGCGCGCATGGCGCTCGTCTACGCGTCGTTATGCATGGCGAGCCAGATGCGCCATCTGCGCAATGCCACTCGTCAATTCGTCGCCGAAATCGAACGCCAGGTGCTGGCGGATGGAACCCATGCCAGCCGCAATCCGGGCGCGCTGATCGAAGTGCTGCTCGACTTCCTGCCGCTCAACCACGCTTTCACCGCGCGCAACATTCCGCCGCCGGCCGCGCTGCAGAACGCGATCGACCGCATGATGCCGATGTTGCGGTTCTTTCGCCACGGCGACGGCAATTTCGCGCTGTTCAACGGCATGGGGCCAACGCCCCCCGATCTCCTGGCGACCATTCTCGCCTATGACGACGCCGGCGGAACGCCGGTCGCCAGCGCCACGCATGGCGGCTACCAACGGCTGGAGGCCGGCGATTGCGTCGTCCTCATGGATACCGGCCGTCCGCCGCCGCTTGCGCTCAGCGCGGAGGCACATGCGGGCTGCCTGGCGTTCGAACTTTCCGTGCGCCACCAGCGCGTCGTGGTGAATTGCGGGTTGCCGGCGACGAGCCGGGAAAACTGGAGGCAACTGGCGCGCGCGACGGCGGCGCATTCGACGGTGACGTTCAACGATGCATCGTCCTGCCGGCTCGGCACGTCGCGCGTCTATCGCCGCCTGCTCGGGGTTCCGATCGTCGCCGGACCGCGCCGCGTTCCGGTGGCGCGCGAGGATCGCGACGGCGCCGTCGTGGTGCGCGCCTCGCATGACGGCTATGCCGAGCGGTTCAACGCGCTACACCAGCGCACGCTGCTCTTGCACGCCGGCGGCGTGCGGCTCGACGGCGAGGA
>JACQAE010000040.1 GCA_016195095.1 Pseudomonadota bacterium
CCGCTGTAGCCGCTGCCATTGGCGTTACGGCCGCTGACCCGGTAGCGGCCCTGCGGCGTGGCCACCGCCTCGGCGCTGGCGCGCGAATAAAGCTGCAGGCGCTCGGTGGCGCTGCCGTCGGCCCATTCGCCGTCGAGCACCGAGCCGTCGCCGAAGCCATAGATGACCGGATGCTTGGCGCCCCAATTGACCACCAGCAGGCGGCCGGCGAGATGCCCGGTACCGGTGAAAATCTGCTTGGCGATCCACCATTTCACGTTGAACTGGTCGCCGGTCTGGGTGAGCGCCACCATGCCGCGATAGCGGCTGCCGTTGGGATTGGTGCCGTCGGCGCGGTAGATGCCGGCGAATGTCGGGGGCACGGCGGCAAGTTGCGTTGGCGCGTTGCGCGGAATGCCCACCGCCGCGGTGGTGACACCGCCGGAACGGAAAACGAAGTCGCCAAAGAACGAGGAGGATATCCAGGGCGTCTGCTGTCCCTTGGTCTCCTGGTAGACGCCCTTGAGCGTGCGCTTGAACGTCTCCTCGAGGTTGAGGCCGGCGGTGCGCAGCGCGCCGGCAAGGTGCTTGGCATAGGGACTGTTGCGCCCGGTGCCGTCGAGCGCGACGGCGCCAGGCGAGGTGGAATAGGACACGAACAGGCGCGCGTTGGTGTCGATGCGCGAGAGCCCGCCGGTGCTGCCCTGGCGTAACGGATTGTCGCGGCAGGCGTCGAGAATGACGATGTTGAGACCGTTGCTCGCCGCCGCCATGGTGTCCACGACCTCGGACATGGCGATGGCGCGGTTCTTGAGATCGGCCTCGCTGGCGATGCCGTCGCCGATGGGGATGATGTAGTTCTCGCCGCTATGCTGGACGCCATGACCGGCGAAGAAGAACAGGCCGACGCCGCCCTTGGCCTTGAGCGTGGCGCCGAAGGATTGGATCGATTCGGTCATGCCGCTTTGGCTGGAATCGGTGTTGAGGATCACCTCGAACCCGGCGCCGCGCAGCGCCGCCGCGACATCCTGGGCGTCGTTGGTCGGATTGACGAGCGGCGCGAAGGAATAGGCGGCGTTGCCGAAAACCAGCGCGGTGCGCGCCTGCGCGCCGGCCGGGGAGACGGCGGCGCCGACCGTCGCCGCCAGAACGAGAATACCGAAAAACGCTTGCCGCATCGCGATCATGGCTGCCGTCCCGCGTGTCGTTGCATTTGCCGAAGGTAGCGCAAACGCGCGCGCCCCGCCACGGGTCCCCTACGCGGCATGGGCCGTTACTGTGCCCGTTTGCGCACGGCATGCCCGCTTGCGCCATGCGCCGTGCGGTAAAGCGGCCTATGGCGCGGGCCGCGCATCGGCGGGGAAGCTGTATTGCATGATGACGCTATCGAGCCAGCGGTCGAACTTGTAGCCAACGTCGCGCAACGTGCCGACGGGGAAAAACCCCGCCAGCCGGTGCAGTTCGATCGAGGATGTATTGGCTGAATCGCCGATCACGGCGATCATTTGCCGGTAGCCCCTGCCGGCGCTTTCGGCGAGCAGGCGCGCGAGCAGCGCGCGGCCAATGCCGCGGCGCTGCGCGTCGGCGGCGATGTAGATGGAATCCTCGACGCTAAACCTGTAGGCCGGTCGCGCGCGATAAGGGCCGGCATAGGCGTAGCCGCGTACCGCACCGTCCATTTCGGCGACCAGATAGGGAAATCCGCCGTCGACGAGCACGCGCATGCGCGCCGTCATCTCGGCGGCGTCGGGCGGATCGATTTCAAACGAGGCCGTGCCCAGGCGCACCGCGTCGCCATAGATGCGGGTGATGGCGGGGATGTCGGAAATCGGAAAGCGCTTCATTTTTTCGACTTTGTCGCACTTTCCGCGGCGTATCGGTTCCCACTTCGCCGCAAAATGCTCTAGAGCACATTCGCGAAAGTGGAAACCGTTCTTGCGAAAAAGTTCATGCGCGAGCGGAAAGTCAAAGTACCACGCTCAATCATCCACGATGAATCAGACCCTAGCGCCGGTCGCCCATCAGTCGCAGCAGCGACAGGAACAGGTTGATGAAGTCGAGATAGAGCGACAGCGCGCCCATGATCGCCTTGCGGCCGCCGACCGTGCCGTCGTCCATGGGGTCGTAGGCTTCCTTGATCTTCTGCGTGTCCCAGGCGGTGAGCCCGGCGAATACGACGACGCCCATCACCGAGAGCGCCCAATCGAGCCCGCTCGATTTGAGGAACATATTGACCACGCTGGCGATGATAATGCCGAACAGGCCCATGATGAGAAACGAGCCCATGCCGGTAAGGTCGCGCTGCGTCGTGTAGCCCCACAGCGACAGCGCGCCGAAGGACGCGGCCGAGATGAAGAATACCCGCGTGATCGAGGCATCCGTGTAAACGAGGAAGATCGACGCCAGCGACAGGCCGAGCAGGCCGGCATAGACAAAGAACAGGACGCGCGCCGTGGAGACGGCGATATGTCCGATGCGAAAGCTCAGGAAGAAGACCAGCGCCAAGGGCGCCAGCAGGATGACGAAAAACAGCGGCCCACCGAACATCGCGCGGCCGAACGGCGTCAGCACGAGTGCGCCCGTGGTGCTCTCCACGCTGGCCGAAAATGTTAGCCACGCCGCGACGCCGGTGAGGGCCACTCCGGCGGCCATGTAATTGTAGACGCTGATCATGTGCGCACGCAGACCGGCGTCGATCGCGGCGCTCCGCGAAACGTCGATACCGCGCGCATATGCGGCATTCCGATCATGGTCCGACATTGGGTGGTCCTTTCCGCCGACTGCGTCGGCATGCCGCCGGGCGACCGGTCGGCTCATGTCTCATGTACGGAATCTAATGGTTCGCCCATGCCGGGGGAAGGCCGCTCACCACGCTTTTACCGCGTGGCGTTGAGGGATGGTAAAGCGGCATGCAAAAACGGCCCCTGCGTTCGCAGGAGCCGCCTTGGTCGTGGCCGCGATCGCGGACGTCCGATCAGTTCTCGCGCTGCCCGAGCAGCTGCAGCAGCAGCGTGAACAGGTTGAGGAAGTCGAGGTAAAGCGACAGCGCGCCGAGGATCGCCGAGCGTTGCATGGTATCGCCATCCATGGCGCCGTAGATGTACTCGTTCTTCAGGCGCTGCGTATCCCAGGCGGTCAGCCCGGCAAACACCAAGACGCCAACCACCGACACGATCCATTGCAGCGCGCTGCTGATCAGGAATACGTTGACCAGGCTCGCGATGATGACGCCGAACAGCCCCATGATCAGGAAGGCGCCGAGGCCGGCGAGATTGCGGCGGGTGGTATAGCCAAAGAGCGACAGCGCGCCGAAGGAGGCCGCCGTGATGAAAAACACGCGCACGATGGAGGTGTGCGTATAAACGAGGAAGATCGAGCCGAGCGAGAGCCCGACCAGCGCGGCGTAAAGCCAAAACAGCATCTGCGCCATGGCCGGGCGCATGCGCTCGATGCCGAAGCTCAACGCGAATACGAGGCCAAGCGGCGCCAGGATGACGACCCATTTGAGCGGGCTCGCGAACATCGCGTAGCCGATCGGCGTCAGGTAAACGCCGCTCTTGAGCGCGACCGCCGTCTGTGCGCCATTGCGCAGCACCTTGGCCGCCGCCGCCGCGTCGCCGGTCACCGAAAGCATGTAGATGCCAAGCGCGGCAAAGCCGGTGATGGCAAGGCCAAGCACCATGTAGTTGTAGATTTGCAGCATGTAGGCGCGCAGGCCCTGGTCGATGGCGACCGCGTCCGCCGCGGTGCCCGCATAGGACGCGCTGCCATAATTGCGATTCAAGTCCGACATGGTCGAAACCTCGTGTTCACGCCGCGTCCTCAGGTCCAGCCCCGCAGCATAGGCCGCTCCAATATGGAGAAAATCATGTTGGCCACAAGGCCGTTACCGTCGCAGTGCGGGGTCGCACGGAGGATTCGCGCGCGGCCTTTTGTCGCGAAATCCGCGTTATGCCTCCACCGTTTCCCGGACGATCGCGACAGCGCCGGAATTGCGCCCGGAAACTGCGTAAAAATCCCGTAAATACGGGCGGATTTCGACGGCAATGGCGCCAGGCAACGCAGCGCCAAGCAGCCAGGGGCGCGGCGCCGCGTCGCGCGGCGGAAAGCCGCTGAGCCACTTAGAGATTGCGCAGCACGCTGGCCGGCTTTTGGCCGAGCGCGGCGAAAGTGCCGATCAGGCCGAACAAGACGGTAACGGCCAACGCGCAGGTGGCGGCGACGAGGTTGGGGAGCGCCAGCCAGACAAACGGAACCGCCATCAAGTCGACCACCACGCGCCAGGCGGCAAGCGAGCCAGCCGCAACGCCGAATACCGCCGTTGCAAGCCCGATCATGAGATATTCCAGCGCGTAGGCGGCGATCAGCTGGCGCCGCGTCGCCCCCAGCGTCTTGAGCACGACGGCGTCATAGACGCGATGGTGGTGCCCGGCCGCCAGCGCGCCGCCGAGCACCAGCGCCGCGGCGAGGACCGCGAAGGCGCTAGCGCCGCGCACGGCGAGCGCGAGATTACGGGCCAGCGCCGCGACCGCGTCGAGCGCCTCCTTCACGCGCACGGCGGTGACGGCGGGAAAGGCGGTGGCGATCGCCTTGACGAGCGCGGTTTCGTCTGCCGGCGCAGCACCATTGGCGAAGGTCAGCGTGGCGATCTGCGTATGCGGCGCGCCGCGAAACGCGCCCGGCGAATAGACCAGAACGAAATTGATGCCCAAGCTCTGCCATTCGAGCGTGCGCAGATTGGCGATGGTTGCCGTCAATTCGCGGCCGAGCACGTTGACGGTCAAGGGGTCGCCGACCTTGAGGCCGAGACCCTCGGCGATGACCTTTTCCATCGAGACCAGGGGCGGGCCTTCGTAATCGGGGGGCCACCAGCTACCCTCGGCCACGCGCGAGCCGGCCGGCACCTCGCTCGCATAGGTCATGCCGCGGTCGCCCTGCAACACCCAGCGCGCGTTCGGCGGCGCCGCGATGTCCTGCGCGCGCACGCCGCGGGCGCTCACGATGCGCCCGCGCAGCATCGCCGCGCGTTCCAGCGTCGCGCCCGGCGCCTGCTGGCGCATGAGCGCGTCAAACCGCGCGGCATCGGCGGACTGGATGTCGAGAAAAAAGAACGACGGCGATTTCGCCGGCAGGCTCGCGGTCAATTGCCGGCGCAAATTGCCGTCAAGCTGCAGCACGGTGACAAGCAGCGCGACGCCGAGGCCGAGCGCGAGCACGACCGTCGGCGTCAGCGCGCCGGGCCGGTGGATGTTGCTCACCGCCAGCCGCAGCACGGTCGAGCGCGCGCGCGGCGCGGCGCGGGCGATGGCCATGATCGCCAACGCCATGCCGCGCAGCAAAAGCGTCGCGGCGGCGGCGGCGGCGACGAAGACGAGCGCGATCCGCGCATCATGCGCCGTCGCGACCGCGAGCGCCACCAGCGCGGCGACACTCGCCGCCGTGAGCGCCATGTGCGTTCGCCGTGGCCAGCGCCGCGCCGGCGCCACCTCGTCGCGAAACAGGAGCGAGACCGGAACGTCATGCGCCCGCCCCAGCGGCCAGAGCGCGAAGGTCGCGGCCGTGAGCATGCCATAGGCCAGCGCCAGCGCCAGCGCCTTGGCGTCGAGCGCCGCGACGAATGGTAGCGGCAGGATCGGGCCAAGGAGCGCCGCCACCAGGAATGGCAGCATGGCGGCAAGCGCCAGGCCGAGCGCGACGCCGACCAGCGACAGCAGGAACACTTCGACAAGAAAGATCCGAAAGACCACCGCGCCGGTCGCGCCCAAGGCCTTGAGCGTCGCGATGACCGCGCGCTTGGCGTCGAGATAATGCTTGACCGCGTTGGCGACGCCGACGCCGCCGACCAGCAACACGGTAAGTCCGACCAGGGTGAGGTATTGGGTGAAGCGCTCGATGTTGCGCTCGAGCGGCGGCGCCGGGTTGAGGCGCGTGCGCACGTCCCAGCCAGCATTGGGGAATTCACGCGCCGCCGCGGCTTGCGCGTCCCGGATCGCGCGCTCGCTCGTGCCCGTTGCGGACAGCCGCAGGCGGTAGTGCCAGCGCACCAGGCTGCCCGGCTGCAACAATCCGCTGGCGCGCAGCGCCCCCTCGCCGATCAGCAGACGCGGCCCGAAGCCGATGCCGCCGGCAAGCCGGTCGGGTTCCGCGCGCAACTCGCCGCGCAGCACGATCGTCGCCTCGCCGATTTGCAAGCGATCGCCCGGCTTGAGGTCGAGCCGCGTGAGCAGCGCGGCGTCGGCGACGGCGCCATGAAGCCCGTCGCGCGGCGCCAGCGCTTGCGCGAGCGTTGTCCGCGCGCCCACGTCCACGCGGCCGAACAACGGATACAACCCATCAACCGCCTTGAGTTCGACCAGCGCCGAGCGGCCGTCGGCGGCGCGCGCCATCGCCCGCAATGTGGCGACGCTCGACACGTCACCCAGCCGGCGCAGGAAACGCATCTCTTGCGGGTCCGCCTCGCGATGCACGAGCATGAACGCGAGGTCGCCGCCGAGGATGCCGCGACCCTCGCGCGCCAATCCGGCCTTAACTCCGCTCGCCAGCGAGCCGACGCCGCCGATGGCCATCACGCCAAGCGCCACGCAAGCGATGAAGACGTAGAAGCCGCGCAGCCCGCCGCGCAGGTCGCGCAATGCAAATCGCGCCGGCGGCGGCAGAAAGGCCAACCGCGCCGCCGTCGTGCCGGCCACGCGCGCGCCGCTCATGGGTGCGCCCCAATGGCCGGTGTCGGGGCCGCGGCCTCGACGCGCCCCGAGCGCAGACGCACGACGCGGCCGCAGCGCGCGGCCAATTGCGCGTCATGCGTGACCAGGATCAGCGTGGCGTTGCGCCGCCCGCAGCCGGCGAACAGCAGCTCGACGATGCGCTGTCCCGTCGCCTCGTCGAGATTTCCGGTCGGCTCGTCGGCGACGATGATGGACGGGTCGGGCGCGAGCGCGCGCGCCACCGCGACGCGCTGCTGTTCGCCGCCGGATAATTGCGCCGGGTAATGGTCGAGCCGCTCCTCCAGGCCGACGCCGGCAAGCTCGGCGCGCGCGCGGGCAAACGCGTCGGCATGGCCGCCGAGCTCCAGGGGGACGGCGACGTTTTCGAGCGCCGTCATGGTCGGGATGAGATGAAAGGACTGGAAGACGATGCCGATCTCGCGGCCGCGAAAGCGCGCGAGCTGGTCCTCGTTGAGCGCCGCGAGATCCTGGCCGCAGACCGTGATCGTCCCGCCATTGGGGCGTTCGAGCCCGGCGAGCACCATGAGCAAGGTCGATTTGCCCGACCCCGACGGCCCGATGAGCCCAATGGCCTCGCCGCAATCGACGTGCAGATCGACGCTTTTGAGGATATGAACGCGCGCGGCGCCGCGCCCGAGGGAGAGATCGATGCCGCGCAGCGTGATGGCGGGCGCCACGGCGCCGACAACGCAAGAGGTGTCGTTCATGTCCTGTTCCCATCCGCCTTGCGCGCCGCCCGCGAACGCCTTCCAACGCCCTGCGCGTTCATATGACACGATCGCGCGATTGTTAAACCTGGCCGTGGCCATAATTGCGGCATTGGCGTTGCCGGGCCTGGCCGCGGCGGGGCGCGCGCAAGCGGCCGGGCCTGACGCGCGGCCGGTGACCATCGTGGTGCTCGGCGATTCGCTCGTTGCCGGCTACCTCTTGGCCAGCGAGCAGGCATTTCCGGCGCGCCTGGCGCAGGCATTGACGCAGCAGGGCGAGGTCGTGCGCGTGATCAATGCCGGCGTGTCGGGCGACACGGCGACGGCGGGGCTGGCGCGGGTCGACTGGTCGGTTCCCGAGGGTACCGACGCGGTGATCCTCGAACTCGGCGCCAACGACGCGTTGCGCGGCGTCGATCCGCAGATCACGCGGACCGCGCTTGCCGGCATCGTCGCTCGCCTGAAGCAGCGCGGCATCGCCATCCTGCTCGCGGGCATGCGCGCGCCGCGCAATCTCGGCGCGCAATACGCCGCCGCATTCGACGCCATCTACCCGGAACTGGCCGCGCGCGAGGGTATTCCCCTCTACCCCTTTTTCCTTGAGGGAGTCGTCAGGGTGGCGAGCCTCAACCTGGCCGACGGGCTGCATCCCAACGCCGCCGGCGTCGATGCCATCGTGGCGCGGATCCTGCCCGACGTGACCACGTTCATCGCCCGCGTGCGCGCGGCGCGCGGCGCCTGACGCGCATGCGCGCGGCTGCGGCGAGGTGGAGCGCGCATGCCACGCATTTTCACCGCTCTTGAAGTCCCCGCCGCCATCGCGCAATCGCTCGTCATGCTGCGCGGCGGGCTGCCCGGCGCGCGCTGGATCGAGGCGGAAAACTATCACCTGACGCTGCGCTTCATCGGCGACGTCGACGACGCGCAGGCGCGCGACGTCGCCTCGGTTCTGGCCGGCGTGCGCCGCCCGGCGCTGGTATTGCGGCTCGACGGCTTGCAGGCGTTCGGCGGCAGGAAGCCGCGCGCGCTTGTCGCCACAGCCGCGCCGTCGCCGGCGCTCGGCGAATTGCAGGCCGAGCAGGAGCGTCTTATGCGCCGCATCGGGCTCGATCCCGATGCGCGCAAGTACACGCCGCACGTGACGCTGGCGCGGTTGCGTGGCGCGACGAGCCGCGAGGTTGCCGAATACCTGTCGCTGCGCGAGCCC
>JACQAE010000041.1 GCA_016195095.1 Pseudomonadota bacterium
CCGCCAAGAAGGCAACCGCCGTCAAGGCTTCCTCCGCTAGTGCATCGGCGCGCCGGGCCGCGCTGCTGGCCAGGGGGATGCGGCGGGTAACGATTCGCGCCGTGCCGGAAACGCGCCGGCGATACGTCCCGAGTACGATGTATGGCGTGCTCTACCCGGGGGCGGAGACCGATTCCGACCCCAGTTTTCCGGATTCACCGCAGGGATGGGTCGTCGATCTTGCCACGGCCATGGCGGCCCAGCGGGACATCGAATTGACCGAGGACGTTTGGGAGGTCGTGCGCGTTCTGCAGGGCTGCTTCAAGGATGAGGTGGCGCCGCGGCTGCGATTGTTGCGCGACGCCTTGCAGGCCCGCTTCGCCGAGAAGGGGGGCATGAAATACCTTTATGAAATTCTGCCCGGCGGCCCGATCGTGCAGGGCTGTGCGCTGGCCGGATTGAAGCCGCCGACCGGCGCGGTCGACCGCTCCTTTGGTAGCGTCGCCTAGAGCTTTATCGCTTCAGGTTGAATCGCGCGACGGCCAAAACCCTTGTTCGCGCATGATCTTGTCGCAAAAGCGGTTCCCACTTTTCGGGATCATGCTCTAGCCCGCGCGGCACGCGCGCACGAAAGCAACAAAGCGCCGCGCCCATGCGCCGCCACGCGCAGTCGCGCGCTGGTGGCAGAAGCCGGCCACGACGTTGCCTTGGACGATGCCGTCATTGCGCCCATCGATGCCGCGGCCGCGCACGACGCGGTAGGCAAAGCGCGTTGCGGGGGGAAGACCCTCGAGCGCGGCGTGGTGGAACTCATGGGCGGGAACGCGTGTCCCACCCGCATCGGCGTCCGACTGCCTTGTGCGCGGCCATGGTAGGGCGTCGGTTTCCTCGAGCACGACGAGGCCGCGTCCTTGCGGGCTCGCATGCATGACCGTATCGGCCGCGATGAAGCCCACCATCTCGTGCATTTGCGCGCCCCAGGTAATCGAGCGCGTGAGGTACATGAGGCCGCCGCATTCGGCATAGATCGGCAGGCCATTTTCCGCCGCCAGGCGAATTTCGCCGCGCAGGCTGGCATTGGCGGCGAGCGCCAGCATCTGCGTCTCGGGAAAGCCGCCGCCGATGACGAGGCCGTCCGCCGGCGGCAGGCGGGCGTCGGCGAGCGAATTGAAAAAAACGAGCTTGGCGCCGGCCCGCTCCAGCGCTTCGAAATCGTCGGGGTAATAAAAGCCGAAGGCGGTGTCGCGCGCGACCGCAATGCGCGGCGTGGGCGCGGCGGATGCCGGCGCGTTGCCGCCGGTGGCGGGCGGGAAGGGCTCGGCGCCCGCGATTGCGCCCCGCGCGGCCTGCGCGCGCCCGGCAAGCACCATGACACGGTCGAGATCGACGCTCTGTTCCACCGCCAGCCGCAAGCGCGCGACCGTCCCGTCGCCCGCTGCCGCCGTCTCGCCCGGAGTCGTCAGCCCGAGATGGCGCTCCGGCACGACCAGCGCCGGGTCGCGGCCAATGGCGCCAATGACCGGCACGTCGGTATAGCGCTCGATCGCCTGGCGCAGCTTGCCCTCATGGCGCGCCGACGCCACTTGATTGAGAATGACACCGGCGATCGTGACCGCGCGGTCGAACACCTGGTAGCCCAGCACCAGGGGCGCCACGCCGCGCGTGATGCCGCCGGCGTCGATCACCAGCACGACCGGGGCGCCAAGAAGCTTTGCCAGCGCCGCGCTCGAATCACTGCCTTCGCCGTCGACGCCGTCATGCAGCCCCTTGTTGCCTTCGATCAGCGCGACCTCGGCCGCCGCGGCATGGCGGGCGAACAAGGCAAGGATTTCCGCCTCGCTCTGGGTGTTGAAATCGAGGTTGTAGCAGGGCCGCGCACTGGCGCGGCAAAGCCACATGGGGTCGATGTAGTCGGGCCCTTTCTTGAACGGCTGGACGGAAATGCCACGCGCGCGTAGCGCCGCCGCGAGCCCGACGCTGACCACCGTCTTGCCCGAGGATTTGTGCGCGGCGGAGATGAAAAGGCGCGCCATTCCGGTCACGGAGCCGCCGGTTGGCGAGGCGCGGCCATGCCGCGGGGTGCGCCGCCCGAAGCGAGATTGCGCGCCTCCCGGTGGCGGCGCGCCGCGCGGGCCGGACAGGTGCAGCGCGATTGCCGGCGTCGCGGCACGGTCAGCGCGCTGGTTGCGGCAGGAACGGCAACAGCTTGACGGCGAAGCCGATCACCAACACGGCGATGGACAGCCCGCTCAGCCCAAGAAGAATCTCCGGCAGCGACGCACGGTAGGTCGCGACCTGGCCGTCGAAAAACGAGCTCGTCACCTGCATGCCGGGAAACAGGATCAGCGGAAAGGCCTGGCCGCCGATGATGATGACATACATCTGCGCGAGCCCGCCGATCAGGAACAGGCCGGCGGCGACGCCGATCGCCGTGCGGCCGTGCCCGAGGCGCGGCGCCGCCAGGATGGCGAGCGGCAGGATGCCGCCGATGAGGATCTGCCCAACCCAGAACAGCACCGTGTAGATGCCGCCGTCGAGCAACAAAAAGCGCTCGATTCCATGCCGCTCGCTGGCATAGAGCTTGGTGAGGTGATGCACGGCCGTGACATAAAGCACCGCCAGCGCGAAGATCGCCATGAGGCCGCGAAGCCGGCCCGCCATCTCATCGCTCATGAGGCGCTGGCGCATCGCTTGGCCCATGAGCATCAGCGCCAGCACGGTGAACGCCGTGCCGTAGAGCAGCGAGGCGGCGATGAACAGCGGCGCCATGATGGCGGCGTCATAGGCCTCGCGCGCCACCAGCCAGCCAAAAATCGAGCCGGTGCCGGTGGTGAGAACGAGCCGCCAGCCGAAGGCGAGCCCGCCTACCGCCTTGGCCGCGAGATTTGAGCGCGACGCGTAGCTGTCCATCATGACAAAGAGGTAGGCCGCGACAATGACCAGGAAGCCGACATAGAGAAAGATGTTCCAGGCAAAGATGGATTTGAAATTATACGTGGTCATGGCCACGATCAGCCGATCGGGACGGCCGAGATCGAGCACCAGCACCGCGAGCCCACCGATCAGGAGCGCGATGGCAAGGACACCCGAAAGCCTTGCATAGGGCTTGTATTCCGCCCGGTTGAATACCGAGGACACCGACGCGATGTTGAGCGCGCCGGAAGCCGCGACGATGAGAAACACCGCGAATACGTGCGGCATGCCCCAGACGACCTGGTTGTTCATGCCGGTGACGATATGGCCGCGATGCTCCATGTAATAAGCCGCGCCGAGCCCGGCGGCGAGGATGACCGCGTTGAGCGCGATGACGCCCCAGTAATGCGGGCGATGCGTGTGCAGCTTCTGATAGGCTATCTTGGCCATTGCTCTCCTCCGCGGCGGTATGCGCCGCGGCCCGCAAGTCGGTCCCGAATCCTCGCGGATTTCGGGGCGGGATCACGCGCGAACGCAACCCCTCGGATCGCCGACGCAATTCACGTCACAACTCACCCGTTCTAGATGTTCCTGTAATAGACGCCAGGGTCGCAGCCGAGATCGGCGCGAATGCGGGTCGTGCGGTAGGTTGCGATGCGCTTGGCGATCTCGCTGTTGGGATCGTTGAGGTCGCCGAAGAGCATGGCCCCGCCGCCGGTATCGTTGCATGCCTCCACGCAGGCCGGGATGCGGCCGGCGTCGACGCGATGCACGCACAGGGTGCAGCTCTCGACCGTGCCCTTGCCGCGCGGCGCGTGCGCCTTCTGGTCGGTGAGCGGCTCGTGTACGAAGGAGCGTGCCTTGTACGGGCAGGCCATCATGCAGTAGCGGCAGCCGATACAGGTGTGCTTATCGACCAGCACGATGCCGTCGGCGCGGCGAAACGACGCGCCGGTCGGACAGACGTCGACGCACGGCGCGTCGGTGCAGTGCTGGCACATCATCGGCAGCGAGAACGTCGCGCCGTTCTTCGGGTTCTTGACCGTGAGCTTGCGGATCCACTGGGCATCGGTCTGTGGATGCCCGCTGTCGCGCCAGCCGTTTTCGGTTTGGCAGGCGGTGACGCATTCATTGCAGCCGTCGCCGCATTTGGCGGCGTCGATCAGAAGCCCATAGCGCACGCTGGAAGAGGCGCGCTCGCCCGGCGCGCGCGCCGCGGCGGGGGCGGGGCCAAAGCTGTAGAGCGTGACCCCGGCGGCGAGCAGCGTGACCGCGCTGGCCGCGGCGCCATGCAGGAAATCACGGCGCGCGGCGTCGACCGTTTGGCCGCCGGCGCAGCCGCATCCCTTGCCGCTCGCGCATCCGGCGCCGCTTTTTGATCCGCAGCTCACGGCTTGAGGCTCCTCACATAGCGCGCCAGCGTTTCCGCCTCCGGCGTCGCGGCGCGCGCCGGCAATGCGGCGGCGCCGGCGCCGGCCTCGGGCCGCGAGGCGTGGCATTCGAAACAGTCGACGCGCACCGCCGCGTAGTCGTGGCAGGTGCGGCAGAAATGCTTCGGGCTTTCCGCCGTCACCGGCTGCTCGTCGGCCCCCTTCACCGCATGGCAGGCGATGCAGCCCTTGAGGCTAAAGCGCATGGTGCGGATGCCATCGTGCACCGTCAAGTCGCGCTGCTGCAACAGCGCCGTCATATGGTTGCGCCGCATCCAGTCGGTGTCAGCGACGCATTTGTCGCCCTGGCCGCGCGCCGGTTTCGGCAGCCACGGCGCGTCGCCCGCGTAAGCACCGTCCAACGCCGGCGCCACGAGCCCCGCCAGGAGCGCGAATGCCGACGCCGCCACCCATTTCCCGACCGCGCGCGCCATCCTCGTCGTCACGCTATTCGCCAAGTCCCATCTGGATATATCCCGTCGGACATACATCGGCGCAGATGTGGCAGCCGATGCACATGTCGTAGTCGGTGTAGACGTAGCGCCCGACGGCGCGCTCCTTCTTGGGCACGCGCTTGACCGCCGTCTGCGGACAGTAGATCACGCAATTGTCGCACTCGAAGCACATGCCGCAGCTCATGCAGCGCTCGCCCTCGCGGATCGCCTGCTTTTCCGAGAACGCCTGGATGCGCTCCTCGAAATTGCCGAGCACGTCGTCGGCCGAAATGTGGATCTCGGTACGCTTGCCGCGCTGCTCGTTCTTGAAGTGGCCCTTGAACAGCGCCCGGTGCGGGATGATCTGCGAGGTCGAGCGGTCCTCGTAATTGTGGATCGCCCATTGCGAGTCCGCGGTGCCGCGCACCTGGCCGGCATCGTATTTCGTCGGCTTGAGATTGCGCTGGTGCAATTCCTCGAGCAGGTTGAAGTGGTGCACGTCGACCTTGGGCCGCTTGTCGAGCGAGCCGCTGGCGAGGAACTGGTTGATCGTCTCGGCGGCGATGCGGCCGTGACCGATGGCGGTGGTGAGCAGATGCGGGCGGATGATGTCGCCGCCGGCGAAGTGCTTGGTGCCCTTGCGCGCCTTGTAGCCGGGCTCGATTTCGATGAACCCCTTGCCATTGTCGAGGTCGCCGAGGCCCTCCAGGTCACCCATCTGGCCGATGGCCGAGACGACGATGTCGCACGCGATCTCGAATTCGGTGTCGGGCTTGGGCACCGGCCGCGCGCCCTGCATCGTGCATTCGCACAGCCTGATCCCGCACACGATGCCTTGCGCGTTGGTGAGCACCGCGATCGGCATCACGCCGCCCCTGATATCGACGCCCTCGCGCAGCGCGTCCTCGCGTTCGCGCTCGGCCGCGGTCATCTTCTCGATGGGGAAGAGCGAGGTCAGCGTCGCGCGCACGCCCTCGCGCCGCAGCGAGCCGGTCACGTCCTGCGCCGTGTAGCCGACGACGCCGTGGCCGATCGTATCGTGCCGGTGCGGCGTGGTGACGTGGCCGAGCCGGCGCGCGACCGACGCCACGTCGATCGACGTATCGCCGCCGCCGACGACGACGATGCGCTTGGCGGTGGAGAAGACCCAGCCGTGGTTGAAGGCGTCGAGGAACTCCGCGCCGGTGAGACAGCCATCGGCCTCCCAGCCTGGCACCGGCAGCGGGCGGCCCTTCTGCGCGCCGATGGCCCAGAAGATGGCGTCAAAGCTGCCCTCGAGTTCGGCGACCGAAACGTCCTTGCCGACGCGCACGCCGAGCCGCACCTCGACGCCGGTCTCGATGATGCGGTCGATTTCGAAGGCGAGCATGTCGCGCGGGGTACGGTAGCTCGGGATGCCGTAGCGCATCATGCCGCCGAGTTCCTCATTGGCCTCGAAAATGACCACGCCGTGACCCATGCGGCGCAGAAAGAACGCCGCGGTGAGGCCGGCCCATATTGCTCGACGCCGTTGATGCCGACGAAATCGTCGACCTCGTTGCGGTTGCAGCCGTCCTCGCAGGGCGCCGGGCATACCCGGCCCATCATGGAGGGGAAGGGATTGGCCTCCACCATGCGCTGGAAGGCGTATTCCTGCCAGCTCATGCCGGCGACCGGCGGCTTGTCCATCTGCCGCGCGATCATGAGCCAGCCGCGGATATCGTGGCCGGAGGGGCAGGAGCCTTGGCACGGCGGCGTGCGGTGCACGTAGGTCGGACATTTATAGGTGTGGTCGGACTGGAAAATCTTGTCGGTCAAATCGTCCCAATCGGACCACATGTTCTCGCCGTCCTTGAACGCGCGAAACGTATGCGGCTTCTTCTCGGTGTGGGCCGAGTCGTTTGTTGCCTTGACGTCGCTCATCGCTTCAACTCCCTGGGCCGCAGGAGACACGCTCCAAGGCCGCTTTCCCCTTTAGTTTTCGCCCGTTTGTGCGCCATCCCCGATTGGATCGAGAATGATGGCGTTGGATACCATTTGATGCACGCTGACGATCGCCTCCATGTCGAAACCGTACATTGGCAGCACCTTGGAAAACTGCGCCTTGCAGATGGCGCAGATCGCGGCCATGTGGGTGACGCCGTGGTCCTCGGCGACCTGCTGCAGCGCGCGCATGCGTGGCTGCGCGCCCTTCTTGCGCAGCTCGATGAGGTCATCCGTGAGCAGGCCGCCGCCGCCGCCGCAGCAGAACGTGCTTTCGCGGATCGTGTCCGGTGCCATGTCGTAGAAATGGCTGCAGCTCGCGCGCAGGATGGCGCGCGGAATCTCGAACTGCCCGCCGGGCGTTTTGCCCATGCTTGAGCCGCGCGCGACGTTGCACGAATCGTGGAAGGTGAGGCGGATGTGGTCGTTCTTGGCCTTGTCGAACTTGAGCTTGCCGCCTTCGATGAGGTCGTTGGTGTACTCGCAGATATGCTGCGGGATGGGATAGTTCTGATCGAGGAAGTCGAACGATCCGGCCAGCGTGTTGAGGAAGCTGTAGGCGACGCGCCAGGCATGGCCGCATTCGCCGAACACGATGCGCTTGACGCCGAGATCGATCGCCGCCTTGCGGATGCGCAGCGCGATCTCGCGCATGTTCTCGTAAGAGCCGATGAACAGGCCGAAATTGGCCGCCTCCGACGCATAGGAACTGATCGTCCAACGCGCGCCGGCCTGGTGGAATACCTTGGCATAGCCGATGAGGCCGGCGATATGCGGCTCAGCGAAAAAGTCGGCCGACGGCGTGACGAGGAGAATATCGGCGCCCGCCTCATCGACCGGGAAACGCACCGGCACGCCGGTGTCCTCGAGCACCTCTTCCTCGAGGTCCGCCAGCGTCGCTTTGAGCGCCTTAGCCGGCAGGCCGAGATTATTGCCGATCTTGTGCACCTTGCCGATGATCTCGTTGGAGTATTTCTGCCCCTTGCCGATCGAGTCCATGATCTCGCGTCCGGCCATGGAGATTTCCGCGGTATCGATGCCGATCGGGCAAAAGACCGAGCAGCGGCGGCACTGCGAGCATTGATGGAAATAGCTGTACCAGTCGTCGATGACCTCGGTGGTGAGATCCTTGGCGCCGACGAGCCAGGGAACGAATTTGCCGGCGAGGGTGAAATGACGCCGGTAGACCTGGCGCAGCAGGTCCTGGCGCGCCACCGGCATGTTCTTGGGATCGCCGGTGCCGAGGAAGTAGTGGCACTTGTCGGTGCACGCGCCGCACTTCACGCAGGAATCGAGAAACACGCGGAACGAGCGGTACTTGCCGCGCAGTTCGCCCATCTTGGCGATGGCAACGTCGTGCCAGTTTTCCACCAGTTCGCCGGGATAGCCGAGCGCCTCTTGAAACTCCGCGGCGGCGGCATAGGGCTTGCTTGCGGACATGCAGCCGGGCGCGAGATCGGGGATCTCGAGCGGGTCGGCCAACTCGCGCGTGCCCGTCTGCGGCGGTTCTAGCTGTTCCACGGCGTCTCTCCCGTACCGCGCCCGTTGCCGCGCCTAGTTGCGGCCGATTTCGAGCTCGCGCGCCCAGTTGGCCAGGTGGCGCCGCTCGCGCGGATTGTCGACCTGATTGAGCGTCGGGCTGAAGAACAGTCCCGGCGCGTGCAGCAGCTTGGAAAACGGAAACACGATCATCAGCGCCGCGACCAAGCCGAGATGCACGAGCAGCACCGGGTCGCGCGGTATCGGTTGCCAATCGAACAGGATGAGGCCGAGGAAAAACGACTTGAGCGCGACGATGTCGGTCGGCGCGACATATTTCATCAACAGGCCGGAGGCGGCGATGGCGATCAATAGGACCAGCATGAGATGGTCCGATGGCGCGCTGATGTAGCGGATGCGCGCCACCAGAAGGCGGCGCGCCCACAGGCCGAGGAGGCCGGCCACCATGGCAAAGCCGGCATAGACGCCAAAGGGCTGCACCACCACCACCCATTCCCAGACCGGTTCGGTGAAATAGCGCAAGTGCCGCAACAGCACGACGAGAAGCGCGGCATGAAACACCCAGCCGAACAGCCAGATCCACTTGTTGGCCTTGAACACCGCCGCGAACAGCACGAGTTCGCGCAGGATACGCAGCACGACCCCGCGTCGCGTCGTCGGCGCGGGAGGGATCGGAATTTTCAGCGGCGCCGGCGTGCGGGCGTATTCCCAGATGCGAAAGCCGAGACCGCCCACCAGCAGCGCCGTCGCGACATAGAACAGCGATGCATAGACGCCAGTCAGCACGGTCTTCGCTCCCTCGGCGCGTGACCCTCAATCGTGGCCGGCGGTTCTCGCGGTCGCCCGCGCGCCAATCACCACGTTCGCAAGGCAACGCAATTCACGTTCAGTGCATTTCGACGGCCGTTCATCCGTGCCGGCACGCGCCCTCGCGCCGCCGCCGCGGGCGTCGTGCGCGCGCAAGGGGCGAGCGCCTTGCAACCCGGTCGCGCCCGCCGCCCGTCTTCGGCGCGCTTGCTTCAGACGCAGCCGGTCGGCTTCGGCAGGCCGGCGATCTTACAAGCCTGTTTGGCCGGACCGTAAGGGAACAACTGGTAGAGGTATTTCTGCTCGCCCTTTTCCGGCCCGAATGTCTTCTTCATCGCCTTGACGAGCACGCGAATGGCCGGCGCGACCTGATATTCCTCGTAGTAATCGCGCAGGAAGTTGACCACTTCCCAATGCTCGTCGCTCATCTCGATCTTCTCATCGACCGCGATCAGCACCGCGAGTTCCTTGTTCCATTCACTGAGGTTCTTGAGATAGCCCTCCTCGTCGTGCTCATAGGAATGGCTGTCCAATACGTAGGCGTCCATGGCTGACTTCTCCGCGTTTGCTCCAACAAGACCGAAAACATCGCGACTATATTTGCGGTAAACTCCCAACACCTCGATTTCGAGCGTGTGCTTGCGCGAAAATAATGCACCTTTTCGCGATCGTGCTCCAGGCGGCGGCTGCAATCATGGCGTTTCACAGCCACGCCTGCGTGCGGTCGTGACCGGTGACCAGATCGACGAATCCGCCATAATCGACGAGCGTGGCACCCGCGACCACGTCCTTCTCGGCGATGCCGCGGGCCGCCAGGTCGGGGCCGAGAACGTACACGCGGCAGGTCTTGGCCGCGGCTTCAAGCCGGCCCGCGAAGGCGCTCGACTTGCGCGCGCCCACGACGCCGTCCTCGATCATCAACAACGCGTCGCCGGGCAGGAGGTGGTTGAGCGCGCTCGCGAACGAGGAGCGCTCGAACGGCGACTTGTTGATCGTGTGCAGTGTCGGCATGGGCGCGGCGCTCCCTCAGAAATTAAACAAGACATCCTGGCGCGCCAGGATTTCGGTGAGCTCGGATCGGCTCACGATATGGATTAACGGCTTTTCCGCGTAATCCTCGTCCTCGTCCTCGTAGGTGATCTGCATCAGATCCTCGGGCGCCAAGCCGCGCTCGTCGAGCGATTCCTTCTCGACGTAGAGCTTTTTGATCTCGTAGTCGCCGAGCGCCTTGAACGTCGGAGAAAAGTTCTTCATGCCGATCGCGGTCGTGTTCTGCCCCTTGGTGAGCTGGTAGACGCCGTCGTCAAGAAAGGCGAGGCTCACGTCCTGCTCGAAGGCGGCTGAAATCAGCACCACCTCGAGCGATTCGAGCGCGTAGATCGTGCCGTAGGGCGCCTTGCGGTTGACATACATGAACCGCTTCTTGGCGCCGGCGGCGCCATTGGTTGCCTTGCCGTCGTTCATTCCCGCTGCCCCTCAGTCCCCGAACGTGACCAGCCGGTCGGCGACAATGCCCGCTTCGACCAGCTGTCCAAGGCCCGATATGCGAAAGCCGGGGGCGAGATTGTCGCTGTCCTTGCCATGGCGCTTGGCCTCGCCGGTGTCGAGAATGCCGCGCCGCTGCGCCGCCGCGATGCATACGACGAGGTCGAGCTTGGCCTTCGCCGCCAGTTCCGACCACGCCTTTTGCAGGTTGCGGTCGTCCTGCGGTGGCACCGTGAAGCGCGTGCCGTTGTTCACTCCGTCATGATAGAAGAAGACGCGGAAAATTTCGTGC
Organism: Pseudomonadota bacterium; assembly: GCA_016195095.1. GTDB lineage: Bacteria > Pseudomonadota > Alphaproteobacteria > Rhizobiales > Xanthobacteraceae > JACQAE01. The sequence continues at coordinate 10,803 of JACQAE010000041.1, forward strand.
CCTTTCTCAAGCGCCGCCTTGGTGAAGTGATACGCCGTATCGGAGGCCTGGTGCGTATAGGGGCCTTCGTTGACCAGAATTCCAAGCTTCAATTCCATCCTCCCTGTCCGCACGACGCGCCGCCCCGTGCGTCCTCGCCGGGCGGTCGCGCCACACTACAAGTCCCCGCGCTTGGTGGCGAGCCTCAGAAATGCACATGCGTGGACATGTTCATCGTATGCCGCGCACCGACCCACGTATCGATATGGTGCTTGGTGAAGGCCATGTCCGTCAGCTCGAAGAAACGCGGCCAGCCGATGCGATCGATCCACTCGCCGATGCGCTCCCAATCCTTGGCGTTGTCCTTATAGGCATAGAGGATCTTGCGCACGGCCGCTTCCACCTCGGGCCAGCGCGGCGGATTGTTCGGCAGGTTGGCGATGACGAGCTTGTGGAACGTCGGCCGCGAGCGGGCATTGGAGTGCTTGCCGCCGACCCAGATGGCGAGCTTGGTGGAATCGGCGCCATTGATCTGCATCGGCGGGCAGGGCGGGTAGCAAGCGCCGCAGCACACGCACTTCTTCTCATCGACCTCGAGGGAGGGCTTGCCATTGACCATGGCCGGCCGGATCGCCGCCACCGGGCA
>JACQAE010000291.1 GCA_016195095.1 Pseudomonadota bacterium
GTAGCGTGCGGAGTGTTCCATGGATATCGCCACAGGGCTCGGGCTCATTGCGGGCGTTGTGGTCATCTTCACCCTCATCCTGATGGGTGGCGACTTCAGGATGTTCTACGATATTCATGCAATCATTATCATTTTCGGCGGTTCGATCGCCGCGACCTTGATCCGCTTTCCGCTGGCCGCGATGTTCCACGGTCTGCCGCTCGGCGCCAAGTTTGCATTTTCGTTGCGCCGTATTGGACCGCGCGAACTGGTCGACGAGATCGCCGGGCTCGCCGAGGTCGCGCGCAAGCAGGGGCCAGTCGGCCTGGAGAAAGTCGAAACGCAAGACGTGTTCCTGGCCAAGGGAATTCGATACGTCGCCGACGGCTACGATGCCGACTTCATCCGCGACAACCTTGAGCGTGATCGCGACAACTTCCTCACCCACCTTGACGAAGGTCAGAAAATCTACCGTGCCGTCGGCGATTGTGCGCCCGCCTTCGGCATGATCGGCACCCTCATCGGAATGGTGCAGATGTTCGCCAACATGACCGATCCCTCCAAGCTCGGACCATTCATGGCGGTGGCGCTGCTCGCGACGCTTTACGGCGCCCTGGTGGCCAATCTCGTATGCCTTCCCATCGCCGACAAGCTGCACGGCAAGCTTGTTGACGAGGAAATCAACCGGACCTTGATCATCGACGGCATTTTGATGATCAGAGACTCGAAAAGCCCCACTCTGGTGCGCGAAATGCTGCTGGCATACCTGCCTGAAAAGCATCGCCATCATGCGGACGCCGAAACCGCGCCGGCATGACGCGCTCAAACCGGTGACGGCGGACGCGAAACATGGCCAAGAAAAAGCGCGGGGGGCACGCTGGCGGACACGGATGGTTCGTCACATTCGCCGATCTCATGGCATTGCTCATGAGCTTCTTTGTCATGCTTGTCGCCTTCTCCAACCAGGACCAGCAAAAGCTCCAGGTTGTGGCGGGGTCGATGCGCGACGCTTTCGGCGTGCAGAACAAGGTCCGCTATTCCGGAATTATCGAGATGTCCGGCCTGCCGACCCGGCCCAAACTCAAGAACGCGGAAATGATTCCGCCGGAGGAAGCCTCCGCCAATCCGACGCCCGACGGGCGCAATCGCAAACGCGCGGACGGCGCGCGCCTCAAGGAAGATCGCGCCTTCGCGCTCGCCGCGGCATCATTGCGCCAGGCGCTGCAGGACATGCCGGAATTCACCGAGCTCTCCAAGCACATCATGATCGAGGAGACTAGGGAAGGTCTCAATATCGAAATCGTTGACCAGGACGGACGTTCCATGTTTCCGGCCGGCTCGACCCAGCCTTATGAGCGTACGCGCAAGCTCATTCAAAAACTGGCATCCACGCTCAAGGCCGCGCCTTACCGCGTCGCCGTGACCGGTCATACGGCGGCAACCAAGACACCGGCCCGGCCGGGATCGGGACCGTGGAATGTCTCGGCGGACCGGGCCAATGCGGTGCGCCAAATCCTCGAGGAGGAGGGCGTCCCCTCGCACCATTTCTTCATGGTGGCGGGCAAGGCCGACACCCAGCCTTTGTTCCCCGATGATACTTTTATTGCGGCAAATCGACGAGTTACGATCACAATGATGCGCGAAGAACCGCCATTGCCGGCGGATTTCAAGCCTTGAGCGATTGAGGGGCTACTTTAATCCGCCTTTCGCAATTCTCCCGGCCACCGCGGCATGGCATTTATTGCCGAATTCGCGGCTTTTGGTGGTTTTGAGGAGCGAATCGGGCGGCGGAGCATGAAATTGGGTTCAATTGCGTTAGATTCGGAAGCAACCGGCGCGGAATTTTGCGTATTCAGTCCGATCCCCGAATGTTATAAGAACCGCCTATGTTGCACTGCCGCAACGACGCGGTTCACCCATGACCGAAATTCTACGGGAGGCTTCGCCGGAGGCGGCGAGGGACGCCGGCGTTCAGCACCAGGCAGGTCCCTGGGCGCTTGCGCTCGGCAGCGTGGGTGTCGTCTACGGCGATATCGGCACTAGCCCGCTCTACGCATTTCGCGTGGCGGTTCTCGCCGCGATCGGTACCGGTCCGATCACGCCGGCCGCCGTGCTGGGCGTATTGTCACTGATATTGTGGTCTTTAATCATCGTTGTCACGATCAAGTATGTGATCGTCCTGTTGCGCGCCGACAATAATGGCGAGGGCGGCACGCTATCATTGACCGCGCTGGCGTCGCGCGCCTTGGGGCGGCGGACGACCGGCGTTTACCTGCTCGGTATTGTCGGCGCTGCCATGTTCTATGGCGACTCGATGATTACGCCGGCAATATCCGTCTTGTCTGCGGTTGAAGGCTTGAACCTCGCGACGCCGGCGTTCGAGCACTATGTTCTGCCGCTGACGGTCGCGATTTTGTTGGTCCTATTTTCAGTGCAGTCGCGGGGAACGGCGCGGGTTGCCACGTTCTTTGGGCCGATCATGGCGATATGGTTTGTCGCGATTGCGGTCGCGGGAATTATGCACATCAGCGATGGCCCGGCTGTCCTCGCGGCGGTCAATCCCGTTCACGCGATCGGATTTTTGCTCAACCACGGCGTTATCGGCCTTGTCACTCTCGGGTTGGTGTTCTTGGCGGTCACGGGCGGGGAAGCGCTTTACGCGGATCTCGGTCATTTCGGCCGCAAGCCGATTCAATTGGCTTGGTTCGGCCTGGTTCTGCCGGCGCTTGTGCTCAATTATTTTGGACAGGGCGCGCTGGTGCTGGCTGATAGTCGTGCGATCGAAAATCCATTTTACCGGCTGTTTCCAGAAAATTTGCTGCTGCCCATGGTCATTTTGGCGACGCTCGCCACGATCATCGCCAGCCAGGCCGTCATCACCGGCGCGTATTCGATCACCCGGCAGGCAATCCAGCTCGGGCTAATGCCACGGCTGAACATCATGCATACGTCGGAGGCGCAATTTGGCCAGATCTACATTCCGCGAATCAACATGATCCTGCTTGTGGGGGTATTGCTCCTTGTCGGACTATTCCGAACTTCAAGCGCGTTGGCATCGGCGTACGGGATTGCGGTGACCACGACGATGGTCGTCGATGGAATGATCGGATTCATCGTGGTGTGGAAGCTCTGGGGCTGGCGGCCATTGTCCGCAGCCGCACTCATTGGGCCGTTGGTTGTCGTTGATGCAACGTTTTTTAGCGCAAATCTGATGAAGCTTCTGGATGGCGCCTGGGTACCGCTTCTGTTCGGCGCCATCATCATTCTCATGATTCTCACCTGGCGTCGCGGGACGCGTTTCCTGGCAAACAAGACGCGCCGCGTTGAAGTGCCGCTGGAGACGCTGATCGCGAGCCTGGAGAGGAAACCGCCGCATCTCGTGCCCGGGACGGCGGTGTTCCTCACCAGCGACCCCGGCTTCGCGCCGACCGCGCTGCTGCACAATCTCAAGCACAACAAGGTGCTGCACGAACATAACGTCATCCTGACCATCGAATACGCGGACACGCCACGCGTTCACGAAGACGAGCGCGTGCGCATGACGCGGGTTTCCGACCTGTTTCACCGCGTCGTGCTGAAATTCGGCTTCATGGAGTCGCCAAACGTGCCCAAGGGCCTGGCCGTCGCCCGCCGGCAAGGGTGGAGTTTCGATATCATGTCGACGTCGTTTTTCCTTTCACGACGCTTGCTCAAGCCGGCGGCCAAATCGGGAATGCCACACTGGCAGGACAGACTGTTCATCGGGTTGGCTAAATCGGCGAGCGACGCCACGGACTTTTTCCAAATCCCGACCGGGCGCGTCGTGGAAGTCGGTACGCAAGTGACAATTTGACGGTGGGCGCCGATGCGTTCGGCCGAAATCGAAGAACCGGATATCGTGACATTGAACGGGAGCGCGCAGCATGTCGGAACCTGACCCAACCGCACCGCAGGTCAGAGATCTTTCGCCGCTCGAGGTGGCGGCTGGGTTGGTGCAGGGGAGCATCCTTCTCGTGGACGTGCGCGAATACAATGAAACGGCGATCGAAAAGTATCCCGAGGGCGTCATCGTGCCATTGTCGCAATTTGACGTGTCGGCGATTCCCGATCCGCGCGGACGCCAGGTGGTGTTCGCCTGCCGGTCGGGTCGCAGATCGGTGACGGCCTCGCAGATCACCCAAGCCATGGGTCTGCCCTATGACGCGCATCTCGCAGGTGGAATCATCGCATGGAAATCCCTCGGCCTGCCCACCAAGACCTAAGTGTCGCCCCGTTAACGGCTCCTTCCAATTGCAACAAGCGGGCGCTGACGGGCGGGTCATTCATGATCGCCGCCGGTTTTGCGCTCGCATGCATCGTCTTGGCGACCCCAGGCGCCCCGCAGAATGGCCGCGCACGCGTGGTCAATGTCTATAATTGGTCGGATTATATTGAACCGACGGTGCTCCCGGATTTTACCCGCGAAACCGGAATTCGCGTTCGCTATGACACGTTTGATTCCAACGACACGCTCGAAACCAAACTCTTGGCCGGCAAGTCCGGATACGACCTTGTCGTTCCGACCGCGTATTTTCTTGAACGCCAGATCAAGGCGGGGGTGTTTCAGAAAATCGAAAAATCAAAACTTTCGAACCTGGGCAATGTCTGGCCGGATATTGCCAGCCGCCTCTCCGCCTACGATCCCGGCAACCAATTTGCGGTCAATTACATGTGGGGTACAACCGGCATCGGATACAACGTCAAGAAGGTACGTGAGGCGATCGGTGCCGACGCGGTCATCGACTCCTGGGAATTTGTTTTCACCGCCGAAAAGCTTGCCAAGCTCAGGACGTGCGGTGTCGATATGTTGGATTCGTCCGACGACATCGTGTCGGCGGCGCTTAAATTCCTCGGCTTGGACCCGAGTTCCCCCGTGCCAGCGGAATTGGAACGTGCGGCGGATATCATCGTCAAGGTCAGGCCAAGCGTGCGCAAGTTCCATTCCTCCGAATACATCAACGGGCTGGCGGGCGGCGAAATCTGCTTTGCCGTCGGCTGGTCGGGCGACATCAAGCAGGCGCAACGGCGCGCGGCCGAGGCACGCAACGGCGTCGAAATCGCCTATGTCATTCCCAAGGGCGGCACACAAATGTGGTTTGATAACCTTGCCGTTCCGCGCGACGCGCGCAATGTCGACGAGGCCCACGCGCTGATCGATTTTCTGTTGCGCCCGGACGTCGCGGCGAAAAATTCCAATTTCCTTTCGTATGCGAATGGAAATCTTGCCAGCCAGCGGTTGATCGCGCCGGCGATATTGTCGGACCGCACGATCTATCCCGACGCCGACACCATGGCCAGCCTCTACACGATCAAGGCGCATGACCCGCGTACGCAGCGCATGATCAATCGCCTATGGACCCGCATCAAGACTGGTCGATAACCGGCGATGGAGAGGTTAGCGCCATCGTCGATGTAGCCACAGCCACTGGTCGGGGTATTCGCGAATCCATGCTTCGACTCTTGCCGTAATCTCTTGCATGGTTCCGCCAATATCGAGACGGCCGTCGGCCGCGCGGTGCTCGATAATGGGGTCCGTTAGCTCGGCAAGAAAGCGGCCGCGATCGGCCAGCCGAACGATACGCACGCCATGGACTGGACAATCGAACTGACGCGCGAGCTTGGCGATCAATGGATTGACCTTGCATCGGCGGCCGAAAAAATTGACGTCGATCCCGTGACCGAAATGCTGATCGACAAGCATCGCGACCCTGCCTCCGTTGGCCAGAATATTCGCAAGGCGCAATGGCGCGTCGAATGACGTGGGCATCAGGTTACCCATGCTGCGCGCACGGATATCGAGGATGGCGTCCTTGATGGCGCCGATATTCGGCGGCCGGTAGAGCACGGTCGTCTCGAGACCATGTTGCGCCGCGACGAGGGCAGGAAGCTCCCAATTGGCGAGGTGCGCCGCAAAAATCAGAATTGGGCGTTCTGACCCGCGTAACGTCTCAAATCGCTGTGCGGTCAAATCGTCATAGGTGATGTCGTAACCGTCGGTCTCCCCCGCCTGGCGCGTCCGCATCCGGTCAATATGTGGAAACTCCGCGGCAACGCGCCCGAGATTATCCCACACGCCGCGCAGGATCGCCGTGATTTCGGTGCGCGACTTTTCCGGGAATGCGGCGGCAAGATTGGCGCGCCCGGTTTTTTGCTCAGGCGTCCACGGCCCAATGCCGCGCGCGAAATATGCGCCGATTTCCGCCGCGCGCCTGCGGTCGGTCCGCCGGAGCGTTTGCAGCAGCCAAGCGGCGACCGGCCCCAGACGCTTATTGACGGCGAACTTGATGCGCCAGACCTGGAACGCAAGCCAGTGGCGCGCCGACCTTCTCATCCGCCTGCGCCCCTATGCAACTCAGAACTTGACGACGATCTTGCCGAAAACATCGCGGCTTTCCAGCCGACCGAGGCATTTCGCAAATTCGGATATGTCGACCTCGGTATCGACGATCGGCAGCAGACCTTGCGCCATCTTGTCCAAGGATTGACGGATATTGGCCATCGAGGCGCCGAAGGAACCGAATATCCGGTATTGCCGCTGGAAGAGCTGCATCAGGTTGAAGGTCGTCGTTGGACCCGAGGTGGCGCCGCACGTTACCAGCCGGCCGCCACGCTTGAGGCAAAGCAATGAACCATTGAACGTATCCGCGCCAACGTGCTCGAAGACCACGTCAACTCCCGCCTTGCCCGTAAGCTTGCGCACCGCGCCCTCAAATCGCTCGGCACGATAATTGATCGCATGATCGGCGCCGATCTGCATCGCCTGTCGTGCCTTTTCATCGCTGCCGACCGTCGTGATGACGCTGGCGCCGATCGCCTTGGCCATTTTGATCGCCGCGGTCCCTATTCCCGATCCTCCGGCGTGAACAAGCACGGTTTCGTTTGGCCTAAGCCGCGCATTATCGAACAGCATGTGCTGGACGGTCGCGAATCCGATGGGGGCACATGCGGCGTCGCGAAATTCAATCAGCGAAGGAACGCGCATGACAAGCCGAGCCGGCATGTTGAGAAACTCGCGGGCAAAGCCGTCGACATGAAACCCCATGATTCCCTTAACATTCTCGCACAGATTGTCGCGGCCCTCGCGGCAGGCGCGACAATTGCCGCAGGTGAGGGCGCCATACATGACGACGCGATCACCCACCTCCAATTCATCGACGTCCGCTCCGACCGCCGCGATCTCGCCCGAGGCTTCCACCCCGACCACGAGCGGGAACGTTCGCTTGGCAAAGGCCATGCCGCGATAACCCCAAACGTCGATATGATTAAGCGCAACGGCACGTATGCGCACCTGGACTTCGCCCGGCGCTGGCGGCTGCGGCAGCGGCATTTCGACGAGGCTGATATGGCGGTCCGCGACGAGAGTCAGCGCACGCATGCGGTTGGTCATGCGGGTGCGCAAGCAATGACAAGCGATACGTTCTGGCCGCCAAAACCAAACGAGTTCGACAGGGCGCGGAACACTTTCGCGTCGCGCGCCGTATTCGCGACGACGTCAAGCGGAATCGCCGGGTCGGGTACGTGATAATTGATGGTTGGCGGAAGCCGCTGGTGCTCCAGCGTGAGTAGCGTAAATGCCGCCTCCACCGCGCCGGCGGCCGATAGCGTGTGGCCGATCATCGACTTGTTGGAGGAGGTCGGAATGGATTGTGCGCGGCTCCCGAACACCGAAGAAACGCCGAGAAATTCCATTTTGTCGTTCTCTGGCGTTCCGGTTCCGTGCGGGTTGATGTAATCGATGTCCGCGGGTGAGACGCCGGCGTCGGCGATCGCATTGTGGATGCAGCCAATGATCGCCTTGCCGTCCGGGCTCGATCGCGTGCGATGGAACGCGTCGGCCATTTCGCCGCAGCCTTCGAGCACGCCGAGGATGCGCGCACCCCTTGCTTGAGCCGATTCGTGGCTTTCAAGGACAAGCGCGCCGGCGCCTTCGGCCATGACAAATCCATCCCGGTTCTTGGCGAAGGGTTTGGCGGCGGCGCTTGCCGGCTCATTCTGGGTCGACAGTGCCGACAACAGCGAAAAGCGAACGAGCGTCTCGACATTGACCGACCCATCGGTTCCGATGCAAAGGGCGGCGTCGGTTTCGCGACGACGGATGGCTTCGACACCTAGTTGGATAGCGGACGCTCCCGAGGCGCAGGCCGTCGACAGTGAAATGGGCGAGCCCTGGGTACCAAATCGGTCCGCAAGTCGATCGGCGACCGACCCAAACGTAAATCGCTCGTGGTAGTCGCGAAACCGACCGGAGGACGCCGATCGCAAGAGGTCGGCGTAGGTGGCCTGGTCGTTGGCGCCAGAGTCGCGCGCCAAAGCGATGCGCTGCATCCACTCGACCTCGATCGGCGCCACCGCCAGGAAAAGCGGTCCGGGAAAGCGATCCCTGCCGCCGATTTTAGCCTGTGCCACCGCCTCATGCGCCGCGACGCTCGCCAATTGCTCGGACAATTCAGGCGAGCTGAAGGGTTCGGCCGCGAGGAAGTCGACGGTCCCCGCGATTTTCGTCTTTAGACCCTCGGTTGGAAATCGGCTTATCTGGTGGATTCCGGATTCGCCCGCGCATATCCGCTTCCAGTTTTCCGCCTTGCCGGCGCCAAGCGAAGTAATAATTCCAATGCCGGTGACGACGACGCGCGGCCGTCCGGCACGATCAAGAAAGCTGGTCATCCGCGAATTTCCTACACAGTCTTTCCAGCGTATCAGGAGCGCGCAAATTGCGATAAATCTCACGCAACCGCTTTACCACGGCGACTTTAGACCTGCACATTATTGTTTGCGCCAAATCGTCTAGCCAATCGCCTCGAGGATCGCCATTCCCTCACCACGCGAATGCCCGACGCTGGTGACGACAACCCGCGAAATGGCGCCGCGATGCGGCTTTTCAACGCCGGATCGATCGACTGATGCAAAGAGCTGGCGCCGCTCGATGACAAGTGCCGCGATTGCCATATTCATGGCAAATTGCGCCTCAACCCCATGGCCGAACAATCCGGCCGTGGTACGCACGGGGACGGAATCGTGCGCGGCGAGAAACGCTCGCTCCTCCGAGGTTGCCGGCTCTGCTCCTGACGCACCGGAAACGATCGCGAGATCCGCGCGCGCCACGGGGGCGACGATGCCGTCCCACATCGCGGTCAGCGCCGTGTCGAGCGGCGCCGCCGCGCGACGTGTCCTCGCGGACACAGCGGCGCGCAATCGCGCGATTGGCCTGCCGCCGCGCGCGAGCGCGTGGCGGCGGTTCTCGATGACCAGGAACGCGCCCATCGAGCCCATCGCAAATCCGCCGTCCGGACCGCGTTCCCAGAGTGCGCGGTAGGGAGCCTTCAAATTGAACCCTCCGCATTCGTAGAGCATCATCGTATCCGCGCGCTCCGCATTGTGAGCGCCGCCCACGAGCGCGATCTCGCACTGCCCGGCCGCAATCCGCGCCAGCGCGATGCGGACCGCATCGACGCCCGAGGATTCCTCGCCCATGAAAGTGCGCGATGACCCGGTTACGCCATGAACGATCGAAATGTTTCCGGCGAGCAGGTTGGAAAGCTGCGCCAGAAACAGCGTCGGGCGGATCTCGCTCATCAATTGTTGATTGAGAAAAATATCCGGATTTTCGGCGCTCGGCATGCCTGAAAGAATCTTGGCATCCGCCGCGTAGTCGCGCTCTCCGCCGCCCGCGGCCACGATCATGTCGACGCGCGCGAGGCGCTCCACGTCGCCTTTGAGGCCGGCGCTCTCCAGCGCCAATCCGGCGGCATAGACGCCGAGCCGCTGCCATTGCTCCATCTGGCGCTGGTCGCCCTTCTTGGGAATCTGCCTGTCGAATTCGATCCGCGGCGCCGGATGAATGATGTAGGGAGCAAAAGTAGTGCCATCGACAACCAGGCGGCCGGCGGCGAGGCCGTCCCAATGCGCGGCGGGACCTTCGCCGAGACAAGAAACAATTCCCAGGCCGGTGATCCAGGCCTCGCGTTCGCTCTCAGCCATGGGGGGCGGCTTCCACTGGGAACGCAATTTCAGCCGCGACCTTTTCCATGCTGGCGCGGAATTCGGGACTGGGAAACGGCATCAACCGGAAGCGCAATTCCGCACTGCATATCAGCTTGCCCTGGGCGCGGATCTCGGCGCTGGTCACCGCATAGCCGGAACCCTCATGAACAAGCTTGGCCGATAATGCCAAACTTGCTCCTGGTAACACGAACGAGCGAAGCTTGGCCTCATTCACCGCCGCGAAGAACGGCATGCGGGTAAATTGTGTCGCGGCAATCACCAGCCAGCCGGACGTCTGCGCCATCGATTCGATGAGCAGGACGCCGGGCATGAGCGGAAATCCAGGGAAGTGGCCATCAAAGATCGTCGATTGAGTCGGTATCGTTGCCTCAGCGCGGATCGTCTTGGCGCTGAGATCGATTTCAGCGATCCGGTCGATCAGGAGGAAGGACTCGATTCGCATATAATGGCTGCAAGCTAGGCCTTCGCTGCAACTAAGTCGTCGATGCGCGAGCACAGGTTCATCAGCACAAAATACTGCTCCGTGGTCGCCTTCCCGTCGTTGACTTCCTGCGTCCATTGCTCAAGTGGCACCTTGATCCCAAATGCCTTGTCAATCGCGAAGGCAATATCAAGAAAATCGAGACTATCGATGCCGAGGTCATCGATCGCATGGCTTTCCGGCGTGATCTTCTCACGCGGAATATCGCAAGTTTCGGCGATGATGCCGGCAACGGTGTCAAAGGTCGAGGACATCGGCAACTCTCTGTAAAAATTCAGATTTTGGCGGCCGCCCGGCCATCCGTAGAGGCCCGGGAGGCGTTTTCCGGCCGCTCGTCTTATCGCGCATGGCCGCAATAGCCAAGGGGCCCATGATTCTATGCGTCCGTCGCCGGCGGTCGACCTCCACGCGCGGACGCCGCGCGGTGGCGCCGCATCCATGCGCGATATTCGTCCAATATGGGCAATGCCACGGGCGCCGATCTGCGCCTGTGCGCCGGACCGCGAGATCGTCAGCGCGAGGCCGGTAGCTCGATGGGAGCGCACCCACGTCGTCCGCTGAGCACGCAGTCCTGATTTTTTCGCATGACAGCCATCGTGTCGGCGATCCATAACCCGATGGCGATCAACAAGACGATGGCCGCGGCGACCGCCATGTTCAGCATCATTCGGTGCCGGTAATCGTCTTCGGCTGGGGCGACGCCGTCGGCGAATTTTTCGATGTCGGTTCGCGCCAGGCCATCGGCCGCCGAAATCGCGGATGGCTCGACGTTTCTCGCGGCGGCGGGGCCATCGCGCCGATTGAACGCGATGATGTGCCCAGTTTCCTGCTTGGTTCCGGAGCGGTCATCATGCATCATTGGATCGCCGGGCGGCGCGATCATGGGCGGCGCCGCTAACACATAATCCGGCGATCCGGCGCCCGCTTCAACAAGAATTGTTAAATCCGGCGCAGCCTGCGGGCGATTGCGCGTAATTCGGAACCTGAACGATGACGCGCCAAATTCGATTCCTGGCACTACTATTTTCGTTTATTGCCATCAATGCCGCCATTGCGCGGGAATTTAGGATTGGCTCGATCGAGATTCTTCGTCCGTGGTCGCCGGCCACGCCAAAGGGCGCCGCGGTCGCGGGCGGGTATATGCAAATCGTCAACAGGGGCGCGGTCGCCGATCGCCTTGTCGGCGGCACTTTGACCGCGGCCGGGCGTTTCATGGTTCATGAAATGTCGATGGTCGATGGGATCATGCGCATGCGCCCCTTGGCGCAAGGAATCGAAATCGCGCCGGGGGCGACCGTCGATCTCAAGCCCGGTTCGTTGCACGTGATGTTCTCGGACTTAAAGACGCAGCTGCAACCGGGCGACCATATCAAGGGGACGCTCGTCTTCGAGAAGGCAGGATCCATCGAGATCGAATACGTTGTTGAGGCGGTCGGTGGCGGTTCTTCGCGACACACACCAACGCATGGCGGCTAGAACAAAAAAACTTTGACGGGCGCAGGCTCGGCTGGCCAGCGTGCCGGTGCAGGCAATTGCGCCGTTAACCGTTATCATTCGTTGGCTGGGTCATTACCAAGCGACCAGGCTGAGCCATTGCACGGCTTAGAGCTCGATTGTAGGCGTATCTCTGAGCAACGCCCATCTGAATTAAGGACATCGGCATGAACAAAGCAGCAAATCAGCGCGACGCATTCCGCCTCGATGTGGTGCAGCCAAAGCCGCAGGAGGCGCATCGCATGCCCTATGCGCCGGCCATCCATATCGTTGGTGTATGCGATCTGATGTTTGTTTCCGGCGCAACAGGTTCGCCGCTTTACCACGATCATCCTCACCGCGACGAAGAGCATGTGCAACCGCATAGCATCGAGGAGCAGACCCGTCGCGCCATGGATACGATCAAGACGATTCTCGACAGTGTTGGAGCGACATGGAAGGATGTCGTCAAGGTGACCAAGTACATTACCGACATTCGCGATGGTGACGGCATGCACCGGGCGATGAATAGCTATTTTGGCGACTGGCGGCCGGCAAGCACGATGATATGCATCAATCAGCTCAGCTCTCCCGGCGCGCGTGTCGAACTCGATATGATTGTCGCCATTGCGAAGAAACCCGTGTGATCGAACGGCGTTGGGTGACGAGGTCGCGCCAGGAATGCCGCGCATTTTCTACGGCGATCCGGTTCCTACTTCGCCGTGGAAAATGCTCTAGCCTGGTCGCGGTTCGGCGAACGCGGGTACCACGTGGTCGGGGAGCGCGACGTTGAAGACGTTGAGGGTCATCGAGACCAGTGCGTAATATCCAAGGATCCCGACCAATTCGACCGTGCCGGCGTCGCCAAGGAACGCGCGGACGCGTGCATAGTTGCGGTCGCTGACGCGGCGGGTGCGGTAGAGCTGCGCCGCAAAATCGTAGATCGCGCGCTCGTCCTCGGGCGCCGTCTTTGGGGATCGGCCGGCCCGGATGGCGGCGATCGTCGCTGGTGCCACGCCTGCGCCCTCGGCTTGCGCGGCGTGGGCGAACCATTCGTATTGCGCGCGCCAATGGCGAGCCGTGCACAGGATGGCTAATTCAGACAAGCGCTGAGGCACCGCCGTCTTGTAGCGGCAGTGCGCGCCAAGGCGCTGGGTCAAGTCGCCATATTCCGGCGCGTGCAGATAAACGCCGAACGGGCCTCCTTTGCTGACCTTGCCGCGCGGTCCTGAGCGGATCGCATCCAGGAGTTTGCGTTGTCGCGCGTCGAGCTTTTCATCTGGAATGTCCGGCAGACGCGGGCGCGGTATTTTTGTTGGCTTGTGGCGCGACGTCGTCGCTCGCATGGATGCTCCTCGTGCGTGGTATGGCCGCGATCCGGCCGTTTGGCACGTGGCATATCGGCCAAACGCGCGTTCTGATCAAGCGCGCTCAACGCGTCCAATTGCCCTGCTTAATCGGACTTGCAGGGTCGCCATCAGGGGTCTTGACGTCAAGGACAGATTTCGCCACGGAGGTAATCTATGGGCGATCGCGTTGTCATCATTGGCGCCGGGCAGGCGGCGGCGCAACTGGCGTTGAGTCTCCGCCAAGGAAAATTCTCAGGCTCGATCTGCGTTTTCGGCGACGAGCCACATCAGCCCTACCAGCGCCCGCCGCTGTCAAAAAAATTCCTGAGCGAATCGGCCGCTCCGGAGAGCCTATTCCTGCGGCCGGCAAACTACTGGCGGGAGCAGGGCGTCGATATCGGCGTCGGCATAAGGGTGGAACGCGTTGACCGCTCGCGACAGCGGGTCGTTCTGGCGGATGGCGGCGAGGCTGAATTTGACCACCTTATCCTGGCGACCGGCACGCGCGCGCGGGAATTGCGGGTACCGGGAATGGCGCTCAAGGGTGTGTTCAGCCTGCGCAGAATAGACGACGTCTTGCGGCTACGCGTTGCGCTCGATGACGCGCGGCGAATCGTGATTGTCGGAGGTGGTTATATTGGGCTGGAAGTCGCCGCGGTGATGCGCGCCGCCGCACGCGATGTGGTCATTTTGGAAGCGGAAGATCGTGTACTCAAACGCGTAACTTCGCCCGTCGTCGCGGATTATTTCGACGCATTGCATCGGCGACGCGGCGTCGACGTGAGAACGGGTACTGGGCTTGCGGCGATTGAGGGGGAGGCGCGGGTTACGGCGGTCAGGCTCGCTGATGGCGCCCGGTTGCCGGCTGATCTCGTGTTGGTTGCTGTTGGCGCGCGTGCCAATGACGAGCTGGCAACCGCAGCCGGCCTGGAATGCGCTGATGGCATAGTCGTGGACGCGTTTGCAAAAACGATCGATCCAACGATCTTTGCCGTCGGCGATTGTACGCGCTTGCCTAGTCGGCGCTATGGGCGTCGGGTGCGCCTCGAATGCGTGCAGAACGCGATCGACCACGCCAAGGCGGTCGCCGCCTCAATTCTCGGGCACCCGGAGTCCTATGATCCGGTACCCTGGTTCTGGTCGGATCAGTATGATGTAAAATTGCAGATGGCCGGCCTCGGCGAAGGCTATGCGGAGGCGCTTGTCGTTGGCGATGCGCCGGCGGGAAAATTTTCTGTGGAATACCGAAGCGGTGATCGCTTGATTGCCGTCGATGCGATCAATGATGGGCGCGCATATATGAGCGGCCGCCGGCGCATCGCGCAGGAAACCGAAGCAATCGTTTCGCCCGGAAATGCCTAGATCACGGCAATTTTGGATCGAATCGGTGCAAATTCATAAGCGTGGTCGCTTCCAATAGCTTGGGACATGATATCGCCCGAAGGCCGCGTCGCATTTTTCGGCGTCATGCTCTAGGTCATTGGACCAGCGCTGGCCGCCAATCCGCGCGAGGCTTAAGCCGACGGGCGAGCCAAAAATGGAGGGCCAATCGTGCGATTCTCAATCCCGATCACCCGCGTCGGATGGCTATTGCCGCTGGCGGTCATGCAGGCCCAACCGGCGCGCGCCGATGCCATCGATGGCAATTGGTGCCACAATGACGGCCGCCGCTTGACCATCCGCGCATCAGAGATCCTAACTCCGGGGGGCAGTCGGATCGCGGGCAATTATGGTCGTCATGACTTCTCCTACGTCGTTCCCGGCAACGAGCCATCGGCGGGCCAGACCGTATTCATGATTTTGCTTAACGAATATACGGTGCATTTGCATGTTGGCGAGCAGCCGTCAGGGTCGAATCCGGCTGACGAATGGAAGCGGTGCGCCGCGGACGTGAGCTGAGCGCGCGGCCCAAATCCACAAACGGCGCGGACCGATAAAATTCTACGGATTGGCCGAACCCGTCCGCAATCTCTTTTTGGCATCAATATGGCGACCGCAGCACCCGCGAGAAGCGCCAATGAAAATTTATGCCGCACCGATCGTTCTCCTCGCCGTCATGTTCGGCCCAAACGGCGATTTTCCTGCCGAGGGAGACATGCGCTCCGCCTTTGACAACGCGATGCGGGCACAGGTGCGCGGTGTGGTGGAATTCATCGCGGAGTCACAGGGCCATGAAGCGGTCGAGCGCATCATGGCTGCCGGGACGGACCGATTTCAAGTGCGCAATTTGCGCAAAATTCGTTGCGCCCGCGACCCCGTCGGCGCAAGTCACGTCTGTCGGTTTGAGGTTGAGGTTGAGGTGGTCGGCGGAACGTTTCAGCACACGCTTGAGGGCCGATTTATTCGCGGTCAAAGCGGCGTCAAATTCAGGCAGGAAATTTGAGGAGGCCAGCGCCATCCGCCGCCTATTTTCGTGCGACGAGGTCGATCAAGGCCGACTTCCCGTTGTGGCGGGCGCCCTCACGCAGGACGTCGTCATGTTCGCGGATTTCCAACGACGACATATCGCTGAAAAACGATTCCAGCAGTTCCCGTGACCACAATTGATCGGGATTTGACGGCCCGCCGTTGTTGTAGGCGAGCTGACCCGGCGCGTATCCCTGCATCAGCAGCAGCCCCCCGTGTTTCATTGCGCGTTTCATCCCGGCGAATATTTTCCGGCGCAGTTCGGGCGCGGCAAACTGAATGAAGATCGCGGCAATGACGTCGAACGATTCGACAGGCCACGGCCACTGCGCGATATCGGCGCGGTTGATGGTCATGGCCACGCCGCGCAAGCGAGCCAACGCTTTCGCCTTCTCGATCGCCGTCTTGGAAAATTCAATAGACGTGACTTCGAGGCCCTGTTCGGCCAGCCAAACACCATTGCGACCTTCCCCGTCCGCCACAGCAAGTGCCTTTTGGCCGGGCGCGAGGAGCGAGGCCTGTGCTCGCAGGAAAGCATTGGGCTCCGTTCCGAACACATAATCCGGGACCGCGTATCGCGCTTCCCAACGGTCCAATTCCGACATGTTCCTCTCACGCATTTGCGGCCGACGTCACCGCGTTATCGATCCTCGGGGCGGGCGCGGTAGTGTTGCCATGGCACCAGAAATTGGCGGCCGTCGCGCTCGCCGCGAGCGACCTCGATGTTGAAGGCTGCGGCCATGAACTCGTCGCCGAGCACGTGATTGGGACGGCCCTGCGCATAAATACCGGCATCGTACAATAGGACGAGGCGGTCGCAAAATCGTGACGCGAGACTGAGATCGTGCAGCACAACGATGACGCCGCGGTCGTGGCGCGCCAGCGTGCGCAGCAATTCCATGGCCGCAAGCTGATGCTGCGGATCGAGCGCGGCGACCGGCTCGTCGGCGAGCAGCACGCTCGCGTCAACCGCAAGCGCGCGCGCGAGCAAGACCCGCATGCGCTCCCCCGCCGAAATTTCGCGCATGGTGCGATGTCGCAGTGTGGTGATATCGGTCGCCGCCTGCGCACGTTCGATCGCAGCTCGGTCGGCATTGCTTTCGCCCGAGAAAAAACGTCGGTGCGGGAGCCGGCCCAAGGAGACCAGCGCGCCGACATTCATCGGCCAATGCACCGGGCCGTCTTGCGCCAAATAGGCTATTCTTCGCGCCAGGTCGCGCGGTTTCCAATCGCGCGCCGCGCGGCCGAAAAATTGCACCTGTCCAGAGTCCGGCTGCCGTAAGTTGGCGAGAATGCGTAAAAGTGTTGATTTTCCCGCGCCGTTTGGTCCGATCACTCCAACCAGCTCTCCGCGTTGCAAGGAAAATTCGACGGAATGGAAAACTGTCCGCGAACTAAAGCGCGCGGAAATTTGTACGGCCTCGATTGCTTTCATATCTCGCTTCGTAGACGATAAATGAGATGAAAGAGAAACGGCGCGCCGATCAGCGCGGTTATGACGCCTAGTTTGAGTTCGACCCGTAACGGCAGCAGCCGCACCGCGATATCGGCGGCGAGCACGAGTGCCGCGCCTCCCAGCCCGCTCATGAGCAACAATCTTCCAGGACGATGGCCGACAAGCGGTCGCAGGACGTGCGGCACGACGAAACCCACGAAGCCAATGGCTCCCGTGACCGCAACCGCGCTGCCGACGGCGAGGGCGGTTCCGGCGATCAGTTGCAGTCTGACGCGGCCGAGATCGAACCCGAGGCTTCGGGCGGCGTCCTCGCCAAGCGTAAGCGCGTCGAGCGCCGGCGCGGACAGCAATAGCATCAGCCAACCACCGACCATCAGGGGCATGACCAGCCATACCTGGTCAAGGCTGCGGTCGGCGAGCGAGCCTAGCAGCCAATAGACGATCTCCAGCGCGGCATAGGGATTGGGCGCCAAATTGAGCGCGAGCGCGGTCAGCGCGCCAGCGAAACTGTTGATCGAAACGCCGGCCAGAATCAAGGTTGTGGTGCCGGCGCCGCGCCCGGCGAGGACATAGAGCAGCAGGGTGGCGAAAACGGCCCCAGCGATGCCGCCAAGCGGAAGCGCCAATGTCAGCGCCCCCGCCCATCCAAAATAGAACACCACGACGGCGCCAAGGGCGGCGGTCCCTGAAACACCGATGATCCCTGGTTCCGCAAGCGGGTTGCGCATCAATCCTTGCATTGCCGCACCGCTGACGCCGAGGCTGAATCCAACAAGCAATCCAAGCAGCGCTCGCGGCAGTCGAAGCTCCACGAGCACGACCGTTTGCGGTGTCGTTCGACCGCCGACGATGTCGTTTAATGCGGTCGGAATATCGAGAGCGGCATAGCCAATCGCGAGCGAGAGCACGAACAACGCGCCAATGCCGCCCAATATCGTGCCATGCGTCAGCACGGCCGGCGCCAAACCACGCTGAGAACCAAAAATCATCACGGCGCCGCGCTCCGCGATTGGAGCGTGCGACGAAGGCGCGTGAGATACTCAACGGCCTCGGCCATCGCGAAACCGCAAGTCCAATGCCGAGACGGCAGGATGACAACCTGCGCGCGCGCATAAGCGTGAGCGAATGCGGGGTGGCGCAGTAATTCGGTCGCCAGCGCAGGTGGCCCGTCACGATCGGCGTTAAGAATGAGAATATCCGCGCCGCTGGTGACGATCGTTTCGATAGGAAGTCGATGATAGTCGGCCCTACCGAGCCGCACCGCAAGGTTCTCAAACCCAGCGGCTTTGAGAATTGCGTCGGCAAGCGTTCCGGCGCCTGTGGTGAATCCGTTCGGATTTACGATCAATGCCTTCGGTCGCGGCAACCGGCCATCCGGTGACACGATCTCCGCGAGCTGGGTGGTCATCCGTGCGACGAGGTCGGTGCCATTTTCGGCGCGACCGATGGCGCGCGATACCGCGATAATTTGCTCCGCGATCGTTGCGCTCGTCACCGCCGCTGGGAGAACCATCACCGATTTTCCCAAACGCCGCAGCAGATTGACCGCATGGCGCGCCGACAGGTCGCCGGCGAGAACAAGGTCCACCTGCTGCATTAGAATTTCTTCGGCGGTCCCGTGGTTGACAGGTACATGCCGCGCAAGGGCCGAAACGGAGGAACTATTCTCGTCGCGCGACAACCATGTGACGGATGCCACCTGGCTTGGATCGGCGACACGCAGAAGAATTTCGTCAGTACACAGATTAAGCGAGGCGACGCGCATTTCCGCTTTGGCTGCACCATGCACCCCGATGGGCAGCACCGCCAAAACTCCCATCGCCAACCGCAATCCCGTGACGCAATACCTCACGCACCCTCCGAACGGTCTGAGCAGCTCCCGCAATGCGGAGCGGACTATAGCGGAAAATCGCAGGCGGGAGATCGGTCTGCGTCCGATTGGTAACGGGTGTGCGCTTGTCCGACCACTCGGACTGAGGCATGTTGCCGGCGCCAATTCAGGGGTCGGAACAACGAAGTCAGGATTCTCCTCATCGTTGGATGAGACAAGGGGCTCAGCCCAAGTGGTGCGTTAGATGTTGTTCAAGCATGACGTTTGTCGAATGCCGGTTCCCTCTTTTCGCGATCACGCACTGGCCAACCAATTTCCGCTTCCCTGTCGCCGCGAATCCTTGGTCGCAGTATTCTCTAATCTTGGCAACCCATCGACGTCGCGGAGTTCTCGATGATCTGCGGTCATTGTCATGAGCGCGGTAGTGCCACGCATAATCGTCCTCGCCGGTCGATCGTCGAGCGGAATTGTGAAATAGTGCCGCTTGGGGTTGCCGCTTTCGTCCCGCCAGTTCATTAGCCGGAAATCCGATGGATGAAACGACCAAGGCGCGCGTGCCAGTTATTTTCCTGCACGGGATCGGCGGGGCCGCGCCCATGTGGGCGCCGCAATTGGACGCTTTCAAGCGTGGTGGATTCGAGCCCGTGGCGCTCGATCTTCCGGGCTATGGTTCCCGCACTCCAATTTCGCATATGGATTTCGAACTGCTGGCGGGCGACGTCGAGTCGACGGTTGAAAGTCGTGAGCTCGTCCGGCCGGTTCTCCTCGGCCATTCCCTCGGCGGGATGATTGCGCAGACGGCGCTTCGTCGACGGCCGCTTGCGTATCGGGCCGCAGTGCTGTGCTGCACGAGCGCTGCGTTTGGCGAACCGGGTGGCGAGTTCCAGAGAAAGTTCATCGCGGACCGCCTCGACCCACTCGAGCGCGGCATGACCCTCGCGGCACTGGCGCCGTCGATTGTCGATCAGATTTCGTGCGAGTTTGTCGAACCGGAACTGCGTGCATTGGCGATTGACCTCATGGGGCGGGTGCCGCGGGAAACCTATTGTGCCGCGGTACGCTGCGTTGCAACGTTTGATGAACGCGCCAACCTGGCAAACATCGCGGTGCCGGTGCTGTGCGTATCCGGCGAAAATGACGGTAACGCGCCAGCGCCGATGATGGCGCGAATGGCCAAGCGGATTGCCGGCGCCAGGCACGTCTGCCTGTCGGGCGTGGGACACTTGGCTACGCTGGAGAATCCAGCCGCGTTCAATTCCGCAATCATCGACTTCCTGCATGACGTATTGGAATAGTCAACATCCGGAACCGATAGAAATGAACTCCTCATCCGAAGCCGACGACCGACATGCGCCGATATTTGATCCGACGGCATTTCGTTTGGCACCGCCAGAGGCCGAGCTCATCGCCAAGGCACGGCGCTTTGGCGCCCGCGTCGTGGCTCCACGCGCCGCCATCCACGATCGGAACGCCACGTTTCCAATTGAGAATTTCCGTGACATGCATGCAGCCGGGCTGTTGGCGCTGTGCGTGCCACGCGAAGACGGCGGGGCAGGGGCGTCGTTTCGCACCTATTGCCTGGCGGCGGCGGAGCTTGGCCGCTTTTGCGGCGCGACCGCGCTGTCGTGGAACATGCACGTCTGCTCGACGCTATGGACCGGCGCGCTGGCCAATGATCTTGCGATGACGCCGCAGGAACGCGCCGAGCACGAGCGCCGCCGCGCGTCGCATTACCGTCGCATCGTCGCAGATGGTGCCATCTATTCTCAGCCGTTTTCCGAAGGAGGCGCCGCCGCCGCAGGTGGCGTTGCATTCGGCACCGAGGCCCGTCCGGTCGCTGGTGGCTACATTGTCAATGGCAAAAAGATATTCGCGTCCTTGTCCGGGTCCGCCGATTATTACGGCGTGCTTTGTACCGAGCGTGTTGGCGATGGGCCGGCAAGCCGCCGCGATACGCTCTATCTGGCGATTCCGGCGAAGGCCGACGGTGTGAAGGTGACCGGTGAATGGGATCCGCTTGGAATGCGTGCCACCGTGTCGCGTACGCTGATCATGGCCGATGTTTTTGTGCCCGATGACGAAATGCTGATGCCGCGAGGCGTGTATTTTCGCGCGGCGACGTCTTGGCCGCACATGTTTCTCACGTTGTCGCCGACCTATGTCGGCCTTGCCCAGGCCGCATATGATTTCACCATCGCTTACTTGCGCGGGGAAATTCGCGGGGTCGCGCCGGTCAAGCGACGCATGTATCCGACAAAGCAGATCGCTGTCGCGGAGATGCGCGTCATGCTGGAACAGACCAAGGCGCTTTGGTTCCAGTCGGTCAGCGAGGCTTGCGCCAATCCCACGAAGGAGCAGGTGATGCGCGCCTATGCCGCCCAATTCACGGTCATGGAAAACGCCAACGCCATTGCCGCCAAGGCCATTCGCACCTGCGGCGGGCAGGCCATGCTCAAGGATCTGCCGCTTGAGCGAATTTATCGCGATAGCCGCTGCGGGTCGCTAATGCTGCCATGGACGGCGGAGTTGTGCCTCGACCGGCTCGGTCGCGAATGTCTTTATGAGCCGGGCGAAAAGGACGATTGAACGCGGAATTTTCCGAAGCGCCGGGCGGTCATGGACTTATCCGATCTCATCGAACGCAACGCGGCGTTCACGCCGGACAAGTTGGCCATCCGGCATGCGAACGCCGAACTGACTTTTGGCGGCTTGTCGCGCCGCATTCACGAATTCGCGCGCGCGTTGAAGTCACGCCTGCGTATCAACCGTGGCGATAGAATAGCCGTTCTCGCGACAAATCATCCAGATTACCTCGTATTACTTTATGCCTGCGCACGGTTGGGCGCCATGCTGGTGCCGTTGAACTGGCGGCTTGCGACGGCCGAACAGCTCTTCATTCTACGCAATGCGGGTGTGAAGGTGCTCGTCGTCGAGCGCGACCTGGGGGCAATCATCGCGCCATTGGCTCAAATATTACCGCGGGTTGCGGTCGTGGGACTAGATTTTGCACCGTCGTCAGGTACGTCAATGGAAGTTCTGGCGAACGACGCGACCGGCGACGGTCGCCATGCGCATGTCGATCTCTCATTGCCGCTTTTGATCGTCTACACGTCGGGAACGACGGGATATCCCAAGGGCGCAGTGCTGCGTCAGGAAGCGCTCATTTGGAACGCTGTGATGAGCCAGCATATGCATGACATGACGGCCGCCGACCATGTCCTGACGGTGCTTCCGCTGTTTCACGTTGGTGGGCTGAATATTCAGACGACGCCTGCGTTGCAGCTCGGCGCCACCGTCACGCTGCATGCGCGCTTCTCGCCAGGACAGACGCTCGAGGCGATCGAGCGCGACCGGCCATCGCTCGTCGTTCTGGTACCCGCCACCATGCAGGCGATGATTGAGCATGAGCGGTGGTCCAATTGCGCGTTGTCCGGCTTGCGTGCGGTCACCACTGGCTCGACGCAGGTTCCGCAGTACCTCATTGACGCCTTCGTTGGCCGCGGCATACCGGTATTGCAGGTCTATGGATCGACCGAAACATGTCCGATCGCTGTTTATACGCGCCTCTCGGGCGATTGGCTCAGGCCGGGCTCAGCCGGCCTGCCGGGACTCGTCTGCGAGGCAAAGATTGTCGATGACCAAGGAGTCGAGCAGCCGCCGGGGGAGGCGGGCGAGATCGTCGTGCGCGGTCCGAACCTACTGCGTGAATATTGGGGTGATGGCACAGCCACCAGCGCGGCGCTGCGGGCTGGCTGGTACCATTCCGGCGATATCGGGCGGCGCGACCAGGACGGATATTTCTACGTTCACGACCGCAAGAAATGGCAGGAGGTTCCGCTGGCTTGCATCGTGCAGCGCGCCGGCTTGGCGGCTCGACCCGAGGAAATCGAGAGTTTCTGCCTGCAACATCTGGCGCGCTACAAGGTACCGCGCGAATACCTGTTCCTGGAGAGCCTGCCGCAGACGGCGATGGGCAAGATACAGCATTTTCGGTTGAAGGAAATTCTGGCGGCGCAGGCGCCCGCCCGCCCATTTCCGCCGTGACCGGACGGCGGCGGCGGACGACGCGTCGGGAAAGGGCGATCGCGAAAAAATCAAGCGAATACGTTCTGCAATAAGCCATCCCGGACCGCGGTGACACCGTCGATGGAGATCGTGGTCCGCATCACGGGAATATCAAAGTGGCCGGCCGTATAGCGGCCAGCAAACTCATTGGCGCCGGTAGAAAACAGGAAGTTCCCCGCAACCGCCCGCAACTCGGTGCCATTCGTATCGCGCCGGTCGTACATGGAAAGTGCCTCGTAACGCGCCTTGTGGTTGAGCCCGAAGCCAATATGGCTTGTCGCATAGGCGTTGCGGTCACCCCAAGCGGCGAGATAGGCGCGCATCATTTCAGCGTCGGCTCCCGCGCCATCGATGTCGACCACATAGTCCGCCGCGAGCGTGAGCCGTACCGGAGATTCGATATAGCGTTTGAACGTAAGATTGATGTCGCCTTTGTCGAGGACCAGTACGCCATTAATCGTGGCGGCGCGGGGAAAGCTCACGACAATTCCACCCGGCCAATGCGCCAGCGTTCCTGGGCGGTCGGTCCAGCCCCAAATTCCGACCGTCGATGCACCGGTCATGTCGATTGCGAGGTCGGTGCCGGCCGCGGACGTCACGGTCATGCGTTTGGCACCGCGCAGCATTTTTGCCGCCGCGCGAACATTCTTCTCCAATCTATCGTCGGGAACCATGCGTTCGAGCGCTTCAGGGTGCTCGTTGGAAATGACCAGAATGCGTGCGCCCGCGCGCAATATTTCCGGCGTCTCGGGCGCGTGCATCAGGCCCTCCAGCGTGCAATCAACGACAAAACCAGCCTGGCCGAGCGCCGCGACCACCGGCGCTAATCCCGCGATCGCCTCACTAGCGCCGGTTGAGCGCACGGCGACCGGGTGGTGATTTCTCGGCGTCGGCGCGACAATATGAAACGCGCGCGCGCCAATCCGTTGCAATGCCAATTCGGCGAGATGGACATTGAGCGCCCGCGACTGCGTCTCGGACAAGATGGCCGCGGTATCGCCGCGCCTGACTGAGCATCGCTCAAAGATCTCGGCGAAGGCATCGATCCATTTGCCTTCGATACGATCGGCGAACATGAGAACTCCTCGCGACGGGTTGGATTGGCCGGTCAGTGCACATGATGATAGGCGCCGCGACCGCTTGGCCACAACGATCTCTGCCCGGGGAGCGAACGCCATCCGGCGTGGCCGCGGTCGGTCGCTCCCCGAAACGGTGTGGGCGCTGGGTCGCTGTGGCGCTGGCGTTAGACACCCCCAGGGGCTGCCGATAGATACGCCAATTCAGGATTTTCGCAGAAATTATTGCGCCATGATTGATGCGATATTGTATGCTGCCAATTGAGCCGCCAATCGGGTTGGCGTAAAAAAATGGACTTCGATATCGTGCCTGTGCCTGAATGCCGGCATGGGCCAATGAATGTTTCAGAGGGAGGAGCGATATGCGTCTCGTATTGCCTGCCATCGGTGTCGTCACGGCGGCACTACTTTCCAGTTCGGCCGACGCCCAGGTCACGCTCAACGTGAACACCTGTGTGCCGGCTAGCCACATGTTGGTCGCCGACCTGACGATGCCATTCTGCAAGGATATGGAGACGGCGACGCAGGGGCGCGTCAAGTGCAATCTGCTGCCGAAGGCCGTCGTCGCCGCGCCGCAGACCCTTGATGCGGTCAAGAACGGGCTCGCGGACATATCATTCATCGTGCACGGCTACACGCCCGGAAGGTTTGTGCTCACTGATGCGGTCGAATTTCCGTTACTGGGAAATTCCGCTGAGACCATCTCTGTCGCCTATCAGCACGTCTATGACAAAATGCTGGCAAAATATGACGAGCACAACGGCGTGCACGTCCTCGCGGTGTTCAGCCACGGGCCCGGACAAATCTATAACACCAAGCGACCGATCAATGCGGTCAAGGACCTCGAAGGTCTGAAAATCCGCGTCGGTGGCGGCGTTGTCAACGACGTGGCCGGCGCGCTCGGTACGGTCGCGATGTTGAAGCCGGCGCCGGAAAGCTATGAACTGCTCAGCCAGGGCGTCGCCGACGGCGTATTTTTTCCAAAGGAGTCTCCGCTACCCTTCAAGCTCGTACCGTTGATCAAATACGTTACCTACGTGCCGGGCGGATTATACAATGTCAGCTTTGCGTTGATCATGAATCCCGCCAAATGGAACCAGATCTCCGCCGCCGATAAGGCCGCCATCGGCAAATTGACCGGCGAGCCCCTCGCGCGCCGCGCCGGCAAGGCCTGGGACGTAGTCGATGCGCGCGGTGAAAAGGCCATTCGGGACGCCAATATCCCGGTCGTCGTCGCCGATGCGAAGTTTGTCCAGGAGATCAGGGAAAAGACCGCTGGTCTCGAAAAAGCTTGGATTGAGAAAGTCAAGGCCAAGGGCGTCGACGGCGCCGCGGTGCTGGCGGCGTTGCGCGCTGAGATTGCCGCCAAGAAATAGCACGGTCGAAATCGCGCCGCGGTCGGCCGATCTTCCGAGGCGGCCGCGGCAAATCCTGCTCGCTGGAGCATTGCAAATATGACTGATTCCGCGGGATCGGCCGGGAAAATTGATCGCTTCGTGGTGCCGGTCCTCGGTCTTTTCGCGGCGGTGGTACTGTTCGCACTGATGCTGCTCACATGCGTGGATGTTGTCGGCCGCTATTTTTTCAATCAGCCTGTCACTGGCGGTTTCGAGATTACTGAAATGCTGTTGGCGGCGCTGATTTTCTGCGGCTTGCCGATGGTGACTCTGCGCAACGACCACGTCACGGTCGATATTCTCGATGGCATTACTCCAGACTGGTTGTTCCGAATCGAGCACGTGGTTGCGAGTCTCATCGGTTTTGTGGCAACGGGTTATCTGGCGTGGCGGCTGTGGGTGCGGGCAGTCAGCATGGACATCGCCGGGGAAACCACCGCCCAGCTCAAGTTCAAGCTCGCCTATCTCACCTACGGGATGAGCATCCTCATGGCGTTCACCGCGCTGGCGCTCCTCCTGCTCGCCTTCAGGCGGCCCGAGCGACACCTCACGGCGGAGGTTTGACCTCGTGATTGAGTCGCTCGTCGGTTTAGCGGCGTTCATGGCGCTTGCCATGTTGCGCATCCCGCTGGCGTTTGCCATGGGCATTGTCGGCTTTGCGGGTGTGGCCTACATGCTCAATTTCAACGTTGCCTCGGCGATGATCGCGCAGGTCGCCTATGAGACCGGCCTTGCATATACGCTCTCGGTAATTCCGCTGTTCATCCTGATGGGCAATCTCGTGGTGCGCGCGGGAATATCCGACGAACTTTACCACGCGGCCTATTGCTTTCTCGGCCATCGACGCGGTGGTCTTGCCATGTCGACCATCGTTGCGAGCGCGGCGTTCGGCGCGATCTGCGGTTCCTCGATTGCGACCGCTGCGACTTTCTCCAAGGTCGCCTACCCCTCGATGAATAAATATGGCTATCAAGATACGCTGGCGGTCGGGTCGATCGCTGCCGGGGGTACGCTTGGGATATTGATCCCCCCTTCGGTCATCATGGTCATCTACGGCATTATGACCGAGACCAGTATCGGACATCTGTTCATTGCCGGAATTATTCCCGGTATCATCGCCACCATATTGCTGTGTGGTGCCGTGCGTTGGATTACCTGGCGCAATCCGGCGGCGGGACCGCCGGCCGAGCCGCATACTTGGGCGCAAGCGCTCGCGGCGGTCAAATATGTTTGGCCGGTCGCCGTCCTTTTCATCCTCGTGATCGGTGGAATCTATCTTGGGCTTTTCACGGCGACCGAGGGTGCCGGCATCGGCGCCGGCGGCGCGCTGCTATTTGCGTTGATTCGGCGCGCGCTGACCATGACGGTGCTCGTGGAAATCCTGGTCGAGAGTGCGCGCACGACGTCGATGCTATTCATGATCCTCATTGGGGCGCTGCTGTTCGCGAATTTCGTAAATTATACGACCATGCCGGCTGATCTGAACAATTTCGTCAAGCTTTTCGAGATCAGTCCGGTGATGGTCATCGCGGCGATCTGTATGATTTATGTTGTTCTCGGCACGGCCATGGAAGAGTTGTCGATGATTCTCCTGACCGTTCCATTGTTTTTTCCGCTTGTCACGTCGCTTGGTTACGATGCCATCTGGTTTGGAATTCTGGTCGTCATCGTTGTCCAGATCGGCATGATCAGCCCGCCGGTCGGCATGAATATTTTTGTCGTGAAAAATCTTCTGCGACATGTCTCGTTGGGGACGGTATTTCGGGGGATTACCCCATTTACCGTCGCGCTGATAATTCTTCTCGCGCTGGTCGTAGCGGTGCCTAAAATCGCGACTTGGCTTCCCGGGTTGATGATGGCGCGCTAGCGAACGGGCGCGCCAATTAGATTGCCCGGCCATCGGCTTGATTCGCCATGGTCAGGGTATGGAGATCGCGGTAGCGGCGGATTGCAGCGCGTGCAACGTGGCGATGGTGTGGACGAAACGTCAGTCGTCTATTATCCGCATGACGTCCGCAAGTGCGCGGCGCTCGAATGGCTTGCCTGCACCGCCCGGCCAGCCCAACGTAATCAGGCCTTGTGGCTCCCACTGCAAGGGAAGCTCAAGAATTGCACGCACCGTGTCCGGGCAAAATAGGGGCGCACACATGATGCTGGCGCCGAGCCCGCGCGCATGCGCGGCGAGCAGCAAATTCTGCATCGCCATGGCGGTTCCCTGCGTCGCCATTTGACGCTCGGCGGAGTCGCGGGCCGTATCGAAGTAGCGATCCATGTCCTCCATCGTCATGCACACCACGACGCCGATTGGCGCATTTGCAATTCGGCGAATGGAGCGAGCGACGTCGGCCTCGATGAGTCCGGGCGGATCCCCGTCTCCGGTCCGGTCGCTCCGCAGTCGATCGCCCATCGCCTCGGCTAAACGCAATTTTGCGCCCTTGCCTTTAACGACGGCGAAACGCCAAGGCTGACGATTATGCGCGGAGGGCGCATACGTCGCAGCTCGTAACAATTCCCCCAGCATCTGGTCGGAAACATGCGCATCGGAATAGCGGCGGATCGACCTGCGGCCGAATAGCACGCTGATGTGATCCGCGGCAGGTGGCGGCGACGCAGCGGCTCGGAACAGATCGAGTTCCTTCGCGCGGACCAGATCGGTTGCTTTGCCGTTTGAACGCGATACTGCTACGCCACGCGCGAGTACAATCGGACGACCCTCTGCGCCTTGACCCATGAGCAACGATGCCGCTGACGCGATTTCATCGGCAGTACCAACTTCCGTATGTCGCAGGCTGCGAAAAAATAGATCGGGATTGCCGCGGAGATTCGTCAGCGCGGCGAGGCCGCTAGCGCCTAACGCCACACCCACGACGCCGTTGCGAAACGCGCGCCCATGGCTGTCGTTGATGATGACGGCAACGTCGGTGCCGGAATGAATCTTCAGGGCGTTGCGCAATGCCGCACAAGTTGCATCGGGATCGCGCGGGAGAAGCAGCGCCATTTCGTTCGCATGGCCATGCTCGATATTCGATTGATCGATACCGGCGTTCGCGAGTACATAGCCCAGTCGATGCGCGACCACGAGAACATCGCGGCGGGCGCGCACGATTTCCGTGGACTCCGCCAGGATCAGTTCGACCAGCCGCGGATCCTTATTGACCTCGCGAGCAAGCGCCTCCGCCCGCGACGACGGAGTCACGGTTGCAAGGCTTACCTGCCGACCCTCCGCCTTCGATACAATTTTCTGGGCAATGACCAGGATGTCGCCATCCCGAAGTTGTTCGCCAGAACATCTGAGGGCGGACAAAATTATGGAGATTAGGTCGTCACCGCGTCTCACCATCGGAACGCCCGCAAGCGCGGTCAACCGGATGGAAATGGATTGTTCATTGGCAATCGGTGTTGGCGTTCCGAGGCTTCTCATGGTCGCAAACTTCGCTCGGGTAAATCGAGTCAATGGTCAAGTCAATGCAAGTGCGTGGCGCGGCAGCACCGCGACCAACATGGATGATTCGTGCTTTCCAGCAGTCACCCTAGCTTGCATTCATGCGAAGCTTACGCATGGTTGATCTGGATTACAAAACACACGGCAGCACGGTTGGCGTCCAAAATTCGTTTATCGTTGATCGGGCATAATGGTAGCGCACGCGGGCGTTTCCGACGCCCGTATGGTCTCGCGGCTGAAATTTGGCGAAATGCGATGATATTGCCTTGGTGGCTGGCAGCGCTTTTCTTGCTTTACGCACATTTGGGCGATAGGGGATTTTTCCGAAGGCTGGTGGTACACTCCGAAGCGTCGGCGCGCGGCATGGCCAGCAACGCCAGATTTACCTCCATTTTGTGACCGAGGATCATGTCAAGGCTACAAAAGACCTACGATCGCAGCCGCGTCCCGTTGTATATCCAAGTCTCCTCGGTGATGCGCCAGCGGATTGAATCTGGTCATTGGCGC
>JACQAE010000288.1 GCA_016195095.1 Pseudomonadota bacterium
AGGCGGGGACTTTGACCTTCATGGTCGGCGGATCGGATGCGGCGTTCGCGCGCGCGCGGCCGATCCTCGAAGCCATGGGCAAGACGATCGTGCATGCCGGGGGTTCCGGCAACGGTCAGGCCGCCAAGATCTGCAACAACATGATCCTCGGCGTCTCGATGATCGCGGTGTCGGAAGCATTCGTGCTCGCCGAGAAGCTCGGCCTCGATGCCGGCAAGCTGTTTGACATCGCGTCGAAATCGTCCGGCCAGTGCTGGTCGCTCACCAGCTATTGCCCGGCGCCGGGCCCGGTCCCAAATTCGCCGGCCAATCGCGACTATCAAGCGGGCTTTACCGCCGCCATGATGCTCAAGGATCTCAAGCTGGCGCAGGAGGCGGCGAAATCCGTGCGCGCGCGCACCCCGCTCGGCGCCGGCGCGGCGGCGGTCTACGAGCAATACGTGGAGGGCGGCGAGGCGGCCCGGGATTTTTCCGGCATCATTCGCTTTCTGCGCGCTGAGTGACCATGCCATTCGGCGCCGGATTGCGCTGGCCGCCATATTGTGCGCAGGACGGCGCCGCGCGCGCGCCGAGCCAGCCGGCAAACCTGTTTTGTTCCGCCGCCGCCGCCTGCACGGTGAACGCTCGGTTTCCGGTTCGTCGCCGAAGGGTTACTGCGAATACTACAAGTCGAGGTTAAATCGTCTATTCACCGTCGCGAATAAACTCCATCTTTATTGTGTTGTTTAAACCGATCTTAGACCCTCGTGCGTATTGTGCGCGCCAGACGGGATACAGGGCCCGTCGCCAATTGACAAAAAGTCAACGCAAAGGGCGTCACCATGAAGACCGCAGCCAGGGCGGTGGACTCCGTCGAGCGCGACCAGCGCTTCGACCATATCCGTCCGCAATATCTCGAAGCGCTGACGCTGGTGGAACGGCTGCACCGCCGTCTGCTTGACGTTATTAAGGACGAATTCGATCGCCGTGGGCGCGCCGACATCAATTCGGTGCAGGCGCTGCTGTTGTACAATATCGGCGACAAGGAACTCACCGCCGGTGAATTGCGCACGCGCGGCTACTATCTCGGCTCCAATGTTTCCTACAATCTCAAGAAGCTTGTGGAGACGGGATTTCTCGACCATCAGCGATCGCGCGTTGACCGCCGCTCGGTGCGCATCAAGCTCACCGACAAGGGGCGCGAGATTCGCGATATCGTCGACGCGCTCTACGCCAAGCACGTGCGTACCGTCGAGCAGGTCGGCGGCATCGCGTCGGGTGAATTCGCGACCCTCAACAAGTCGCTGCACCGGCTCGAGCGCTTCTGGACCGACCAGATCCTCTATCGGCTGTAGCCGCAGACGCCGGAAATTTCGGCGCCGCAAGCCGCTGCTACGCAACGCCTCCGGCCGCAGGCCGGAGGCGCGTGCGTTTGGTCATAAATTCGCCCATTGCGTTCGCGATCATGCCTGGCCTGCCGCGGGCCTCGCGGTCGCGTGACCTCGCGCGATCGCGATCCCGCGCTTTTGTGATCCTGCGGCAGCGCATCGTGTTGGCGGGCGCGCCGGTCAGGGGGTAACATCGGGCGGCTGCGCCGACGTCGCACAGCGGCGGGTCTGTGGCGGAAAGACCGACGCGTGGGGATGGGAGCGGAATTGGGATGGGAGCGGAATTGAGCGCATGACGGAACGGATGAACCGACGCACGATATTGCAGGCGCTGGCGCGCACGGCCGGCGTGACCGCCGCCACGCTCGCCGGCGCACGCGCGCTGAATGCTGCGCCCGGCCAGGATCCGTTGCAGGCGCTGATCGACCAGCAGCAGAACGCCGAATTCGGCGGTGGTTACGATTTCGCCTCACGCAATATCCACATGCCGCAGGCGTCGCTGCCGACATTGTCGCCGGCGACGGCGCAGACGACCGAGCAGGCCATCGCGCGCTACGCGGCGCTGGTGGCCGCTGGCGGCTGGCCGCAGGTCGCGGGCGCCGACCGGCTCCGCCTCGGTAGCCGCCAGCCAGCGATCGCCGCGCTGCGCCAGCGGCTGATTGCGTCCGGCGACCTCGATGCCAGCAGCGGCGTGTCCGACGTCTTCGATTCCTATGTCGAGGCCGCCGTGCGCCGCTTCCAGGCGCGGCATGGGATTTCCGTCGACGGCATCATCCGCGAGCAGACCTATAAGGCGCTCAACGTGCCGGCGAATGTTCGGCTCGAACAGCTGCGGGTCAACCTCGTGCGGCTGCGCGCGCTTAGCGGCAATCTCGGCCAGCGCTACGTGGTCTGCAACATCCCAGCCGCCCAGATCGAGGCGATCGAGGGCGCCGTCGCGGTGTCGCGGCACACCGCGGTGGTCGGAAAGCCCGACCGCCCCTCGCCCGATATCAACAGCCGGATCGTCGAGGTCAATTTCAATCCCTATTGGACGGTGCCGGTGTCGATCGTGCGCAAGGACCTGATTCCGAAAATGCAGGCCGAGCCCGACTACCTGACCAAGAACCATATCCGCATCCTCGACCCGCGCGGCGCCGAGCTGCAACCGGCGCAAATCAACTGGTATTCCGAGGAGGCGGTCAATTATCGTTTCAAGCAGGATCCGGGCGATTTCAATTCTCTGGGTTCCGTGCGCATCAATTTTCCCAGCGCGCACGGCGTTTACATGCACGACACGCCGTCGAAAAACCTGTTCGGCGAGGATTTCCGATTTCACTCCTCGGGCTGCGTGCGCGTGCAGAACGTGCGCGAGCTGGTGGGTTGGCTCCTGGCCGATACGCCGGGATGGTCGCGCGCGGAAATCGACGACAGCATCAGGTCCGGCGAGCGCAAGGACGCCAGGCTGGCGCGGCCGGTGTCGCTTTACTGGGTCTATGTGACCGGTTGGGCGACGCCCGATGGTGTCGTGCAGTTCCGTGATGATATTTACGCGCGCGACGGTATCGGCGTGCCTGTGGCCACGTCGCGCGGCTAGTGCGCGAGGCCGAAAAGTGCGCCGCGGTTTTCCGGCGACATCGGGCTCCAAGTTTAAGGAGATCGATCACATTCATGATTTTGCATCAATTCGATCCAAGAGCGTCGTGATCTCGCGGGGCCGCCGCCACCCACAGACTTCGCGCCCGTTTTCTTTTAGCAGCGGCCGCGAAATGGCGCGCGAATCGGCGCAATTGGCGTGATGATGCACTGCGACCAAGGATTGCGACGCCATCTGGCGGCGGGAGAACGCGGTGAGCCGGGCCGGAGGAACTTCGCCGCAGGGCGAGATTTTCTTTGAGTTCACCCGCATTGGCGCGGTGGTGAAGGTCGCGGCAATCGATGCGG
>JACQAE010000289.1 GCA_016195095.1 Pseudomonadota bacterium
CCGCACATGGACTTGCCCCCGGTGCTGATCGCGCTTGGCGCCAGTATTTCGATCGCCGGCGCGGCGGGCGAACGGCGTTCCCTGGTCGAGGACCTTTTCACCGGTTATTACGAAACCACGCTGGCGCGCGACGAACTCATCACGCAGTTGCGCGTGCCGCCGCAGCGACAAAAGCGCGCCGCCTATCTCAAATGCACGACCGGATCGGCGCAGGATTGGCCCGCGCTCGGCATCGCCGTCGTCCTCGAGCTGGATGGAGATGCGGTCAAATCGGCCCGCGTCGTTGTCGGCGCGGCCATCGAAAAGGCGACACGCCTCAAGCAGGCGGAAAAAATCCTGGTCGGAACGCGCGCCGACGGCAAGACCCTGGCGCGGGCCGGCGAGGCGGCGGTAGCGGAAGCGGAAATCATTTCCGACGCGCATGGATCGGCCCCCTACAAGCGTGAATTGCTGCGCGTCTATATCGGGCGCGCCATTCGCCAGGCCATGGATTGCAGCGGAGCGCCCATCTGATGGCAACGACGCCAGTTCCCGGCGGCCAGGTCGGCCGCTCGCTCCCGCGCCTCGAGGCGCGCGACAAGGTCACCGGGCGCGCCGAATACGCGCATACGATGCGGCTTCCCGGCATGCTGTACGGAAAAATCTTTCGCAGCACCGTCCCGCATGGGCGGCTCATCGGCATCGATACCGCGGCGGCGCGCGCCATGCCCGGGGTGCACGGCGTCTATGCCGGCGAGGACGTGCGCAAGGTCATTCCCGATCCCTATTACGGTCCGGCGTTCCACGATCAGCCGATCCTTGCGCTCGACAAGGTCCGCTTCGTGGGCGAGCCGGTGGCCGTCGTCGTCGCCAGCGATCCGCATGTCGCCGAGGAGGCGGTCGCGCTGATCGCCGCGACTTACGAGGAATTGCCGGCCGTCTTCGACGAAGTCGCGGCGATGTCTCCCGCCGTGCTGGTGCATGACGAACTCAAGCCTGCCGGCACGTTCGCCGACCTCAAGCACCTCAAGGGGCGCAAGAATACCAACGTCGCGCGCGATTTCCACCTGCGCTTGGGTGACGTCGACAAGGCATTCGCCGAAGCCGCCGCCGTGTTCGAGCACGAATTTCGTACCCAGAAGGTGCTGCATGTTCCGCTCGAGCCATTTGCCGCGATCGCCGATGCCAGCGACAATCGCCTCACCGTCTACAGCGGCACGCAGGGCCCCTCCTTCGTGCGCAGTGAGCTCGCGCGCTTGCTCGGCTGGCCGGAAAATCGCGTGCGCGTGAAGGTGCCCTGCCTCGGCGGCGGCTTCGGCGCCAAGCTCTACATCAAGCTTGAGGCACTGGCGGCGGCGCTGTCGATGCTGGCGCGGCGTCCGGTCAAGCTCGCGCTGAGCATGGAAGAGCAGTTCTACATGATCACGCGGCATCCGACGACGTGCCGCATCAAGAGCGGCGTCGACAAGAACGGCCGCGTCATCGCGCGTAAATGCGAGGTGTTCTGGAACGGCGGCGCCTATGCCGATATCGGTCCGCGGGTAACGCAAAAATCCGGGTTTACGGCGCCCGGTCCCTACGACATCGCCAACGTGGCGATCGATTCGTACGCGCTCTACACCAACCTCACACCGGCGGGTGCGCTGCGCGGTTTCGGCGTGCCGCAGCTTGTGTTCGCCTATGAAAGCCATACCGACATGGTCGCGCGCGCGCTCAAGATCGACCCGGTCAAGTTCCGCCGCGATAATCTGCTGCGTGCCGGCCGTCCGCAGGCCACCGGAACCGTTCTCAAGGACGCCGCGACCGACGCCGTTCTCGACCGGTTGGCGCAATGCATCGACTGGGGCAAGCCCTTCGACCGCGGCAGCGGGCCGATCCGTCGCGGCCGTGGCCTCGCGCTCGGCATCAAGGCGGTGATTTCGCCGACGACCTCGGTCGCCGCCATTAACGTCGCGGCCGACGGCTCGTGCACGCTTTACTGCGGCACCGTCGACATGGGCCAAGGCTCCGATACCGCCATGGCGCAGATCGCCGGCGAGGTGCTCAACATTGCCGCGCAGGACATCGCCGTCACACCGCGTGACACCGACATCACCCCCTACGACATGGGGACGCTCGGTTCACGCTCGTTGTTTCACATGGGCCATGCGGTGCGGCTGGCGGCGCTGGACGCCAAGGAAAAGCTCGCCGCCATGGCGCGCGAGGTGGGTGAGCCGGACGGATCGAATACGCCCGTCGCCGAACTCTTCCGCAAGAAATACGGCATGCAGGCGGGCAACGTCATCGGCGCCGGCACCTACAAGCCCGATTACACGCCGCCCGATTCCAAGAGCGGCCAGACGCCGAACGTTACGCCGTTCTGGATGGTCGCCGGCACGGCCGTGGAAGTCGAGGTCGATTGCGAAACCGGACATGTGCGGATCGTCAAGCTGGTCAACGTCGCCGATTGCGGCCGCGCCATCAACCCGCGCATTGTCGAGACGCAGTTGAGCGGAGGATCGCTGATGCAGCTCGGCTTCACCATGTTCGAGAAGATGAACATCGAGGGCGGCCAGGTGACCAATGCCTCGCTTGCCGACTACAAGATACCCGGCATGCTCGACGTGCCGGCGACGATCGAGAATGTGACGGTCGAAAATCGCCAGGAAAACGGCCCTTTCGGCGCCAAGGGCGTGGGCGAGGTCGCCACCTTCGGCGTTTCGCCGGCGATCGCCAATGCGATCGAGGACGCGGTCGGCGTTCGTGTGACCGTACTGCCGCTCAATCCGGAGGCTGTCCTTCGCGCGCTGCGTGTCAAGGCAGGTTCACCCCTGGATAGCGAGTGAAGGTATCATGACGACCGCACGCACCATTGCTTTCACGCTCAACGGCGCCAGTGTCGGCGCCGACGTCAAGCCACACGAAAATCTCGTCGAGCTGTTGCAGGCGCAATTCGGGCTGACCGGCGCGCGGGAAAGCTGTGGCCAGGGAATGTGCGGGTGCTGCACGGTGCTAGTGAACGGCCGTGCCGTGTCGGGTTGCCTTTACCTCGCCTCCTTCGCCGACGGCGCGGAGGTGACGACCGTCGAGGGACTGGCCAGCGGCGACGCGCTCGATCCGGTGCAGGACGCCTTTATCGAAACCGCCGCATTCCAATGCGGATACTGCACGCCCGGATTTATCCTCATGGCCAAGCAGTTGCTGGACGAGCATCCCGATCCTGACGATTCAATGATCCGCCATTACCTGTCCGGCAATCTGTGCCGCTGCGCGAGCTATCCGCAGATTGTCGAGGCGGTGCGCTCGGCCGCGCGCCGGCGCCTGCGCCGACCATCGGCCTGACCCGCGATCGCAACGCGTCGCGGGAGGCAGCGCCGCACCGTTGACAGCAGCGGCCGGGACGCGCGCGAGACGGGGCAGGCGCCGATCAACCGACGTCGATCATCACCGTACCACCCTCGACAATCGCCGGATAGACCGTCTGCGCGATCATGCAAGGCGGCGACACGACTTCGCCGGTGCGGATATTGAACTGTCCATTGTGGAAGTTGCACTCCACGATATCGTCCTCGATATAGCCCTCGGACAGCGAGCCCGGCCCATGTGTGCACGCGTCGTTCATGACGTAGAAGACGCCGCCGACATTGAAAACGGCCAGCACGAGGTCGCCGCTCTCCACGCGCAATGCGGTCCCGACCGCGACATCGCGCGTGCTGCAAAGCGCTAATCTCCTCGCCATCGCGTTTCGCCCAGCCTTCGTTGACCGCAATGCGCATGCGGCGTAGATTTTCGCGGCGCGGCACTTGGCGCGCCAGAGATACCGTCCACCTCGGAGTGGCCCAAGCTGCCGGCGCGACTTTCACTGCACAAGGTGTTGATCGTGGTCAATGCCTGATTTGGATGCGGCGCGCATTCTCTCGATCTAGAAACGCCATGACGCACCGCGGCACGAGAAATTTGCGATGTTGAGACAGGAACACAATGAGTTGCTGACCCGGACCGGACCGGGCACCGACGCCGGGAAATTGTTCCGCAGCTACTGGCTGCCCGCGCTTTTGACCGAGGAACTACCGCACGACGACTGCCCGCCGGTGCGCGTCAAGCTGTTGTCCGAGCGCCTGGTGGCGTTTCGCGACAGTGGCGGGCGCCACGGTCTGATCGACGAATTCTGCGCGCATCGCGGGGTTTCGCTATGGTTCGGGCGCAACGAGGAATGCGGGCTGCGCTGTCCCTATCATGGCTGGAAATACGACGTTACCGGCCAATGCATCGATGTGCCTTCGGAACCCGAGGAGAGCGGGTTCGCCCGCACGATCAAGCTCAAGTCCTATCCGCTGATCGAACGCGGCGGCGTGCTGTGGGCCTATATGGGACCGCCGCAAAAACAGCCCGCGCTGCCGGAGTGGGAATTCGCGACGGTGCCGGCGGAGCGGCGCTTCGTTTCGAAACGGTTGCAGGAATCGAACTGGCTTCAGGCCATGGAGGGCGGCATCGATTCCAGCCATGTGTCCTGGCTGCATCGCGGCGAGCTCGATAGCGATCCCCTGTTCCGTGGCGCGCGCGGAAACGCGTACAACCTCAAGGACGCGCGGCCGGTCTTCGAGGTGGTCGAAAGCCCGGGCGGCCTTTACATCGGCGCGCGCCGCGGCGTGGAAAACGGTCATTACTACTGGCGCATCACGCCGTGGGTCATGCCCTGCTTCACCATGATTCCGCCGCGCGGGGATCACTCCGTACACGGGCATTTCTGGATTCCTTTGGACGACGAAAACTGCATGGCCTGGAGCTTTGACTACCATCCGACTCGCGCGCTCTCCACGGCAGAAATCGCCGCGATGCGTGACGGCAAGTGCGTGCATGTACGCTACGTGCCGGGCGGCTTTCGCCCGCTCGCCAACAAGGACAATGATTACCTCATCGACCGCGCCGCGCAGAAGGCGGGACGAACGTTTTCGGGCGTGAGCGGCATTGCCATGCAGGATGCGTCATTGCAGGAAAGCATGGGTGCGATCGTCGATCGAACGCGGGAAAACCTGGTTTCGACCGACAACGGCATCATCATGGCGCGGCACAAGCTGATGCGCACGATCAAGGCCATGGTCGAGAAGGACGTGACGCCACCGGGCGTCGACGTCGCCCACCAGCGGGTGCGATCGGCCGCGCTCGTGCTCCCGCCGGACGTGCCCTACCGGGAGGGCGCCCGCGAGGCCCTGAGCGTGCGGCCCGGCGTCGCGCCGGCGTCGGTGTGAGCACATCGCATGCCGAGCGAGAGCGTCCGGGCGACGTCGGCGCGTGAGATTGGGTTTCGTATTGGCGATGCCAATTCCAGGCCGCGCAAGGTCAAAGTGATCGCGCTTGACCGCAAGGCCGCGGCGATGGTCACGGGTCTCGCCAGCAAGACCTGGAACGGCGCCGCCTTTTTCACCGCCACCGGGCTCGACGCGCCGGCGCCGCAGGCCGGCGGCTTCGCCATGCCGGGCTGGCTCGCCGATCTCGCCGGTAGAGCGCGAAACATCGTCGACGAGGTCGCCGGCGCCGACGTTGTCGTGATGATCGCTATGGCCGGGGAGGACGCCGGCGCCGCCTCACTCATTGGCGAGGCGTGCAGCCTACGGCGCGTCATGACCACCGCACTGGTTATCGCGGGCGCACGTACCGGCGACGACGCGCTGTCGGCAAGCCTCGCGCTATTGCGGCCCTGGGCGCTGATGCTCGTGATCGCCGAGGATATCGATTATATCGAGGATATGCTCGTCGCGCTGCGCGCCTGACGACGCCCTTGGCCGCCACGCCGCCCGTGCCGACCGGTGCCTCGGCGATTTTGTCATGGCGACGCGTTTTGCGCCCTGGCGGCACGCTCGTCGATTGGACCCACAATAGCTGGTCCCACGTCCGGCGCCGGCGCAGGTTCCGCCGCTGCCGGGCGCGGCGCGATGCGCGCCGCAAACCGATGACCCCAGCGGATCGACGGTCGTTCGATATGGCGCTCGGACAAATGCGCGACCGGAATAGTCAGCAGAACAATGACGATTCCAGCGAGGATACCGGCTTCGACGAAATAGCCGTTCAATACGACGTTGCGCGCGGCGATCGCGGCGATGATCTCAAGAATCGGGACATTGAAGATGTAAAAGCTGTAACTAATGCGCCCGAGATATCGCGACAGCGGCCGTTCAAGAAAACGGCCGAGCGCGCCGGCGCGGCGATAATAGATCAATGCGACGATGAGCGCGGCACAGACCTGCTGGATCTCGGGCGTCCATCGGGTCGGCGGTATGAGGTGGCGCGCCGCCAGCATGAGAATGAGCAGAAACGGCCACGCCGCGGTCGGCGTTTTATGCGCGACCCAATGTCCAACCGGGGTTGGAATGAGGAATCCCAGCGTAAAGCACAGGGCAAAAATTCTTGCGTAGAAAGTAACAAGGCCGCCCATGGAAAACATCGATGCAAGCTTCGCCGCCACGATGGTGGCGACAAAGATCATGACGATGCCGAACGCGCCATACTTCCGGTAGGCCCAGAAGCTCAACAAAATAAAGGGGACGGCAAGCATTTCGACTTGCAACGTCCATGCGACCCCGAGCACGGCGTAATTGGCAAGCACGATATTGCCGAGGATTTCGCCTGGAGAAAAATAGCGTCCGAACGAGCCGAATGCCAGGACGCAGGCGAAAATGCCGACGATCATGGGCGGATAGATGCGCAAGACCCGGCGGATGACGAACTTCGCCGACGTCGCGAGCGGCCGATCGCTCTGGTGCCGCAGGCTGTCGAACAGGACGGTCCCGCTGAGCACGAAAAATATGACGACCGCAGTGTCGCCATTGAGAATAGCCAGCACGATCTTGGAATATTGGTTATAGACGCCGGTGATGTGCTTGATGTTGGGAATGAGAATGCGAGTAATCTGCGTTGCATCGGGGCCGATGATCGCATGATAGAATACGACGGCAATGGCCGCGTAGCCACGCAAGCCGTCGAGCTGAAGATTTCTTGCCGTCCCCGGCGATGATGGTTCGAAAGGCCGCATCACAACCAAGTGATTTGGCGATGGTATGATTTGAATTTCGCCCCGTATCCGCTCATCACCGAAGCACCCGTGGTTTTAGCGCCCATGAACGGTTCGCTTGTCATTCGCTATTGGGTATGATCGCATTCGCACCAATGGGTCGATCATGCGTTGGTTCAAGCGCCTCGGTTGGGTCTACTGTCCGATCTCACCCGCCGGCTGGATCGCCAGCTTGGTCGCAGTGGCGTTCTGCGCGCATATTTTTCTGGTTGTCGATGGCAGATCGCATTCGGTGTCAGATACATTTTATGGCGTTTTTCCCTATTGGATTCCAACTTGTCTCATTTGGCATTGGATTGCCAGCAGAACCGCTGCGGATCGCAGGGATCGAACTTCAAATTGAGGCGCCGTCTCGCGGCCCGGCATCGCGGTGATGCGTCGCCGCCGACGGAAATTGCGGCAAGATATGCAATGCGTTGAAAACGCTTGCGGAATATTCCTGAACGGGCCGCCCGGGTGATAATGGATGCACGATCAATGCTGTTTGCATTGCTGGAATCGGATATGTGTCGCAATTGGCCGTCCATGGCCGGTGCGCGTTTCACCGCCATCAGGAAGCAGCCCGGTCTGCCTTGGTTTGCCGCGATCTCCGACATGCGCCAGCGCCTGCTTTTCCTGAAAATGTTCTAGAGCACGGTCGCGAAAAGTTGCAGACTTTTCGGGCAAGGGCCGGTTGGCGATGCGAGTATCGGCCGCCGCCATGATTCCAGTCGGAACGACCCTTGTTTTGCGCGCTGGCGATCATGACGGACTTGGGTATCATGGGAATGGATGCGGCAGCGGTCGCGTCGCGGGTGGCGATTGGATGGCATACACAGCTATATTGAACGATCAGGCGCGTCTCGCCCTGACCGCGCTCGCGATCCTGCAATTCAAGCATTGGATCTGCGACTTTGTTTTGCAGACGGCCTATCAGTATCGCAACAAGGGCATCTATGGTCACGTCGGCGGATTTCTTCACGCCGGCATTCATTCGCTTGGTACGCTGTCTGCTTTTCTGCTGATCGCCCCGTCATGGAAAATCGGCGCGGCGATCATCGCGACCGAATTCGTCGTGCACTACCATATCGACTGGACGAAGGAGCAGATTACCAGGCGCAAGCATTGGTCGTTGACCGATGCGGGCTACTGGTGGACGCTGGGAGCCGACCAGTTGCTGCACCAACTGACCTATATTGCGATCGTCGCGACGCTGATGACGAAATTTGGCTGACGGCCCCGTGCGGCGCTCACCCTGAGCCGCACGTCCAAGCATGGTGACGCCGTTTGGCGCCGCACGATCGATGACCCTGGCGCAAGCCGGCTTGAGCACGAAGGCTTGAGCGATCGCCGGCTGGAAGCAAGCGATCGTTTTCAATCATTGGGGATATGCATTGACATCGGCAGGAAAGGAAGGAATCTATGGGAACAAAACATGAACATTATGGACGAAAAGAAAACCGGCCTCGCTGAAAATGCTCCAACGGTATTTTGGCACCTTCCATGCGTCGCTCGCAACCTGCCCATATGCTCCTGCCCGCGCTCCGGCGCGTCGCGGCCGGTATCGACGCCCCTGACGCCTTGGCGCGGCGGGCACAGGTTGCCCTGCATTTGCCAGCGGTGGACCACGCGCTCGGCGGCGGATTGATCTGCGGCGCCGTGCACGAAATCTGGCCCTCTGCCGCGATCCATTCCGGCGCGGCGACGGGTTTTGCGCTCGCTCTCGCGACGCTCACGCACCAGGAACGTCGAGAGGTTGTGTGGATCGAGACCGACTTTGCCGCGACCGAGGCGGGGCATCCCTATGGCCCAGGCCTCGACCTGCTGGGGCTTGCGCGTAACCGCCTGCTGTTGCTGCGCGTCGCACGCATGCGCGATGCACTCTGGGCAATGGAAGAAGGATTGCGCTGTCGCGCCGTGGCCGTGGTTCTCGCCGAACTGACGCCGGGGGTCGCCGCCGATCTCACGGCGACACGCCGGCTTGCACTTGCCGCGCGTGAAGGCGGCGGACTTGGCCTCATCCTGCATCATCGCCCCTCGCTACTGGCAAGCGCCGCGATGACGCGATGGGAAGTTTCCTCGGCACGCGGGCAGCGCGATGCCTTCGGAGGAATGGGACGCACGGCCTTCGTGCTGTCCCTTGTCCGCAACCGCCGCGGCCCGGTCGGCCGCTGGCTCGTCACCTGGGATCACCATGAACGCGTCTTCGCTCTCCCGGCGCCATCTCTCGATATGGCTGAAACGGCTGGCAACCGACCGGATCACGCGCCTTGCGCCCAAGCCGGATGACCGGCCCCTGGTCACGGTCGCACCCGTCAAATCGGCCCTTCGTCTCGTCGCGGCCGACGCGGCGGCCACCCGGCTTGGCCTGCATGCCGGCATGGCGCTCGCTGATGCGCGCGCCATGTTTCCCTCCCTCATCGTCATGGATGCCGATCCAGCGGCCGATGCGCATATGCTCACGGCCATCGCCGAGTGGTGCGACCGCTATACCCCGCTCGTAGGCCTCGACCCACCCGACGGTCTTGTTCTCGACGTGACCGGCTGCGCCCATCTCTTCGGCGGGGAAGCCGCATTGTGCCGCGACCTCGTCACGCGCCTCACGGCACGCGGCTTTCATGTCCGCCTTGCCATTGCCGACACGATCGGCTGCGCGTGGGCGGTCGCGCGATACGGTAATACGGCCATTGTGCCGCCTGGCCGGGTGCGCGAGGCCATTTACTCCCTACCGCTTGCCGCCATGCGCATCACGGCAAAGACCGTCGATTCGCTCGCGCAACTTGGATTAAGGCGCGTCGGCGACGTTCTCGACAATGCGCGCGCGCCGTTTGCCGCCCGTTTTGGCCAGGTCCTCCTCCAGCGCATCGACATGGCGCTCGGACAGGCCGATGAGCCGATGACGCCGCGCCTGCCGCTTCCCGCGCTGGTGGCGGAAAGACGCTTTGCCGCGCCGATCGCGCTTGCCGCCGACGTGATTGGCACGATCGCGCGCCTGGCGCGCGAACTTGAGCTTGTGCTGGAGCGGCGCGGCGAAGGCGCGCGCCTCCTGCAGGTCGCGCTGTTCCGCACCGACGGCAAGGTTTTTCGCATCGAGGCCGGCACGGTCGAGCCTTTGCGCGACGCCGCGCGCGCAAAGCGTCTTTTTGTCGAAAAGCTTGCCGCGGTGAGCGACGACCATGATCCCGGCTTCGGCTATGACGTCATCCGTCTCTGCGCGATGGCGACCGAGCGGCTGAACGCCGTCCAGACGAGCCTCGAGGTAACCGATGGCGGCACGGATATCGCGCATCTCGTCGATGTCCTTGGCGCACGGTTCGGGCTGCGCCGCGTCACCCGGCCGGTGGCGCGCGATAGCCATATTCCGGAATTCGCAACCGCCGCCATGCCCGCGCATATGGCGCGCGCGAATAGCGGGCCACGTCAGCATTTCGAGGCGCGGACGGCGCAGGACTACCCACTCGTCGCGCCGGATATTCTTTCTCCTGCCCGGCCGATACGGCTGTTTGCGCAGCCCGAGCGCATCGAGGCGATCGCGGAGGTGCCGGATGGGCCGCCCGTGCGCTTTCGCTGGCGGCGCGTGCTGCATGAGGTGGCGGCGGCCGAAGGGCCCGAGCGCATCGCCATGGAATGGTGGCGGGACGAGGAAGACCGCGTGCTCACGCGCGACTATTTCCGTGTCGAGAGCAGCGCCGGCATGCGCGTCTGGCTTTATCGCGAGGGCCTCTACGAACGCGAGACGCCGACGCCGCGCTGGTTCATCCACGGCCTGTTCGCATAAGGGCGCATCCCATG
Source organism: Pseudomonadota bacterium (assembly GCA_016195095.1). Classification (GTDB taxonomy): domain Bacteria; phylum Pseudomonadota; class Alphaproteobacteria; order Rhizobiales; family Xanthobacteraceae; genus JACQAE01. The sequence continues at coordinate 10,799 of JACQAE010000289.1, forward strand.
CTTGCCTATGCCGAACTTGCCGTCACCACCAATTTCACCTTTTTGCGCGGCGCCTCGCATCCGGAGGAGCTGATTGCGCAGGCCAAGCAGCTTGGACTTGCGGGCATCGGCATTGCCGACCGCAATTCTCTCGCCGGCATCGTTCGCGCCCATGTCGCCGCCAAGGAAGCCAATGTCAGGCTTGCCGCCGGCGCGCGGCTAGTCTTTTCCGACGCCACCCCCGACATCCTCGCCTACCCGCGGGATCGGCTGGCCTGGGCCCGCCTTACCCGTCTGCTCACCCGCGGCAAGCGGCGCGCCGAAAAGGGCCAATGCGTTCTCTGCGCGCAGGATCTTCTTGATCATGCCGACGGCCTTAATCTCATCGTGCTGCCGGCAACAAGGATCGACAGCGACGCCTGCGCGGCATTGCTGGCGCGGCTGCGCGAGGCCGCCGCCCATGCATGTATCGCGATGCGCATGCGCCATCGTGGCGATGACGCACGGCGGCTGGCACGCCTTGCCGCATGCGCCGCGGCGTCGCGCACGCCCCTCGTCGCGGTCAATGACGTGCTCTACCACGCGCCCCAGCGGCGCCCCCTCCAGGATGTCCTCACCTGCATCCGCGAGCACACGACCATCGACGCCGCCGGGCGCAGGCTCGAAGCCAATGCCGAACGGCACCTCAAATCGGCACAGGAAATGTCCAGGCTTTTTCGCGCGGCGCCGCAGGCCGTCGCCGCCACATCCGGCTTTTTGGATTTGTGCCGCTTTTCGCTCGATGAGTTGCGCTACGAATATCCCGACGAGGCCCGCGAGGGATATCCGACGCCGCAGCACGCGCTGGCCGCCCTGGTAGAGGAAGGCGCGCGCCACCGCTACCCGGCGAGCGTGCCGCGCAAGGTCCGGCACGCGCTTGATCACGAGCTCAGGCTCGTCGCCGAACTCAATTACGCGGCATATTTCCTCACCGTCCACGACATCGTGCGGTTCGCGCGCGCGCGTGGCATTCTCTGTCAGGGCCGCGGCTCGGCGGCGAATTCCGCCATCTGCTATTGCCTCGGCATTACCGAAGTCGATCCCGAGCGCGCCGACCTCCTGTTCGAGCGCTTTGTCTCGGCCGAGCGGCGCGAACCGCCGGATATCGACGTCGATTTCGAGCACGAGCGGCGCGAGGAGGTGATCCAGTACATCTATCAACGCTACGGCCGCGAGCGCGCGGGCCTCGCGGCGACCGTGATCTGCTATCGCGCGCGCAGCGCCATTCGCGAGGTTGGCAAGGCGCTGGGATTGAGCGGGGATAGCCTCGACGCCCTGGCGGGAACGCTGTGGGGATGGTCGGCGGAGGCGGTGAGCGATTCCGAGGCGCGCCGCGCCGGGCTCGACCCCACGGACCGGCGGCTGGCACGCATACTCGATCTTGCGCGCGAGTTGATCGGCTTCCCGCGCCATCTGTCGCAGCATGTCGGCGGCTTTGTCATCACGCGCGGGCGGCTCGACGACGTCGTCCCGATCGAGAACGCGGCGATGGAGGAGCGTACCGTCGTCGAGTGGGACAAGGACGACCTTGACGCGCTCAACATCCTGAAAATCGACGTGCTCGGCCTGGGCATGCTGTCATGCCTGCGCCGCGGGCTCGACCTCCTGCACGCGCATTACGGCATCGACCTGTCGCTGTCCGCCATCCCCGCCGAGGATCCCGCCGTTTACCGCATGCTCGCGCGCGCCGATTCGATCGGCGTTTTCCAGGTGGAAAGCCGGGCGCAGATGTCGATGCTGCCAAGGCTGAAACCGCGGACATTCTACGATCTGGTCATCGAAGTCGCGATCGTTCGCCCGGGCCCGATCCAGGGCGACATGGTGCACCCCTATCTGCGGCGCCGACAAGGCATCGAACGTGTCCATTATCCCGCGCCCGCGCCCATGCATGGTCCTCCCGACGAACTCGAGCAGGTGCTCGGCAAGACCTTGGGGGTTCCGCTCTTTCAGGAGCAGGCGATGCGCATCGCCATCGTCGCCGCGGGCTTCACGCCGGCGCAGGCCGACAGGCTGCGGCGCGCCATGGCGACCTTCCGACGCGTCGGCACGATCACCTATTTTCGCGACAAGCTAATCGATGGGATGACCGCGCGCGGCTATCCGCGCGAATTCGCGCAACGCTGCTTTCAGCAGATCGAGGGCTTTGGCGAATACGGCTTTCCCGAGAGCCATGCCGCCAGCTTCGCGCTCCTGGTTTACGCCTCCGCCTGGATCAAGTGCCGCTACCCGGACGTTTTCGCGGCGGCATTGCTCAACAGCCAGCCCATGGGCTTCTATGCGCCGGCGCAGATCGTGCGCGACGCCCAGGAGCATGGTGTCGTGGTGCGGCCGGTCGATGTCGGCCATTCCGGCTGGGACAATAGTCTGGAGCCGAACGCGACCGCGCGCCAGGTGCACGCGCGGCACGCCTGCATGCGCGACGACATGCGCGCGACCCATGCCATACGCCTTGGTTTTCGCCAGATCGGCGGCTTGCGCGAGGATGACGCCCGCATGATCGAGGCAAAGCGCGGCGCCGGATTTGATTCGATCCGCGATCTGTGGTTGCGCACGCGTCTTTCACCGGCCGCCCTTGAACGCCTGGCGCAGGCCGACGCATTCCGCTCGCTTGGCCTTGATCGCCGGCAGGCGCTCTGGGTCGTGCGCGCCTTGCGCCGCACCGGCGACAAAGACGACCTGCCCCTGTTCGCCACCGCGGCCATGCCTGAACGCGAACCCGAAATCGCCCTTGCGCCGATGCGCGCCGGCGAGCATGTGGTCGAGGATTACCGCTTCCTGTCCCTTTCACTCAAGGCGCATCCGGTTTCATTCCTGCGCGGTGAGCTCGACCGCCACGGCATTCTGCGCCATGAACGGCTAGCAACGGTCGCCTCGGGCCGGCGCGTAAGCGTCGCCGGCCTGGTTCTGGTCCGCCAGCGCCCGGGCAGCGCCAACGGCGTCATCTTCATGACGCTCGAGGACGAAACCGGCATCGCCAACACGATTGTCTGGCCGAGCGTGTTCGAGACCTTCCGCCCGATCGTGCTCGGCGCCCGCCTGATCCATATCGCCGGCAAGCTGCAAAGCGCGCATCGCGTCATCCACGTTGTCGCCGAGCGCATCGAGGATTTCACGCCTTTGCTCAAAAAGCTTGCCGAGGCGAATGATTGCGTGGAAGCGCTCGCGCATTGCGACGAGGTGCGCCGGCCGGTCGCCGATCAGCGCGTTTCACGCCACCCCGGAAGCACGTTGGCGAGGCTTGCCAGGGAGGAGCCAGCGCTCGTGCACGACATCGTGCCGGCCGCGAAAATCCGCGCCGTCATGCCCAAGGGCCGAAATTTCCACTGAGCCGCCCGCCACCCAAGTCTACCGTACCGCCATATCCGAACATCCGCCTGCCATCGCCGGCTCTCCGGCGTTGCACCCAAGCAAGCCATGCGCTACCAAGAGCGCGCCCCCGAAAGCCAATCGGCTTACGCGAACTTGCTTGCGCCTACCGCTCAAGCCGGGCCGGGAAGCGCTTCGGCATTCTTGCCTTGCCGCAATTCTTGACGGCGAATTGCCGCAACCCTGGAGCAAGCATGTATCAGCCGCCCGCCGTCAGATTCAGTCGGAGTTCAATCGACAGGCCCCACCGCCGCATTGAATTCCGCCGCGATCCCATCCAAGAAATCCGCCCGTATACGGCTTCACCGCCTGCCCTGACGTGATCCATCGCAATGCGGCTCCAAGTCACCCCCCTCAATCTGCCCGATGTCAGGCTGATCCACACCGATCGCCATGCCGATCCGCGCGGCTATTTTTCCGAAAGCTACGTCAAGCAAGATTTCGCCGCCGCAGGAATAACCAGTGATTTCATCCAGGATAACGAGTCGATGTCGGTGTCCCATGGCACCGTGCGCGGCCTGCATTTCCAGATCGCGCCGTTCGCGCAGGCGAAACTCATCCGCGTGCTGCGCGGCGCCATCTTCGACGTCGCCCTCGACATACGCGGCGAATCCGCGACCTATGGCCAGCACGCCTGCGCCGAGCTTACCGCGGCAACCGGCGACCAGCTGCTCATTCCCGCCGGATTCGCGCATGGATTCTGCACCCTGGAACCGGACACCGTCGTCATCTACAAGACCGACAACGTCTATTCCCCGCGCCATGAGCGCGGGGTCTATTGGGCCGACCCCGCACTTGCCATTGCCTGGCCGCTCAACGAGCAGGATGCCGTGATTTCCGCCAAGGACCGGGCCCTGCCGCCATTGGCCGCGCTCACGCGCCATCTTGCCTAACGAATGTTGCATAACGCATGCCGACATCAACGCGCGTTCTCGTTACCGGCGGCGCCGGCTTCATCGGATCGGCCGTGTGCCGAATGCTCGTCGGCGCCGGAAATTCCGTTCTCAATGTCGACAGGCTCTCCTACGCGGCCAACCTCGCCTCGCTTGATTCGATCGCGGCCAGTCCGCTCTACGCGTTCCGCCAAGCCAATATCGCCGATGCCGCCGCGATAGAGGCGCTGCTCACGCGGTTTGAGCCGACGGCCCTCATCCATCTGGCCGCCGAAACGCATGTCGATCGCTCGATCACCGATCCGGGGAATTTCATTGACGCCAATGTCGTCGGCACGTTCCGCCTGCTCGAGGCGGTGCGGGCATATTTGGCCACGCTGGCGCCGTCCGCGCGCGACGCGTTCCGCTTCGTGCACGTCTCCACCGACGAGGTCTATGGATCGCTCGGGCCGACGGGGCGATTTCACGAGGGCACACCCTACCATCCAAGCTCGCCCTATGCGGCCAGCAAGGCCGCCGCCGACCATCTTGCCCTGGCCTGGCAACGCACTTATGGACTGCCGGTGGTCGTTTCCAATTGTTCGAACAATTTCGGCCCGTTCCAATTTCCCGAAAAGCTCATCCCGCTCGCGATTCTCAATGCCATCGAGCGCCGCCCCATCCGCCTGTACGGCGACGGGACCAACATTCGCGACTGGCTCTATGTCGACGATCACGCGCGCGCCCTGGTCATGTTGTGCGAGAAGGGTGTGCCGGGGGAAAAGTACAATTTCGGCGGCGATGCCGAGCGCAGCAATCTGGCCGTCGTCGAAACAATTTGCGCATGCCTGGACATGAACTTTCCCCACAATGCCCCACATCGCGCGCTGATCACCTTCGTCGCTGACCGACCGGGTCACGACTACCGTTACGCCATCGACAGCGGCAAGGTGCGCAAGCAACTCGGCTGGCATCCGCACGCCGCGTTTGACGAGCAGATCGCGCAAACCGTTCAATGGTATGTGGCTCATCCCGATTGGTGGCGGCCGTTGCGCGAGCGCTATGCCGGCGGGCGGCTAGGCGTGCTTGAGCGCGGCGATGGCGCGGGCGGCCGTGGCTAGCGCCCCCATATTCGTGACCGGCGGGAGCGGCCAGATGGCGCGCACGCTGCTGGAGGAAGGCCGCAGCCGCGACGTGGCGATCGTGACCTGCGGCCGGCCCGCATTCGACCTGCGCAGCGCGCCCACGGTGTGGCAAGGTCTGCAGGCCGCCAGGCCGTCGCTGGTCGTCAATACCGCCGCCTATACGGCCGTCGACCAGGCCGAGGACGAGGCCGAATTGGCTTTCGCCGTGAATTGCGCGGGCGCGGGCATCGTCGCCGACGCCTGCGCCAGATTGGGATTGCCGCTTATCCACCTGTCGACGGATTATGTCTTTGATGGCGACAAGCGCCTGCCTTATGTTGAAACCGATCCGACTGCACCATTGAGCGTCTATGGTCACTCAAAGCTCGCCGGCGAGCGGCGCGTGCTACTGGCGCATCCCGCGGCAATTGTCCTGCGCACGTCATGGATTTACGGCAGGCACGGACGCAATTTCCTCAATGCCATGATCACGCGCGAAGTCGAGCCACGACTACGGATCGCCAGCGACCAGCGCGGATCGCCGACGGCGGCCATCGACCTCGCGCGCGCGATACTCGCCATTGCACCGGTGCTGCTTGCCGGCCGCGCACCGCCCGGCGGAATTTATCATGTGGCAGGTGCCGGCGAGGCGAGCCGCTTCGAATTCGCGCAGGCGCTATTTCAGATGCGCGCGCGCGAGCGCCGGCGCGTGCCGGATATAGAACCGGTTCCCGGCGCGACATTTTCCGCCAAGGCAGCGCGCCCGGCCTATTCCTGTCTCGATTTCCACAAGGCTCTCGCAACGTTCAACGTCCGGCTGCCGGCGTGGCAGGAATCGCTACAGGCCGATCTTGACCAACGCGCGGCGCGCGGGGAGTAGCAAGCGTGGCATGGAAAGGCGTCATTTTGGCCGGCGGATTGGGCACGCGGCTGTTTCCGGTCACGCGCGCCGTGAGCAAGCAGCTCCTGCCCGTCTACGACAAGCCGATGATCTTTTATCCGCTCACGACGCTGATGTTGGCGGGGATCAGCGATATTCTGGTCATTTCGACGCCGCAGGATCAATCGCAATTTCGACGGCTCCTCGGCGACGGCTCGCAATGGGGCTTGCGACTGTCCTTTGTGGCGCAGCCCGATCCCGGGGGGATCGCGCAGGCGCTTCTGATCGCGGGCGATTTCATCGCACGCCAAAATGTCGCGCTCGTCCTTGGCGACAATTTTTTCTTCGGCCATGGCCTGCCTGACCTGCTCGCGCGCGCCACCGCGCGCGCCGACGGCGCGACCATATTCGCCTACCAGGTTCGCGATCCCAGCCGCTATGGCGTCGTGACCATCGACGGCGATGGCCGCCCCACGGCCATCGTCGAAAAGCCGGCCGCGCCGCAGTCCGGCTGGGCTGTCACCGGGCTTTACTTCTACGACAGGGAGGTCCTCGCTCATGCTGCGCAGCTGCGGCCGTCGCCGCGCGGGGAGCTGGAAATCACCGATCTCAACCTGCGCTATCTCGGCGCCGGCTGCCTGCATGTCGAACGCATGGGCCGCGGCTTCGCCTGGCTCGACACCGGCACGTTCGACTCGCTCATCGACGCAAGTACCTTCGTGCAAACCCTTGAGCACCGCCAGGGAACAAAGATCGGTTGCCCCGAGGAAATCGCCTATCGCAAGGGGCTGATTTCAAGATCCACGCTGCTGGAGCTTGCGCGTCAGATGGGCGGTAGCGGATATGGCGCCTATCTTGCCGACCTTGCCAATGGCAAGGAATGACCGGCCGACGCGAATTCGTTGCAGTCCAGGGTGGAAAACCGTAATGGAGCGTGGTTGTCGGGCCATGGCCGAAAGATCATTGCGATGAAGCGTGTGTTCATTACCGGCGTCACCGGCCAAGACGGGGCCTATCTTTCCGCGCTGTTGCTGGAAAAGGGCTACGACGTATTTGGCCTTGTGCGCCGCAGCAGTTCCGCCGATATTGTCGACGCCAAATTGCGTTGGCTCAATATCCACAACGACATCCGTTTCGTCGATGGCGACGTCCTGGACCTGTCATCCCTCATTCGCGCGCTGCGCGATGTCGAGCCCATCGAAATCTATAACCTCGCCGCCCAATCATTCGTGAAATCGTCATGGAATCAGCCGCTGCTGACCGGCCAGGTCACAGGGCTTGGCGCCGTCAACGTGCTTGAGGCGATGCGGCTTGCCGCTCCAACGGCGCGCTTCTATCAGGCCTCATCATCGGAAATGTTCGGACTTGTGCGCGAGCCCGTGCAGTCGGAATCGACACCGTTTTATCCGCGCTCGCCATACGGTGCCAGCAAGGCCTTCGCCCATTGGATGACGACAAATTATCGCGAAAGCTTTCATCTGCACGCCAGCAATGGCATTCTCTTCAATCACGAGTCGCCGGTCCGCGGCATCGAGTTCGTGACGCGCAAGGTCACCGATGGCGCCGCCCGTATCAAGCTTGGCCTTGCCCGCGAGCTGCGGCTGGGCAATATCGATGCGCAGCGTGACTGGGGGCATTCGAGAGACTATGTGCGCGCGATGTGGCTGATGTTGCAGCAAGACAGGCCGGATGACTACGTGATCGCGACCGGGCGCACGACCACGGTGCGCGAGATGTGCCGGATCGCGTTCCAGCATGTCGGATTGGACGCGGAAAATCATGTCAAGATCGACCCTGATTTGTTCCGGCCAGCTGAGGTCGACGTTCTGCTGGGCAACCCGCAAAAGGCATTGGCCAAGCTCGGCTGGAAGCCAACCATTTCACTCGAGCAGATGATTGAGGAAATGGTCGATGCCGATATGGAGCGTTGGCGGCAACGGATGGCCTAGGACGAGCGCGTGGCATTCTCGGAATCGGCGCGCATCATCATCACCGGAGGCAGCGGATTTGTCGGCCGCCATCTCGTGCGGGCGCTCGCGCACGAATTGCCGAGCGGCGCCACCCTCCTGATCGCCGATCGCAGCGCCGTGAACCTGGACGCGACGATCTGTCGGTCGGTGCCCGTCGATATGAGTTCCGAGACGGACGTGGACGCGCTGATCCGCGCCGAACGACCGACGCATGTCGCGCACCTCGCGGCCGTCGCCGCGGTCATGCAGGCAGGCCGCGAACCCCGAGACGCGTGGAATGTGAATTTTGGCGGCAGCCTCAACCTGGCACTTTCGGTTATGCGGCACCGGCCGGAATGCCAAATACTGTTTGCCAGCAGCGCGGAGGTCTATGGCGCGAGCTTCGCCGGCGGCTCCGCGCTCGATGAAACGGCCGCGATCGATCCGGTCAATGCCTATGCCGCGACCAAGGCCGCCGCGGACATCATGTTCGGCCAGATGGCGCGGCAAGGATTGAAAGTCGTTCGCGCGCGGCCGTTCAACCATACCGGGCCGGGACAGAGCGAGCAGTTCGTCGTACCGGCATTCGCTGCCCAGATCGCGCGCATCGAACGCGGCGAACAGGAGCCGGTCATCCGCGTCGGCGAACTCACGAGCCGTCGCGATTTCCTCGACGTACGCGACGTCGTCGACGCCTATGTACGCATATTCGACGGCTTCGACCGACTGGCCAGCGGCACGGCAATCAATATCGCCGCCGGCAAGGCCATTTCGGCCAATGACATTCTTCTTGGCCTGTTGGCGCTTGCGTCCGTGCGCATCGACATTGCGCGGGATCCGGGCCGCATGCGGCCCCACGACCTCCCCATCGTGCTCGGCGACGCCGCCCGTGCCCACGCCCTCCTTGGCTGGACGCCGCGATGGCGCTGGCCGGACACGCTGGCCTCGGTCCTCGACTACTGGCGCGCGCTCACGCCGCGAGCAAGTGCCTGAAGTAGGCGATCGTCTCCTTGAGGCCCTCCTCGAGTGGCACGCTCGGCTCCCAATTCAGGCTTTTCCTGGCGAGCGAAATGTCAGGCTGGCGTTGTTGCGGATCGTCCGGGGGCGCGGGCGCGAATTCCATCTTCGAGCGCGAGCCGGTCAACGCGAGCACCAGTTCGGCCAGCTCGCGAATGGTGAATTCAGCCGGATTTCCCAGGTTGACGGGCCCAGTAAACTCATCAGGGGTGGCCATGAAACGCATGATCGCTTCCACAAGATCGGTGACGTAGCAGAATGACCGGGTCTGCGAACCGTTGCCGTAGATGGCAAGCGGATTCCCCCTGAGCGCGTTGACGACGAAGTTCGACACCACGCGACCGTCATTGGGATGCATGCGCGGGCCATAGGTATTGAATATGCGCGCGACCTTGACGCGCACCGCGTGCTGACGGCGATAGTCGAAAAACAGCGTCTCCGCAGCGCGCTTGCCTTCGTCGTAGCAGGCGCGCGTCCCCAAGGGATTGACGTTGCCCCAATAGGATTCCGGCTGCGGATGCACGGTCGGGTCGCCATATACTTCGCTCGTGGAGGCCTGGAATATCCGCGCCCGCGTCCGCTTGGCCAGACCGAGCATGTTGATGGCGCCATGCACGCTCGTCTTGAGCGTCTGCACCGGATCGAATTGGTAATGGATCGGCGACGCCGGGCAGGCCAGGTTGTAGATCGTGTCGATTTCCACATAGAGCGGGAACGTCACATCGTGCCGCAGCATTTCGAAGCGACGACAACCCAACAGGCCTTCGATGTTGCGCCGGCGGCCTGTATAGTAATTGTCGACGCAAAGGACTTCGTGCCCCGCGGCGATCAACCGGTCGCAAAGATGCGCGCCGATGAAGCCGGCGCCGCCCGTTAACAGAACGCGTTCGCTTTGCATGTGTGTCCACACTGTCACATGGCGCCGGCTGGAAAGCCTGCATTCCACGAAAAATCATCCTCGGCAATACCGGTCATTGCCGGCGGCGGCGATGATTGGTAACAGACGAATGCGCGGATTGCGGACAATCCGCGCCCGGCACGGCGCAGCGACTGCTTGCGTCATGCGCACACCGGCGTCAATCGGGTCACGGATCGAAAATGTCACGGATCGTAATCGCCGACACAACCGGGCAGTATGACGGCAGGGATCTCGGCACGCGTCCGCTCGGGGGCACGGAATCCTCCGTCACTCAGCTCGGCCGTGAACTCGCGCGCCGACGACACGACGTGAGCATATTTACGAATTGCCGCGAAGCCATCGAATGCGACGGCGTCCGTTGGCGTCCGCTGGCGAGCGAACGGCCCACCGATTGCGAACTGTTCGTAGCGGTTCAGCATGCCGAGCTGCTCGGATTCGTGAAGCAGGCCAGGCGGCAGGCGATCTGGGTGCTTTGGCAACCCAACCATCTCAAGCATTACAAGCGAATCTGGCGCATGTGGTGGCATCGTCCGATTCCCATCCTGATGAGCATGCACCAGGTCGAAATCTATTCGCCGTTTCTGCCGCGCCGCGACCCGCATATACTGATTCCGCTTGGGCTGACCGACGACGTGCGCGGCCTACCGACGATTGCCGCACCGCCGCCGCCGCGCGCGATTTTCGCTTCCAATCCGGTGCGCAACCTGCGCGCGCTGGTGGAGATCTGGGCCGGGAGAATTCTGCCGCGTGTGCCCGGTGCCGTTCTCGACGTCTATGGCATTCATCAATTGCGCGACGGTCAGGACGCATGGCGCGCGTGGGAAGGGAGCCTGCTGCCATCCGGCCTCGGCGACGCGGTCAAGGCGACGGTGAGGATCAATCCGACGGCATCGCGATCCGAATTGATCGCGGCAATGCGAGCCTCGCGCGTGATGCTCTATCTTGGTCACAAGGTCGAGGCGTTCTGCCTCTCGCTTGCCGAAGCGCAGGCGCTCGGAGTGCCAGCCGTTGTCGCGCCGGTCGCCGCCCTGCCGGATCGCGTCATCGACGGCGTAACCGGGTTCCACCGCGCCGCACCCGGAGAGTTTGCCGATGCGGCCATTGCCCTGCTGACCGACGACAACCTGTGGCAACGCCAGCACCGGGCTTGCATAGCCCACCGACAGGGCATGTCCTGGAGCGAATACGCGGGCCGGTTCGAGGCGGCGCTGCTCGGCGACCGTGTGGCCATGTACCGATCCGTGCTCGCGGTTCCATGAGACGCGCGCGGCCGCGGCCAGGAACGCCATCGGCCCTATTGGCGCCGAACCGCAAGCGGTCGCTTGACATCGATTTCGAAGCATATGACTGCTCGCTGCGGATTTTGGTGGCGCACGTGCGTGGCGGGTTCGTAGGCGCGGCTTTTTGGAAGATTGCGTGAGCACACCGGGGCGATTGATCATCGATATTTCGACGCTCGCGGGCGCGGGCGGTCAGGCGGATGGAACCGTGCGGACGGCGCGCGAGTTAGCACTGTGGGCAAACGCCAACGCCCGGGATGTCGAATTCGCCGTCTTCGATTCCGAGAAAGGCGTGCTGCGCGCCGTTCATGCCGATTGGCTTCTGCCGGTGCTGACCGGCACCGCGACGATCGATCTTTCCCGCCTACCCGATCCCCGCAGCGGCAAGCGACGGATCTGGCAACGCCTGCCTCCTGGACTGAAAGACGTGGCGCGCTGGATGATGCGCCCGCGCCGCCAAGCCTATGTGACACTTGAGCGGGCGCGGTTGGCGGTCCGGTCGCCGGCGTGGCAGCGGCGAATCGAGCGCTGCCAACAACCATTGCTGTCGCAAAAATACCGGCGCGCATTGACCGATTCGAAGGGACGGCGGCGCACTCTCATTCCATTCGACCTCGCCATGGCGCAGGATATCCTTCCGGGCGCGGGCGATATTCTGGTATTTGCCTGGTCGGAATTCGGCATGCTGCATGCGCGCCGCCTGAGCGGCGATCCCGCGCGACGTCCGAAGGTCGCATTACTGTGTTACGATACGATCCCCTTGTTGTTTCCGAGCTTTTATCCCGCCAGCAGCGTCGGCCGCTATCGGGAATATTTTCATACCATGTTCGCGGTCGCCGACCTTGTCATTTTCACCGCCAAACGCGTCGAGGAGGACAGCCGCGCCTATTGCGCGTCACAGGGAATTGCGCTGCGCCGGACCGGGATCATTTCACTCGGCGCGGATTTCGAGCAGCCGGCGTCGGCGTCGCACGCCAAACTGCCACCGGGATTGCGCCCACAGCATTTCGCGCTGTTCGTGAGCACGATCGAGCCGCGCAAGGGGCACCGCATGCTCTATTCCGTCTGGAAACGGCTGCTCGCCGAAAACGTGCCACAAAGCCACGATTTCAAGCTCGTCTTCGTGGGAAAACGCGGCTGGCTGGTTGAGGATCTGTTGGCGGAATTAGATCGTGACCCGATCGTGGGCGCCTCGCTCCTCGTCTTATCGGATGTCGATGACGTGGCGCTAACGACGCTTTACGCGCAAGCGGCATTTTGTGTTTATCCGTCGCTCTACGAAGGCTACGGACTGCCCGTCATTGAGGGATTTTGCCATGGCAAGGCGGTTCTCGCCTCCAACGGAGGCGCCTTGCCGGAAGTCGTGGGCGATTTCTCGCCCTGCCTCGATCCGCGCGACGCGGATGCTTGGCAGCAGATGCTCAGAGCCTGGATTGAACAACCGCACGCGCGAGCGCATTATGAAATGCTGATCAGGACGCAGTACCGCAAACCCACATGGTCGCAATCCGCGGCGCGATTTTTTGAATTGATCGACAGCACGATCGGCACGGCATGCGCACGTAGCCTGGCGACCGGCAGCGAGCACGGGTCCAGGCCATGACCGGTATTTTCGCTCGATTTCCAGCAACGGAATTCAGCAGCATACTGCGTCGCTGGAACGAATCCCACCAGCTGCTGGTCGCCGCTTTTGTCCTTTGCATCGCCGGGCTGTTCCTGACCAATGACCGATTTCTTGCACAGGTCCTGTTCTTTGCGCTCGTGGTGCCAGCAGCATTTCTTGCGTCGCTGCGATTTTCCCACGCCTCCGTATCACGGGGCTTCGTCGTCACGGTTGCGTCGCTGGAGTCATTTCGACACCTGCGCGCCGTACCGGCTTCGACAATCTCCTGGTCGGTCGGCCTGTATCTGCTGATGCTCTACATATCCTCGGTCGCGCAGCCGCAGGCCAGCTTGCAGCTGACCAACCGGCAGTTTCTCATGTCGTTGCAGATCGTGAGCTTCGTATGGGTGTCCGCATTATTCGCGCTCGCGCGCGCGGACCTGCTTCGCGCACTCATCGCCGCGTTGTCCGCTGTCGCCGGCACGAGCGCGGCGATCAACATGATCGCCTATGTCTACAGGAATGAGATTCCCGACCGATTGACCGATTATCGGCTAATCGCGTCGATCGGCATGCCCGAATATTACAACTCGACAAATATCAGCGCGACCTACGCCGTCTTCTGCATTGCCGCCGTCGCCTGCCTAGTATCGCATTCGACAACACGCATCCAACGTACCTTGTTATCCGTTGGCGCAGTGCTACTTTTTTCCGGAGTTCTCTTCACGCAGGCGCGCAGCGCCATCGTCGCGGTCTGCGCCGGACTTGCCGTCATTGGCGCGAGCGCATCGCGCCGCGTACGAACACTGGTTGCCGGCGCGGTGGCCGTGGCCGCGATAATTGTGATCGCTGTTCCCGCCGCGCGTGACGTGCTGCTGCATCGCGGATTGAGCGATCGGCCGGAAGTCTGGCAGAATTTCATCGCCAAGGCTTGGGAACAGCCATTCCTGGGATTTGGCATCTTTGCCAATATCGACGTCAAGCTGCGCGACGGCCGCGTCATCGATCAGGCGCACAACATCATCTTGTCCGCGCAGGTGCGCGGTGGAGCAATCGCGGCGCTGGCGATGATTGCCATCGCCGCCGGCTGCCTCTACTGGGGGACGCGATTTTGCAGGGCCACCGGCTCGTCAATACCGCTCGCCGCTTCCGTCGCGATGTTGACCGCCGGCATGATGGATTATGAAATACTGACGACCTATCCCGCCTGGCCGCATGTGACATTCTGGCTTCCCATCGGGCTTTGCGCCGGCGCGGAAATCGGTGTGCGCTGGCGCGTCGATCTTGCCGCCGGTTCGCCGCGATCGCCGATGGGGGCCCGCGCAAGCCCCGACCCCATTTCTTCAATGGCGGCGCTGGCGTCGAATTCCCCCCGGCCGGGCATGCCGAACTGATATCGTGCCCCACCAACCGTCGTCAGCCGGTCGATGAAATGGACGCGTCATCCTTGCGCATAGTGGAGATCGGCGATAAGCCATTTTTCAAGCGCGCCTATCCCGATCAGACCGCGTTTTTTTCCACGAGTTTCGCGGGCAATGACGCCGATGTTGTCGCGGGCGGCCGGCGATTTTCGTTGCGCACGGCGGCAGCCTTGCACGGACTATTGGGCGACCCCGCGACGTCGCTCATCATATGCCACCCAACCTTCTTTTCCCCCTGGCATTGGCGTTGGTTGTCGCGCGTGTTCTTTGACCGCCGCCTGACGCAAGGACGATTTCCACTGGTCCGCGCGTTCGGACCGCAAATGCTGCGAATGCGCGCGCGCGCGCCGATCGCGATTGTCGACCAGGAAGACATTCCGGTCATCAATCAAAACAACTTTTTTCTGCTTGATCGCAGCACGCTCTACTTCAAGCGCGAACTTCCAGTCGACCGGTGGCGCGTGTTTCTCAAGACCGGACATCCCAACCTGCCGACGCCGCGATTCCGTCGCCTGCCCCACTACGACAAGGCGATCGCCAAGCTGCGGCCGCTGTCGATGGGGCTTCCATTGTGGCATTGGCACCTGTTGCCCGCGCATTTCGCGGAAAAAACCACCGACGTGTTCTTCGCCGGCCGGGTTTTGGATTCATCATTCGTCCGCCAGCGCGGATTGAGCGAGATTCTCGCGCTGCGCGACAGAAATATCATCGTCGATATTCCCGACCGCGCCTTGTCGCCGCAGGAATTCTACGCTCGTTGCGCACGCGCCTGGCTGACCTGGTCGCCGGAAGGGTTCGGGTGGGAATGCTTTCGCCACTATGAAGCGCCGGCGTGCGGATCCGTGCCGGTCATCAACCTGCCGGGCATTGAACGCCACCGCCCGCTTTGCGATGGGTCGCATGCGTTTTTCTACTGCGTCGAGCCGGGCGGATTGACGCGGACGATCGTCGCGGCGTTGGCCGACAAAGAGCGATTGAGAGCGATGGCTGGCGCGGCACGCGATCACGTCCTGGCGCATCACACGCCGACGGCGCTCGCGGCCCATGTGGTCGAGGAAACGCTCGCCGCGGCCGGCGGGCAGGCCCGCGCGGAGCGCGCATGAGACCACCGCCGCGTGTATCGGTTCTCATGCCCGTCCGCGACGGCGAACGTTTTGTAACGCCGGCGGTGCGCAGCATCTTGGCGCAATCGCTCACCGACCTTGAGCTGATCGTGATCGATGACGGATCACGCGACAATACGCCAGCCATCATTGCGGCCTTGGCCGACGCCGACGCCCGCATGCGGGTGGTCAGAGGTCCTGCCCAGGGGTTGGTCGCCGCGCTCAATTGCGGCCTGGCGCAAGCGCGTGGCGAGTGGATCGCCCGGCTTGACGCCGATGATGTGGCGCTGCCGCATCGCCTGGCGCGGCAGATGGGCGACATTGGGAAGGATCGCGAGATCGTGCTTCTGGGTGGTTGGGCCGAGCAGATCGACGCCAGCGGAGCATTGCTGGGGAAGCGCCTGGCGCCGGAGCCCGAGGCGGCCCGGCTCGCGGTTGTTCTCGAGCGGAAGAACCCGATGATCCACTCGACCGTACTATTCATGGCGTCGATCGCGCGCCGGCTCGGCGGCTACCGGCCAGCCTTCGAGGCAGCGGAAGACTATGATCTGTGGTTGCGCATGGCGGAACTCGGCAAGGTCGCCAACGTGCCCGAAATCGTGGTCCAGTATCGCGTTCATGACCGCAATGTCAGCACCAACAACGAAATCCGGCAATTGTTCTCCACCCGCCTCGCACAACGCGCGGCGCGGCTGCGGCGGACGACAGGCGTCGACCCGTGCGATCGCCTTGCCGATCCGCCGGACTGGAACCGGGCGGAATCGCGGTCGGCGTTTTACGCCGAGGATGCCCAGATCGCGCGATTTCTCGCATGCGCCAACACTATCGACGCCGGAAATTCTCGAGATCGGGAAACCGACCTAGCGCGAATTCCCCTGGCGCAATTCAATCACCGCGAGCGCAAGATCGCTCAATATGCCATCGTCAACCTTCTGCAACAGAAGGACGCGAGCAATCCGCCGCACCGACTCTGGAGGACGCTATTTCGCCTACACCCCGCCCGCGCCGCCGTGCTCGCGCTGCAAATGCTTGGAAAGCGCCTTTCGCCCGCGCGCCCTGCCTGATTGGCCTCGCAGGAAAGCCGCAATGAAGTATCGTTGAATGCCGCCACGCCTGGATGAATACCACTTTCGCGACTGGCTTCACTTGCGCCCGGTCATACACCGGCTCAAGACACGCCGTTATCGCGCGATCGACCAGGACTATTGCGCGCGCGCGCCGCGAACGGATGATTGCCGGTCGCTGATCGCCGATCTGCGCGGCCGCAAGGCGCTGATTTCCATCGCCTTCGGCGACGCGCAGCTCATCGAATGGCAGGCGCTGCTCGTGCGGCGCTATGTCCCGGACGCCTACTATGTCGTCGCGGACAATACCGGCGACGACGTGCGCGCCGCGCGGATTGCCGCCGTCGCGCGCGCGCGCGGCGTTCCC
>JACQAE010000290.1 GCA_016195095.1 Pseudomonadota bacterium
GCGGCACCACGACATATTCGGCCGCGGTGCCGAAGGGCCGTTTCCATTGGCCATTCCACAGCCAGACCCGCTCGCCAATGCGTCCGGGCGGCACCCCATATCCTACGAGGTCGATGGCGCCGGCGCCGTCGCTGTGTGGAATGACGCGTGGAAATGCGATCTTGCGCGTGCGCCCCGCCCGACTCTTGACGTCGGATGGGTTGACCCCGGAGGTTACCAGCTTGACGCGCACCTCGCCGGCGCTGGGACGTGGCGTGTCGACCTCGCCAATCGTCAACACGTCCGCCGCCGCGCCATTGCGTTCATAATAGGCAGCGCGCATGGTGATTCCTTACGGTTTGTCGCGTTTGGGCGGGGCGCGGCGACAAATATACCGGTGAACCGCGGCGACATGCCAGCGGTCATGTGATGCGCTCATGGCGCGTTTCCAAATAGGCAGCGATTGAGTGTGCGGCCGTATTTTCCGCCGTGGCGTGATTTCCGATCGGAAAACGGCGTCTATCGCACCATGCGCCGCCGCAGGCTGGAGCCGGGCGGCGTTGGCAGACCCGCGTCGACAGCGCCGGGGGGCCTATTGGCGCTGCGCCCCACTGGGCTTGCGCGCTGTTCGCGGCAATCCGCGCGCTTTGCGCGACGACATCCCAGTTGACCATTGGCTTGACCGCGGCTCCCGCGGAATCAGCGTTCATGCGGTCGTAGGTATAGGCGCCACCAACGGTAACCGCCGCGCCGAGCAAAAAAGCGAAAATCGAACGCATATTGACCACTCCGGTGGATCGATCCATCTGACATATCATGCGCGATTGCGGCAAGACCACGGTTGTGTTGTGGCCTGACGCGCGGCGTTATAGTCTCGTCATCCCGAATATTCGCAAGTTGGCAGCCGGGCGGGGTCGCTCAAGGCAACGACGGCGAATGCAGCCCGGATCCAAATGATGCCGAATGAATATCAATCCGCGTTGATTGTTGGGGCCGGATCAGGTCTGAGTGCGGCGCTGGCGCGACGGTTTGCCGGCGAGGGAATGGCCGTTGCGCTGGCGGCGCGCTCGACGGGCGATCTCGACGCGCTGGCGAAGGAGACCAAGGCCAGTATTTTTCAGTGCGATGCGTCGCGTCGCGGCGACGTCGACCATCTATTCGCGCAGATCGTGGCCGGCGGCCGCGAACCGGATGTCGTCGTCTATAACGCCAGCGCGCGGGCGCGTGGGCCGCTGATATCGCTTGATCCCGACGACGTCGAACGTGCGATCCGCGTTTCGGCCTTTGGCGGATTTCTCGTGGCGCAGGCGGCCGCGCGCTTGATGCTGCCGCGCCGCCGCGGCGCAATCTTCTTCACCGGCGCCTCGGCCAGCATCAAGGGCTATGCGCAATCCGCACCGTTCGCCATGGGCAAGTTTGCATTGCGCGGCCTGGCGCAAAGCATGGCGCGTGAGCTTTGCCCACTTGGCATTCACGTCGCCCATTTCGTGATAGATGGCGGCATTCGCAGCGACAGCCGCGTCGAACCGGAAGATAGGCCGGACAGCTTTCTCGACCCCAACGCCATCGCGGAAACCTATCTTGCGGTCCTCAAGCAGCCGCGCAATGCCTGGGCATGGGAGATCGAGTTGCGGCCATGGGTCGAGAAATTCTAGAGCCGCTATCGCGACATGGGCGCGGCGCGGTGATCGGCGCATAGCGAAGGAGATTGGACATGCCGGTTTTCATCACCCAAGGCCGCTATTCGCGCGAAGCAATCAAAGGCATGATCGCGCGCCCCGAGGACCGCGCGGACGCCATGTCACGACTGCTGTCCAAGGCTGGCGGCCGCCTGATCGGTCACTACCTTACATTTGGCGAATTCGACTTCCTCGTCATCGCTGAGGCGCCCGGAGAATTGCAGATGGCGGCGGCCGTGCTGGCGGCCGCGAGCGCTGGCGGCATCACCGATCTGCGCACGACCATTGCCATGACGTCGGTCGAAGCCAAGGGTGCCTTCGCGGCGGCCGGCGATCTTGTCGCGGCATTTCGCGCGCCTGGAGGCGCCGGCTGACGCCACGTCGATGGCCTGGGGTTCCGGGGCCGGTCCTGGCGCTCGAACGGGAGATGCCTCGCGGATCGTGGAACCTGCGGCGTTTTAGCCGGCGTCCCTGGTGTTCCGGCGCACACGCTCGCTTGCCGCCTGCTATGGCGGAAGTTATAAGCCGGCGCGTCCTTCATCACGCCGCATGCCACAGCCCGCAATACAGGATCAGAGACAATGGCGACCGAGCGCACGTTTTCGATCATCAAGCCCGATGCGACGGCCCGTAACCTCACCGGCGCCGTCAATTCCATGATCGAACAATCTGGCCTGCGCATTGTAGCGCAGCGCCGGGTCCGCATTACGCGCGAACAGGCGGAAACGTTTTATTCCGTGCATCGGGAACGGCCATTCTTCGGCGAACTCGTGCAGTTCATGACCTCCGGTCCCGTGGTCGTTCAGGTTCTCCAGGGCGATGGGGCGATTACGAAATATCGGGAAATCATGGGCGCGACCGACCCGGCGAAGGCCGCCAATGGCACCATTCGCAAGACCTTCGCCCGGTCCATGGGGGAGAATTCCGTGCATGGCTCGGATTCGGCGGAGAATGCTGCGGCGGAGATCGCCCAATTCTTTTCCGGCAACGACATTGTCGGCTGATTTTCACCGCTTGACCGATCGGTCGGAGGCTGGCGGAATTCGCGAACGGTGAATATCCGATGTTTGGCACCGATCTGGCATCGACGCGTTGATTTTGGGTGCCGCGCCGAGGGCGACGGCAATAATGGTCACGTCGGGAGGGGTCGCCGGTGGGAATTCTTTGGGACGACATTTTGCAGGCGCAGTTTTGGATCGCGGCCGGGCAGATCATTGGCATCAACGTCATCCTCTCCGGCGACAACGCGGTCGTCATCGCGCTCGCGTGCCGCATGCTGCCGCCGCGCCAGCGGCTTTGGGGCATGATTCTCGGCGCCGGCGTTGCCGTCCTGTTGCGCGTTCTGTTCACGCTTGTCGTGGCACAGGCAATGTCGTGGCCCTACCTCAAGCTGGTCGGCGGCGTGCTGTTGCTATGGGTCGCGGTCAAGCTCGTCGTGCCCGAGCATGGTGACGGCGACGGCAAGGTTGAAGCCGCCGATAACCTGTGGCGCGCGGTGCGGATCGTCGCCATTGCCGACATCGTCATGAGTCTCGACAATGTTATCGCCATCGCGGCGGCGGCCGAGAGTGCCGCCGTGCGCGTTGATCCGGGCCACGCAATCGCGATCAAGACCGCGCTTATCGTCTTTGGGTTGGCCACCAGCGTTCCATTGATTATCGCCGGCAGTGCCGTGCTGATGTCGCTGCTCGACCGGTTTCCGGTCCTGGTTTGGGCGGGCGCCGGTCTTCTCGGATGGGTTGCCGGCGATATCATGATCAAGGACGTGGCGCTGCTCGGCATAGCGTCGGCGGGCACGTTGGAAGGCCTGTATATTTGGGCGGCGGTGGCTGGCGCCATCTTTGTTGTCGGCATCGGGTATGCGCTGCGCCGCAGGGCTGCCGCGGGGAAGATGACCGAAGTCTAGCGAGCAGACACCCGCGACGGTGCCCAGTTCCGAGCGGCAACCGTGGTATATGTCGGCAGTCCTGCGGGCGTTGCGATTGCAGCAAAGTGGCGGCCACCCGAACCGGAGCAAAAATGATGAACCGGATGCTGCGCGCGGATGTTCGAGCCAGCGCCTGTCCGCACGACTGCCCTTCCACCTGCGCGCTCGAAGTCGAGGTCTTGGACGACCGCACGATCGGCCGTATCCGCGGCGCCGAGGACAATGGTTACACGCTTGGCGTGATCTGCGCCAAGGTTGCCCGATATGCCGAGCGTGCGCACCATCCCGACCGGCTGCGCGTTCCGCTGCGACGCAAGGGCGCCAAGGGTACGGGCAATTTTGTTCCGATAAGCTGGGACGATGCGCTTGACGCCGTTGCTGAAAATCTGCTGCGCGCCGAAGAGCGGCATGGCGCGGAAGCGGTGTGGCCCTATTATTACGCTGGCACCATGGGCCTGGTGATGCGCGACGGCATCAATCGGCTCCGCCACGTCAAGAAATATTCAGGCTTTCACGGGACGATCTGCGTGACGACCGCCTATACGGGATTCGCCGCTGGCACCGGACGCATAGCCGGTCCCGATCCGCGCGAGATGGCGAAATCCGATCTTGTCGTGATCTGGGGGACCAACGCGGTCAATACCCAGGTCAATGTGATGACGCATGCCGTCAAGGCGCGCCGCACGCGTGGCGCCAAGATCGCCGCGGTCGACGTCTATATGAACGCAACCATGGCGCAGGCCGACTTGGCAGTTCTCATCAGACCTGGAACGGACGGCGCTCTCGCCTGTGCGGTCATGCATTGCCTGTTTCGTGACGACCGTGCCGATTGGCCCTATCTTGACCGCTATACGGATCGGCCACGCGATCTTGCCGCGCACGTGGCGGACCGGTCGCCGCAATGGGCGTCCGCCATTACCGGCTGCGATGTAGAGACAATCGAGGCTTTCGCGCGCCTCATTGGCGAGCGCCGGCGGGCCTATTTTCGCCTGGGCTACGGGTTCGCGCGTTCGCGAAATGGCGCGGTGAACATGCACGCGGCGTGCTCGATCCCCGCTGTGACCGGGGCGTGGCAATATGAGGGCGGCGGCGCCTTCCACAACAATGCCGACATCTATCACTGGGACAAGACGTTGATCGAGGGCCTTGATGCGCGCGACCCTACCGTGCGTATGCTCGACCAATCAAGAATCGGCGCCGTGTTATGCGGCGACGGTGACGCGCTCGCCGGCGGGCCGCCGGTCACCGCGCTTCTGATCCAGAATACCAATCCGCTGTCCGTCGCGCCCGACCAGGAACGCGTTAAGCGTGGTTTCGCGCGCGACGATCTCTTCGTCGCCGTGCACGAGCAGTTCATGACCGAGACGGCGCGCATGGCCGACATCGTGCTGCCGGCCACGATGTTCGTCGAGCACGATGATATCTATCAAGGCGGCGGGCACCAATACATCATCCTGGGACCCAAGCTGATCGCGCCTGGGGCCGAATGCCGGTCAAATCATGAGGTCATTTCGGCGTTGGCGGAACGACTGGGCGCGCGTCATCCCGGCTTTGATATGGCACCCAGAGAGCTGATCGATTGGACGCTGCGACATTCCGGCTGGGGAACGCTCGCCGAGCTTGAGGAAAAGCGCTTTATCGATTGCCAGCCCGATTTTTCGACGGCGCATTACCTTGACGGATTTGCGTGGCCCGACGGCAAGTTCCGCTTTTGCCCGGATTGGCCGAACGTTCCCTTTCGCAGTCCCGTCCACGCCGGACCCGTTGCGTCCATGCCGACGCTGCCGGACCATTGGGCGTCGATTGAACAGGCCGATGCGGACCACCCGTTTCGGCTGACAACGTCGCCGGCGCGTAATTTTCTCAATTCAACGTTCAACGAGACGCCGACATCGATCGCCAAGGAGGGCCAGCCGAGCGTGCTCATCCATCCCGATGACGCGGCCGGCCTGGCGATTGCGGACGGCGATGAGGTTGAACTCGGCAACGCGCGTGGCCGCGTGCGACTCGCCGCCAGGCACTTTCCCGGCGTGCGGCGCGGCGTCGTGATCGCGGAATCGATCTGGCCCAATCGCGCATTCGCCGACGGGCGCGGAATTAATACGCTGACCGGCGCCGACGCAGTCGCGCCCTATGGCGGAGCCGCGTTCCACGACAATAAGATTTGGATCAGACGCGTCGAGGCGCCGCTGGCGAAAAGCGCGTGAGTGTCGCGCATGCGGCGACGCGAGGCCATTACACCCGCCAAAGTGTCAAGTGCGATCCACTCGGCAAGCCGGCTTCCACCGGTCGTGATCATGATTTTCCCGTGAGCATGATTTTGCCCGAAAAATGGTTCCCAATTTTCGCGATCATGCTTTAGGATAAAGCCTTGCATCCCGCGATCTCATCGAGCTGCGGATAATATCGCGCGGTCATGCGTCCCACATAGCGTTTGAGATTGTCGTGGCGCTGTGCGGCGGTGCGTATCGGTGAATCAAACACCGGGCAAAGGGCATGTGCGACAAACGCAAACACGGTTGCGTCGACGCCGCAGACACTCGGCCCCATGAAATATGGCTTCGTACCGAGAAATTCGGCGATCGCGTCAATTGAGCGAATGCCCAGACGATGAGCGTCTTCTGCGCTATGTCGGCCCAATCCCTGAGCCTTGATTGATTGGCGCACCTGGCGGCGCACAACCCTGGTGATCACCGGCCGCAACGGCATTGGGACGCGCTTGAAAAAGTTGGCCGGTCCTTTCGCGAAATTGGCGTCGTTTGTCCAGCGGTCGCCGAGGATCACCCAATAGAGGTTGTCCTCGATCATCTTTTCGAATGCCCAGGCGACGGCGCGCTCCGCTGGCGCGATGGCGGCATCCAGATCGAGCGCGTATTTTCTCTCCAGGTGCCAACGGATGATCGTCGAGTCGGCGACGATTTCGCCGGCGTCCTCGATATAGGGCAGCTTGCCTTTCGGCGCCTTGTTGAAGCCGTTGGGATCGGTTTTGTATGGCAGGCCGGCGATTTTGAGCAGCACCTCGGCTTTCATGACAAACGGGCTTGGGTCGGGCATGCCGAATGCGCTGCCGAATACGTACAAACTGATCATGGTGGAATGTCTCCGGCGATCGGGCGGCGTCCTGCCGTTATGCGCGCAACTCAGGACGCGGGTGAAACGAGCATTCTATCTGAATTCGATTCCGCATCGATTACCTCGTCCGCGCCGCTCACACAGTTTTGTCCCGACGCGAACCGTCGCAGCGCCGTCGGGTAGATGCGATGCTCGACGGCCAATACGCGCCGCGCCAGCGTCTCGGCGCTATCGTTCGGTAGGACGGGGAGCGCGCCCTGCGCGATGATCGGTCCGCCATCCATGTCGACGCTAACGAGGTGCACGGTGGCGCCGTGGATCTTGACTCCGGCCGCGAGCGCGCGCGCATGCGTATCGAGGCCCTTGAAGGATGGCAGCAGCGAGGGATGGATATTGAGCATGCGACCTTCCCAACGCGCGACAAACCATGGCGTCAACAAGCGCATGAATCCGGCGAGGCACACAAGGTCGATCCGTCGTTCGATGAGCCGCGCGTCGATTGCCCGCTCGAAGGCTTCGCGATCGTTTCCGAACGCGGCATGGTCGATGACGGCGGTCGTGAGGCCCGCATTTTGGGCGACGGCGAGCCCGCCGGCCGCCGGCCGATTGGACAATACCAATGCGATCTCCGCCGGATAGGCGGGATCGGCGGCCGCCTTGATCAGGGCGGCCATGTTCGAGCCGCGCCCGGAAATCAAGATCGCCGTGCGCGTTCTGGCCATGGCGTTCACCACTCGAGGTCGAGGCAGCCGTGGAAGGTCACGCGCTCGGCGCGCCCGCCGGCGTCGACCAGTTCACCAAGACGCAGGACCGTCTCACCGCCGCGCGTGAGCGCGCCTTCGACCGTACCGGCGGCGCCGGGCTCCACGACGACGATCATGCCGATGCCGCAATTAAACGTGCGCAGCATTTCGCCGGCTGCGATGCCGCCGACGGCGGCGATCCAGCGGAACACCGGCAGTACCGCGACCCTGCCCAGATCGATTGCGACCGCGAGCCCGTTGGGTAGAACGCGGGGAATATTGTCGGGAAACCCGCCGCCAGTGATATGGGCGAGGGCCTTGATCGCCCCGGTCTGGCGAATCGCCGCCAGGCACGCGCGCACATAGATGCGTGTCGGCGTGAGCAGCGCCTCGCCGAGCGCCGTGCCAGGCGCGAATGGGGCTGGATCGCTCCACTTCAGGGCGGATTTTTCGACCACCCGACGTGCGAGCGAATACCCGTTCGAATGGATGCCCGACGAAGCCAGTCCGAGCACGATGTCGCCGATTGCCAGGTCCTTGCGCGGTAGCAACGCGCCGCGTTCGGCCGCGCCGACCGCGAAGCCCGCGAGGTCATAGTCGGCGGCCGCATAAAGTCCGGGCATTTCCGCCGTTTCGCCACCGATCAGGGCGCAGTTCGCGGCCCGGCATCCTGCGGCGATGCCGGCGACGACCGCGGCGCCGATCGCCGGGTCGAGCCGGCCACAGGCGAAATAGTCGAGAAAGAACAGCGGTTCGGCACCTTGCACGATCACGTCGTTGACCGACATGGCAACGAGGTCGATGCCGATCGTATCGTGGCGGGAGGTTTCGATGGCGAGCTTGACCTTGGTGCCGACGCCGTCTGTCGCCGCCACCAGCACTGGGTCAATAAATCCGGCGCGTTTAAGATCGAACAAGCCGCCAAATCCCCCGATTTCGGCATCCGCACCGCGGCGCGCTGTCGCCCGCACCAGTGGCTTGATCATCTCGACCATTCGGTTGCCGGCATCGATATCGACGCCGGCCTGGCGGTATGTTAGGCCCGATCGTGTTTCGTCTTGCATCGGTGGTTCCACATGTTCGCGGGCCTCGTACGGCTAATTCCGACGCGGCGCAATGGCTTCGAGCTTTCCGGCGCGCGGCCTTGACGCTAATCTGGGGCCGGGCACGTCGAGCCGGGGCAATGTTTTGAATCTTCCCAATCTCGTTACGATCGCCCGCATTCTGCTCGTGCCGGTCGTCACCTGGGCGATCGCGGCGGGCGAGATGCGGCTGGCTTTCCTATTGTTTCTCGCCGCCGGGGTGAGCGACGCCGTGGACGGTTTTCTTGCCAAGCGGCTGGGGATGACCAGTGAGATTGGCGCCTATCTGGATCCGCTCGCGGACAAGGCGCTGATCATGTCGATCTATGTGACGCTCGGCATCGCGGAAGCGATTCCGCGCTGGCTAGTGATTCTGGTCGTATCGCGCGATATCATGATCATCGCCGCGGTCATGCTGTCGTGGCTCGTCGGCAAGCCCGTGGCGGTGCGGCCGCACCCGGTATCAAAGCTCAACACCGTGGCGCAGATCCTGTTTGCCGGCCTCGTGCTTGCCTCGCTTGGTTTCCAGTTCGATATATCCCAATGGAGTCAGGCCGCTATGCTCCTGGTCGCGGCACTGACGTTAATGTCGGTATTATTTTACCTCATTGGCTGGGTTCGTCATGTCAACGCGGGTTGACGGCGCGGGCGCGCCGGCGTGGCGTAAATATCCTGTCGCGACGTAATTCGAGGATGCGGTAATGACGTTCGGACGCCAAATAACGTTCTGGGTCGCGGCGCTCGGCGTGCTCCTCGCCCTGATCTGGCTGCTGCACGAAATCCTCCTGCCGTTTGTCGCGGGGATGGTGCTTGCGTATCTGCTCGATCCCGTCGCTAGCCGAATTGAACGCATTGGCATCAACAGATTTTTCGCGACACTGACGATCGTTGGTCTGTTCATTTTTGCCTTTGTCGTGCTGGTCATCCTGGTTGCGCCGATCGTGATCAGCCAATTGCTGGAATTGATCGACAGGCTGCCCGGATATGTTGCGCGGCTGCAGGAATTAATCGCCGATTCGAATCGCCCCTGGCTCACCAAAATCGTCGGCGACAGCATCGGTAGCGTCGAACTGACGACAATGATGAAACAGGGTACGGGCGGGCTCACGATTTTCCTGCGCTCGCTATGGTCGGGCGGGCAGGCGCTGGCGTCGATATTCTCGCTGCTGGTGATTACTCCGGTTGTCGCGTTTTACCTCCTGAACGACTGGCACCGCCTTGTCGCCACGATCGACAATTGGCTGCCGCGCGATCACGCCGACGCCATCCGCCGCTTGGCGAGCGACATCAACACAGCCATAGCCGGATTCGTGCGCGGCCAATCGGCAGTGTGCCTGATCCTCGGCTTGTTCTATGCCCTCGGTTTAACCATCATTGGTTTGAAATTCGGGTTCGTTATCGGCCTCATCGCCGGCCTGATCAGTTTCGTTCCCTATGTCGGCACACTCACCGCCTTCGTGGTTTCCGTCGGGGTGGCGATTGCCCAGGCATGGC
This sequence comes from Pseudomonadota bacterium, assembly GCA_016195095.1. Classification (GTDB taxonomy): domain Bacteria; phylum Pseudomonadota; class Alphaproteobacteria; order Rhizobiales; family Xanthobacteraceae; genus JACQAE01. Next base: position 9,977 of record JACQAE010000290.1, read on the forward strand.
CGGACTGGACGCTCCTGGCCGCCGCGGTTGGCGTGAACTTGGTCGGCCAGGTGCTCGAAGGCTACATTCTTGCTCCCTATCTGGTTGGGCAAAGCGTTGGGTTGCACCCGGTCTGGCTCATGTTTGCCTTGCTGGCGTTTGGTTATCTGTTTGGGTTCGTCGGCTTGCTAGTGGCCATTCCGTTGGCGGCCGCGGTTGCCGTGGTGGTGCGGTTTGCGCTGCGCAAGTATCTTTCAAGCCCATTCTATACTGGGAAACATCCGCATTGATCGTGAGTTCGTCCATGTTGCCGGCACCGCGTCAGCTCGCGCTTTCCTTGCCTCATGCCGAACGGTTCGCACGCGAGGATTTTCTGTCCGGGCCGAGCAACATCGCCGCGCTCTCGCTCATTGAGCGATGGCCGGATTGGCCTGACCGAACAGTGGCGCTTATTGGCCCCGCGGGCGCCGGCAAGAGTCACCTTGCGGCGGTCTGGGCGTCTGGCGCTGGCGCGCGCGCCATCGCAAGCCGCGCGCTCGTTGGCGCCGATCTGCCAACCGCGCTGGCGACTGGCGCGCTGGTCGTGGAGGATATAACGCCTGACGCCATCGACGAGCGCGCGCTCTTTCACCTGCTCAATTTTGCGCGCGAGGAGCGCGCGTTTGTGCTGCTCACGGCACGCACCGCGCCCGGACTTTGGCGCGTCGGCTTGCCGGACCTTTTGTCGCGCCTGCGCGCGCTGCCGGTCGTGACGCTCGCGCCGCCAGGTGATGCGCTGCTGCGGGCGGTGCTGGTCAAGCAGTTCAGTGACCGCCAGGTCGCCGTCGACGAGGCCGTTGTGTCGTTCGTTGCCACCCGCATCGAGCGTTCGTTTGCCGCGGTGCGCTCGATTGTGCGCGAGCTCGATCGCGCGGCGCTGCAACAACAACGTCCGATAAGCCGAGTGCTTGCGGCGGAGGTTTTGGAAAGCCGAACTTGACCACGGCGAGAACGTTCTGACGAGCACCGCATTTGCATTCTAACTCATTGATTTTAAGTAACTTCTTACCAAAACTTCTTGCCCCATTTTGGTTCCACGTCGGCGGCCGGAGCGGCCGGCGTCATCCAAACGACATCTTAATCGGATCGTCTTATACTGAACCACCCCCGAAACATTCAAACACGATGGCGTGTCATGAGTGGCCGCAGCCAAGATGTTGTTCAGGCAAAAGGATTTGAGCCAAGCGCGGGATCGGCGCCGGCGGGCGCCGGCGTGGATATCGCGGCAAGCCCTGAGCGGTTCGTAAACCGCGAGCTATCCTGGCTGCATTTCAATCGCCGCGTATTGGCGGAGGCTGAGAATGCCGGCCATCCATTGCTCGAACGCGTGCGGTTTTTGTCGATTTCGGCCAACAATCTCGACGAATTCTTCATGGTCCGCGTCGCCGGCCTCAGGGGCCAGGTGCGCGCCGGCATTACCAGCCGTAGCCCCGACGGCCTGACCGCGGCCGAACAGCTCGTACGCATCGCGGAGGCCGTATCCTCGCTCGCGGGCGACCAGCAGGCCCGCTGGCGCGCCTTGCGTGAGCATCTTGCGAGCGAAAAGATTATCCTGGTCGAGGCGGACGACCTCAAGAAGGCCGATCGTGCGTGGCTGGAAGAATATTTCCTGCAGAATATCTTTCCGGTCCTCACCCCGCTCGCTATCGATCCGGCTCACCCGTTTCCCTTCATCCCCAATCTCGGGTTTTCGATCGCGTTGCAGCTCGCGCGGGCGAGCGATGGCAAGGCGATGAATGCGCTCATTCGCGTGCCGCAGAAGATCGAGCGCTTTATCCGCCTGCCGGCCGCCGCGGACGCGGAGGGCACGCGGCTCGTTTCGCTCGAGCAGGTCACGACGCTGTTCATACCGTTGCTGTTCCCCGGATATGCCGTAAAAGGCCAGGGTGCCTTTCGCGTTATTCGCGATTCCGATCTCGAAATCGAAGAAGAGGCCGAGGATCTGGTGCGATTGTTTGAGTCCGTGCTCAAACGCCGACGCCGCGGATCGGTCATCAGGCTCGAGATGACCGAACCCACGCCGGTCGAATTGCGCCGGTTCGTGCAACGCGCGTTGGCCGTCGCCGACGAAGAATTGGTCCTGGTCGACGGCATGCTGGCGATGGCCGACCTGTCGCAACTCACCCAGATCGTTGGCGCGGATCGCGCCGACCTGGAATTTGTACCCTTCAATCCACGTTTTCCCGAACGCATCCGCGATCACGCCGGCGACTGCTTCGCGGCGATTCGCCAGAAGGATCTGATCGTCCACCATCCCTACGAGTCCTTCGACGTCGTGGTGCAATTCCTGCAACAAGCGGCGCGCGACCCGGACGTGATCGCCATCAAGCAGACGCTGTACCGCACGTCCAAGGATAGCCCCATCGTGCGCGCATTGATCGAGGCCGCGGAAGCCGGGAAGTCGGTGACGGCGGTCGTCGAACTCAAGGCGCGTTTTGACGAAGAGGCCAATACGACCTGTCGTTTTTCTCCGCTGGCCCGGTCATTGCCCGCGACGTCGCGCGCATTTTCAATTTCATCACCGGATATGCCGAGCCGGCCGAGCTCGAACGCATGGCGGTCTCCCCATTTCGCCTCAAATCGAAAATTCTCGACCATATCGCCAAGGAAGTGGCGCATGCCCGCGCCGGGCGACCGGCTTGCATCTGGATGAAGATGAATTCGCTGGTCGATCCCGATATCATCGACGCGCTTTACGCGGCCTCGAGAGCCGGCGTTGCGATCGAACTCGTGGTGCGGGGCATCTGCTGCCTGCGACCGGGAGTGCCAGGCCTCTCCGAAACCATCAAGGTCAGATCGATTGTCGGCCGTTTCCTCGAACACGGCCGAATCTACTGCTTTGGCGTGGGCAACGGGCTGCCGCATCCCAAGGCCGCGGTCTATATTTCCTCCGCCGACATGATGCCGCGCAATCTGGATCGGCGGGTCGAAACGCTGTGCCCGATCATCAATCCAACGGTGCACGAGCAGGTGCTCGAGCAAATCATGGTCGCCAACCTCAAGGACAATCAGCAAAGCTGGAACCTCTTGCCCGATGGCACCTCGAATCGGATAAAGCCTTCTCCTGGCGAGGAACCGTTCAATGCTCACCAATACTTCATGACCAATCCGAGCCTGTCGGGCCGTGGCAAATCGCTCAAGGAATCATCCCCCCGCAGTCTTGTCGGCGCGCGCGCGCGCGCCGCGGCGAGCGACCAGCGCTGACGTGGAGGCGCAAGGCCGCCTCGACCTTGGTCCGCCCATCGCTATCATTGACATCGGATCGAATTCCGTCCGCCTCGTCGTTTACGAGGGCCTGACCCGTAGCCCCACGCCGATATTCAACGAAAAGGTACTTGCGGGCCTCGGACGCGAGGTTCAGTCGACCGGATTGCTGGCGTCCGACGCGGTTGCGACAGCGCTTAATGCGCTCGGCCGCTTCCGCGCGCTGTGCGACGTTCATGGCGTGCGCCGGCTGTGGGTCGTTGCGACCGCCGCCTGTCGCGAGGCGCGCAACGGACCCGCTTTCATCGCCGCGGCGGAGCGCGTCTGTGGCGCACGAATCGACGTCCTGTCGGGGCGGCGCGAGGCGCAACTGTCCGCGATGGGGATCGTTTCGGGAATTTATCGGCCCGACGGTATTGTCGGCGATCTTGGCGGCGGATCGCTCGAACTGGTCGATGTCCGAGGCCACCGACTGCGCCACGCGGTGACATTGCCGCTCGGCGGATTGGCCTTACGCGACCTGTCGGCCAAGTCGCTCAAGAAGGCCGAGAAGATCGTCAGGCGTGAATTGGCCGGCGTCGCGGCGATTCGTGACGGTTCGGGACGCCCGTTTTATGCCGTCGGCGGTACATGGCGCGCGCTTGCCCGCCTACACATCTGGCAAACCGGCTATCCGCTGCACGTGATGCATAATTACTGCATTTCGGCCCGCGAAGCGCTGGAATTTTCGCGCCTCGTGCGCCGGGTCGATCCCGAGACGCTGTCGCGCATCGAGGTGGTCGCGGACGCGCGGCGTCCGTTGCTGGCTTACGCCGCGCTGGTGCTTGAACATCTGGTGCGCGCGATCCGACCGAAAAAAGTGGTCATTTCCGCGCTCGGCGTGCGTGAGGGGCTGTTGTATTCGCTGCTCGATGCGCGGGAACGCAGGAAAGACCCGTTGCTCGCGGCGGCGCGCGAGCTCAACCTGTTGCGCTCGCGTTCGCCCGCGCATGGCGAGGAGCTGGTCAATTGGTCCGACCGGTTCATGGCCTCATCGGGAATTGAGGAAACGGCCTACGAGCAGCGGTTGCGGCAGGCCGCCTGCCTGTTGGCTGATATCGGCTGGCGCGCGCATCCCGACTATCGCGGCGAACAGTCGCTCAATATCATCGCAAATGCGGCTTTCGTCGGCGTCGATCATCCGGGCCGGGCGTTCATCGCGGGTTCGGTCTTCTTTCGCCATATCGGTCTTGTTGACGACGACCTTTCGCCGCAGGTGCGCGAGCTTCTGTCGGCACGCCTTCTCGACCATGCCCGTATCCTCGGCGCCGCGATGCGCGTGGCCTATCTTGTGTCCGCGGCGATGCCCGGCGTCCTGCCGCACACGCCGATGCGGGTCGAACGCGGGCGGCTCGTGCTTCGACTAGAACGCGAATTTGGCGCGCTGGCGAGCGAACGGGTATTGAGCCGGCTGCGCCAGCTTGCGCGCCTGATCGGCCGTGAGGCGAAAATGACGATCGCCTAGAGCATGATCCCGAAAAGGGGCAACCGCATTTCGGAAAAGATCATGCACGAACAAGGGTTAGGGCCGTCGCACGATTCAACCTGAAGCGATAAGGCTCTAGTGCATTTTGCGGCGAAGCGGGAACCGGTTCGCCGCAGAAAACGCTGCGAACGATTTATGCAGCGCGTCTGGAATCGACGGCATTTAGCGGTGCGGCCGCGGAAAAGTCCTGCTATCCCGCGCGTTCGATCGCGATGACGCGCCCCTTCTCAATTGCTAGCGCCAGCCTGCCATGCTTGAGGGCGATGGCGCTTTCGCCAAACATCGCCCGCCGCCAGCCCTTGAGCGCGGGAATGTCGGCATCGTCGTCGCCCGCGATGCGCTCGAGATCTTCGACAGTGGCGATGACCTTGGCGGCGACGCCGTGGCGCTCCGCCGTCATGCGCAACAAGACCTTGAGCAGTTCAACGATCGCCATCCCGGTCGTCAGCGGCTTTGATCGCTCGATCTGCGGCAGCGTTTCAGGATCGCGTTCGAGGCCGCGCCGCACGGCGTCAACGATCTCCTGGCCCCATTTCGAGCGCTCATAGCCGCGCGGCAACGAGCGCAGGGCCGCCAGTTTCTCGGTCGAAGCGGGAGCATGCATCGCGATATCGGCGATGGCGTCATCCTTGAGGACGCGCCCGCGGGGCACGTCGCGCGCCTGCGCTTCGCGTTCGCGCCATGCGGCGACCTCGATGAGCACGGCGAATTCGCGTGGCTTGCGCACCCTGGTCTTGAGACGCTCCCACGCTCTATCGGGATCGACCCGGTAGGTGTCGGCGGAGGTGAGGATTTTCATCTCCTCCTGCACCCATTCCGCGCGGCCGCGGCGCTTTAGATCGTGCGATAGCGACGAGTAGATGTCGCGTAGGTGCGTCACGTCCGAAACCGCGTAGGTCAGTTGGGCGGCGGAAAGCGGGCGCCGCGACCAGTCGGTGAAGCGGTGCGACTTGTCGATGGCGCCACCGGAAATGCGCTGCACGAGCTGGTCGTACGAAACCGAATCGCCATAGCCCAGCACCATGGCCGCCACCTGCGTGTCGAATATGGGGTAGGGAACGAGGTTGGCCTTATGCCAGACAATTTCAATGTCCTGGCGCGCCGCGTGAAATACCTTGAGCACGGACTCGTTGGCCATGAGCGCGAGGAATGGCCGCAGGTCGAGGCCTTCCGCCAGGGCATCGATAACGACGGCCTCCTCGGTGCTCGCCATCTGGATGACGCAAAGTAACGGATAGAACGTCGTTTCCCGCAGAAATTCGGTGTCGACGGTGACGTAAGGGTGGCGCGCCAGCCGTTCGCAGGCCAGGGCGAGTTGGTCCGAGGTGGTGATTGGCTCCATCATGCGCTCTCATAACGCAACGGCCTGACGGAGTCCTTGCCAGATTCGCCGGGTCCGCGCCGGGGAAACATGGCGGATGAATTGCCACCGGCGACCAATGGAGGGGTCGCGCAAGCCAGGGTAATGGCGCAGTCGGGTCCAAGCGCTGGCGGCGCAATGGCCAATGCCAGCCGTCGCTGGTTGCCGCGTATTGCACTGCGAAGCGATATTCGCTTCGCCGGATAATACATCACCCCCCGCGCACCTTGGCCATCAAAATGAATTCCCACGGAGACGGCATCGGTCCAACCGGGACTTCGATCACGGTTGGCGAGTCGCGGCGCGTGAACGCACGCCGGATCGCCATGCGCAACTCCTCGGGTCCGCGCACGCGCTCCGCCGCGGCGCCGAAACTCTCTGCCATGCGAACGAAATCTGGGTTGATCAAGTCCGACGCAATGAGCCGATTGCCGTAATGCTCCTGCTGGATGCGCCGCACGTTGCCGAAGGCGCCATCCGCGAACACGATCGCCACGAGCGGAATGCGGTGCCGCATGGCTGTTGCCAGCTCGTTGGCGGTATAGAGGAAGCCGCCATCCCCGCTGATCGAGATCATTGGAACGTCGGGCCGCGCATGTTGCGCGCCGAGCGCGGTCGCAAACCCCCAGCCGAGATTGTCTTGATACCCTGGCGAGAGAAAGGTGCGTGGCCGGTAGACGGGGAACATCAGCCGGGCGGCAAATCCAAGCTGCGTCACTTCGTCGACAAGGATCCCCTCCTCCGGGAGCTCGGCGCGGATCGCTTCGAGAAACGCCATCTGCGGCGCCAGCACGGAGAGCCTTTTCTTCCAGTGGTCCTGGCGTTCGATCATCTCCGCGTAGCGCGAAGGCCGCTTGCGATTATGCGCGGGCAATTCGCGCAGAAGCTGCGCTAGGACCGGCTTCGCCTCGCCGACCAGCGCAATCGTTGGGGGCGCGAGCCGCGCCGGTTCCTGCGGGTCGGCATCGACGCGCACGATCGACAGTTCATCGTCAACGCCCCATTGCCGCTGCTGAATGAGCAAGCGCGTGCCGACGGCGAGGACGACGTCGGTCTGCCGCCACAGGTCATGTCCGAGCGGCAACGTGACGCTGAGCGGATCGTGACTGCTCAGCACGCCACGGCCACGGCGATACCCCAGAACCGGCGCTTGCAACATTTCCGACAGCGCCGTGACCTCGACCGCCGCACCCTGGGCGCCGCCGCCGCAGACAATCATCGGGTTTCTCGCTTCGCCAAGCCGGCGAGCCGCGTCGCGAACCATGTCGGCGTCGATGGCGGGGGACAACGGTGGCAGGACGGTCGGCGACGTCGCCGCGCTCCGGCGTCCCCAAACGTCGATCGAGCACGCGAGCGCGGCTGGACCTGGCCTGCCGGCGCCCATCGCATGAATCGCCGTGGCGACCATGGCGGATGCGTCCTGCGGCCGGCGGATACGCGCCGAGTGATCGACCAATCGTGAAAGGATGCCGTCCTGGTCGCGAATCTCATGCAGGTGTCCGAGATGGCGGCCGATATCGGCGTCGGGAATTTCTCCGACAAGCGCGAGAACCGGCGCGTTCATCGAAAATGCAGTCAGGAGGCCGGCGCTTGCGTTGAGCAACCCCGGTCCCGGAACCACGGCGAATGCTTGCGGCCTGCCGGTCGCGAGCGCCGCGCCGAGCGCCATGTAGGCGGCAGCCTGTTCGTGGCGCACATGCACGGTTTGCAGCCGTTCAGCGGCCTTGAACAGCGCGTCGAACAGGTGGTCGTTCTGTGCGCCGGGCAGCGCATAGATCTGGCGCAAACCATGCGCCAGCAGCGCGGCGACAATTGCCTCCGCCGTCGTCATCGTCTCCATTGCTGGCCAATCCCGTCCGGGCGCGCGCGCGCGACCCAATGTGCCGATCGTGCGAATGCCGACCAGCGTTCAACCATGCGGGGGTGAATACGGTCAACCATCCGGTCAGGCGGATGCGATGCCGGTCCCTTGACAAGCGGCGAGCGGGCATGTGCTTGTTCGCCGACAATAGTATTGCACGGGCGACGATTCCCATTGCCGCCTGGCGCTTGCGGGCGGAATTTCCGATGCATCGTTATCGCACTCACACCTGCGGGGCTCTGCGCGCAAACGATATCGGCGCGGCCGTGCGGCTGTCCGGCTGGTGCCACCGCGTGCGCGATCATGGCGGCGTGCTGTTTATCGATCTGCGCGACCATTACGGGTTGACCCAGATTGTCGCCGACCCCGACAGCCCGGCATTCAAGGACGCGGAGAAGCTGCGCTCCGAATGGGTCATCCGGATCGACGGCAAGGTCCGAGTGCGTCCGGCGGGTACGGAAAATCCCGATCTGCCGACCGGGGCAATTGAGGTGTATATCACCGAGATTGAGGTTCTCGGGGCTGCCGTTGAACTGCCGATGCCGGTGTTCGGGGACCAGGAATATCCCGAGGAAACGCGCCTCAAGTACCGGTTCCTGGACCTGCGCCGCGACCGACTGCACGCCAACATCATGACGCGCGGCGCGATCATCGATTCGATCAGGCGGCGAATGAAGGCGCAGGGCTTCTTTGAATTCCAGACGCCGATCCTCACGGCGTCGAGCCCGGAAGGCGCGCGCGATTATCTCGTCCCCTCGCGCATTCATCCAGGCAAGTTCTATGCGCTGCCGCAGGCCCCGCAGCAGTTCAAGCAGTTGATCATGGTGGCGGGCTTTGACCGGTACTTCCAGATCGCCGCCTGTTTTCGCGACGAGGACGCGCGCGCCGATCGCTCGCCCGGAGAATTCTACCAACTCGACGTGGAAATGAGTTTCGTCACCCAGGACGATGTCTTTGCCGCCGTCGAGCCGGTGCTGCGTGGCGTGTTCGAGGAGTTTGGCGGCGGAAAACCGGTGACGCAGGAATTCCCGCGCATTGCCTATGCCGACGCCATGCGAAAATATGGCACCGACAAGCCCGACCTGCGCAATCCCATAGAAATGGCCGACGTGAGCGAGGCCTTTCGCGGTTCGGGCTTCAAGGTCTTCGCCAATATTCTGGCGGCAGATTCCTCCGCTCGGATATGGGCGATCCCGGCGCCAAAGGGCGGCAACCGCGCCTTCTGCGACCGGCTGAATGATTGGGCGAAGGGCGAGGGCCAGCCCGGGCTTGGCTATATTTTCTGGCGCGAGAGCGAGGAGGGCGGCGCCGGACCGCTCGCGAAAAACATCGGGCCCGAACGCGCCGGCGGCATCCGAGCGCAGCTCAAGCTCGGCGTCGGCGACGCGGTATTTTTTCTCGCCGGGCGGCCACGGGACTTCGTCAAGTTCGCCGGGACAGCGCGCAACAAGATTGGCGAGGAGTTGGGCCTTATCGCCAAGGACCGCTTCGACTTCTGCTGGATCGTCGATTTTCCAATGTATGAATGGAACGAGGAGGAGAAAAAGGTCGATTTCTCGCATAATCCGTTTTCGATGCCGAATTTTCCGATCGACGCGTTTCTCTCGCTCGATCCCGCCGCAACTGAGCGCATTTTGGAAATTCAGGCATTCCAGTACGACATCGTCTGCAATGGCGTGGAACTGTCCTCCGGCGCGATCCGCAATCACCGCCCGGACGTCATGAAAAAGGCCTTCGCGATCGCCGGCTATGGCGAGGATGTTCTCGAACAGAAATTCGGCGGCATGCTGCGCGCTCTGTCGCTTGGGGCGCCGCCGCATGGCGGTATCGCCCCCGGTATCGATCGCATCGTCATGCTGCTCTGCGGCGAGGACAATTTGCGCGAGGTGGTGTTGTTCCCCATGAATCAACGTGCCGAGGACCTGCTCATGGGCGCGCCGTCGCAGGTCACGCCAAAGCAATTGCGCGAATTGCACATTCGCCTGAACTTGCCGCAGGATTGACGCGGCGGCACGCCGACGCGGTGAACATCGTCTCGTTCTAACAAAATGCGATATAAGGGGAACATTGCGACACGTCCCGATTCCAGTGGATTCGGGAGAGGGGATAATTTCGTCGCGAATGGCGCAAAGGGGAAAGCGGTGGCGAGCAGTCTGTCTGACGACCTGCGCGCGGGCGCGCTGATCTACCACCGTCTGCCACGGCCCGGAAAGATCGAGATCCAGGCCACCAAGCCGCTCGGCAACCAACGCGATCTGGCACTGGCCTATACGCCGGGGGTCGCCGCGGCTTGCGAGGCGATCGTGGCCGATCCGGCGCAGGCCGCCGTGCTCACGTCCCGCGCCAACCTCGTGGCCGTCGTCACCAACGGCAGCGCTGTTCTCGGCCTGGGCAATATTGGTGCGTTAGCCGGCAAGCCGGTTATGGAAGGCAAGGCGGTCCTGTTCAAGAAATTCGCCGGCGTCGATGTTTTCGATATTGAAATCGATGCCGTCGACGTGGACCGCATTGTCGACGTGGTGGCGGCGCTCGAGCCGACATTCGGCGGGATCAATCTGGAGGATATCAAGGCACCGGAATGTTTCGAGGTCGAGGCGCGGCTCAAAGCCAGGATGGCGATTCCGGTGTTTCACGACGACCAGCATGGCACCGCGATTATTGTCGCGGCGGCGGTCGAGAACGCGCTGCACCTGGCGGGAAAGAATTTGGCCGATGTCAAGATCGTCAGCGCCGGCGCGGGAGCCGCCGGGCTGGCCTGTCTCGACCTCTTGGTGGCGCTCGGCGCGCGGCGCGCGAACATTTGGGTCACCGACATCGAGGGTGTCGTCTATGCGGGACGTAGCGCGCTGATGGATCGCTGGAAGGCGCCGTATGCGCAGGCGACGACCAAACGTAAGCTCGCCGAGGTGATCGAGCAGGCGGATGTTTTTCTCGGCGTGTCGGCGGGCGGCGTGCTGTCGGCCGACATGGTCGCGCGCATGGCGCCGCGCCCGCTGATCATGGCCTTGGCCAACCCAACGCCGGAAATCATGCCTGAGGAGGCGTTGCGCGTGCGCCCGGACGCCATGATCTGCACCGGACGTTCCGATTTTGCCAATCAGGTCAACAATGTTCTTTGTTTTCCCTATATCTTCCGTGGCGCGCTCGATGTCGGCGCGACCAGTATCAACGAGGCGATGAAGCGTGCGTCGGTGGCGGCGATCGCGGCGCTGGCGCGTGAACCGCCCTCCGATGTCGCCGCGCGCGCCTATGACGGCGAGGCGCGCACGTTCGGGCCGAATTCGCTCATTCCCAATCCGTTCGACCCCAGGCTCATCCTGCGCATCGCACCCGCCGTCGCGCAGGCAGCCATGGACTCAGGCGTGGCGACCCGCCCGATTGCCGATTTCGATCAGTATCGCGCGCGGCTGGACAGCTTCGTGTTTCGGTCGGGCTTCATCATGAAGCCGATATTCGCCGCGGCCAAGGCGCGGCCGACGCGCATCGTTTACGCGGAGGGCGAGGACGAGCGCATTCTGCGCGCGACGCAGGTCGTGGTCGAGGAGGGATTGGCGCAACCGATATTGGTCGGCCGTCCAGGCGTCGTGAATGCCCGGCTGGAGCGTTTTGGCCTGTCGATAAGGCCAGGCCGCGATTTTGCGCTGATCAATCCCGAGGACGATCCCCGCTATCGGGATTTTGTCGATACCTATATCCGCGTTGCCGGCCGCCACGGTATCACGCCGGACGCGGCGCGCACGCTGGTGCGGACCAACGCCACGGTCATTGCCGCGCTGGCGGTGAGGCGTGGCGAGGCCGACGGCATGATCTGCGGCGTCGGTGGGCGCTACCTGAGCCATCTCGGGCACATCCGCAATATTATCGGCTTCGCGCCGGAGGCGCGCGACTATGCGGCGCTGTCGCTATTGATCACCAGCCGTGGCGCGTATTTCTTGGCCGATACCCAGGTCAATCCCGATCCGAGCGTCGATGAGATCGTTGACATGGCCGTGCTTGCCGCCGCGCATGTGCGCCGCTTTGGCATCAAGCCCAAGGTCGCGCTGCTCTCGCATTCGGATTTTGGCAGTCACGACACCGCGTCGGCACGCAAGATGCGGTTGGCTTCGGAGCGGTTGGCCATGCTGCATCCACAGATCGAGGTGGACGGGGAAATGCAGGGCGATTGCGCCCTCGATCCCGCGATTCGCGAGCGCGTATTGCCGAACTCGCGGCTCAAGGGCGAAGCCAACGTGCTCATCATGCCGACGCTCGACGCGGCCAATATCGCTTACGGGATGATCAAGGTGCTGGCCGATGCGCTCCCGGTAGGACCAATTCTCGTCGGCGTCGCGCGCCCAGCGCACATTCTCACACCCGCCGTGACCGCGCGCGGTATCGTGAATATGACGGCGATCGCCGTGGTCGAGACGCAGGCGTCCGGCGGCGGCTAGCGTATGATGCCGAAAAGCGCCAAGCGGTTTTCGGATGACCTTTCGCTCTAAGCGACAAGAATCGATCACTTCGGTGATTTTGCATCGAATCGATCTTTTGCATCGAATCGATCTAAAGTCATCGTGATCTGGTCTCTGATTCGCGGCGGCCGCGCCGTCGTCAGCTGTGCCCGCGCAATGCTCATCGCTTGCGGGAAATCAAAAAATCCACTTGATCGCGATTGGGCATGCGATTATGTGCTTTTGCCGCTGTCATCAGTCCAATGTGCGGACCGGTGGGCGGCTTTCGTTTTCTGCGGCGCCGGGTTGCCGGCGGGTTCGCTCTCTGGTTGGGGAAGACGGCATGAGCCAGAACGCCCTTTTGCGATTGGGGAGGAAGCGCTTGACGATCCCAGGTGCCGCCCCCAACGGCGACAGGAACGCCAAATTGGCGGTCGCGGCACCGGCGAAGGCCCAGGATAATCTCGATCATTTCGCGCTCCGCAATGGCGTGCGTTGCGCAGGCGTGCATCTCATCGTCGATCTTTACGATGCTGAACGGCTCAACGACATCGACTTTATTGAGGCGGCATTGCGCCGCTCGATCGACGCGGCGGGCGCCACCTTGCTGCATATCCATCTGCATCATTTCACGCCGAATGGCGTCTCCGGCGTTGCCGTCCTGGCGGAAAGCCATATATCGATCCATACTTGGCCCGATTCTGGCTATGCGGCCCTGGATATTTTCATGTGCGGGAATGCCGACCCCGACAAGTGCGTTCCGGTATTGCGCAAGGCGTTCAGGGCAAAGCAGGTCGCGGTGAGTGAGCAGTTGCGCGGCGTCGGCCTTTGATGGATGGCGCACCAGCGTCGCCGCCGATAAGCGGTCGCGGCCCCTTTTCCTGACTTCGGAAAAAATTGCCTGCATCCCCATATGCGTGCGCGGGCGTTTGTGCGCATCGGCGTCGCCGTATCCATCGCGCTGACGGCCTTGCGGCGGCACCTTCATCGAGGCGTGACATGGCGAAAAAGCGCTGGATTTCCGAAACGCTGTTCGAGGATCGCGGTTTCCGCATCGCCTTCGAGGCCGAGCGCGTGTTGCACGAGGCACGCACGCCGCATCAGCACCTCGTCCTTTTCCGCCATCGTTATTTCGGAAAAATCCTGATGCTCGACGGTGCTACGCAGGTCACGACGCGCGACGAATTCATCTACCATGAAATGATGAGCCACGTTGCGCTGTTCGCCCATGGCAAGGCGCGCGAGGTGCTCGTCGTCGGCGGCGGAGATTGCGGCATCGCCAGGCAGGTCCTTAAGCACAAATCCGTTCGCCGTCTCACGCAGGTCGAGATCGACCGGTCGGTCGTCGAATTCTCGCGGCGACATTTCGCGGAGTTCACCGGCCCCGTATTCGCGGATGCGCGGTTCGATCTCATCATCGATGACGGAATGGATTTCGTGACGCGTACCGACCGGCGCTTTGACGTGATCATCGTCGATTCGACCGACCCGCAAGGACCCGGCGCCGTTTTGTTCACGCGCAAATTCTACGCCGGCTGCAAGCGCTGCCTGGCAAGAGGTGGCGTTCTGGTGACGCAGAACGGCGTGCCGTTCTTTCAGCCGCAAGAACTGACGACAAGCATGCGTCATTTCCGCAGCCTATTCGACGATGCCGCCTGTTTTGTCGCTGCCATTCCGACCTATGTCGGCGGACACATGGCGATGGGCTGGGCCACGGACCAAGTCCGACTTCGCCACGTGGACGCGACGACTGTCGCCAGACGCTATCGCGACGCCGGCCGATTCGAGACGCGCTATTGGACGCCGCAGGTACATTGCGCCGCCTTCGCGCTGCCGCGGTTCATCGCGGACGCGATCGCGCCGCGCCGGCGCCCTGCGCGCCAGTCCTGACGTCGATCGCACACGATGCGCAAATGCGCGGAGCCACGTTCACGCGATGCCGTGCCGGCGGGGCGTTTGCTTTTCGAACGTCGCCGCATCTTGTGATGCGCGCCACGACTGCCGCCCCACGATCAAAACGTGGCGAGATTTCCGCCGCCGAGAGCGGCAGCGCAGCTGTGGTGCGCGCATCACAGGCCAGGTCAGGCTCCAAGCTCCAGGCACCACCATTGCTCCGATGACGCCGGCGAACTCCGCCCGCTGGTCGAGCACGCGAGACGCCATCCCGCGGCTCCGGCGATTTCGGCCGCACCGGCACTCGTTACCGCGCCTTGGGCACCGAAATTTGAGAGACTTTCAATTCCGACGGCATATTACGGTATTATTGTACCATAACCCTTCAATTGAACCTGTGTGCCGCCGGCCGCGACCAATTGGCATCAGGTCCAAATCGTCGACCTGGATCGCTTTTCTCAAGGAGGTGCGCCGTGTTGATCATCAGCAACCATCGCCCCCTGCGTCTGCGCCGCCGCCGTCATCTCAAGGCTGTCGCGCTGGCCCGGCTCGATAACTTCATGCGGCGACAGGCGACCGTCTTGGCCGCGCGTATGCTGCCAGTGGCTATTTCAGCCGCACGCTGAGGATCCAAATTTCGAGCATTGCGAACGCCACGCGTTCGCGGGACAATCGCGCCGGCTGCGCACGTGACTACGACCGCGGAATCAAGCTTCAAGGCGCGTTGGCGCTTGTATTGTTTGGCGTGATCATCGTTTAATTCGTGGTGTTTTGAAAATACCTTGGGGCACGCCGTGGCAGCGCCTGCTTGGCGCGCGCTGAGACCGCACTGCAATGACGCAAGCTTGCGCTGCCGGTTCTCCACTCGCGCGCGCGATCGCGGAATTCGCACGCGGATTTGGCATGGCGAACGCCGCCGCGCGCCGGTTATTGATTAGCCGGTGTCGCCAAGCTCGAGTGTTTTCCGGCGAAGCGGGAACCGGTTCGCCGCGGAAAATGCGACAACGCGAATGAATTTCGAACGCTTTCCGAACTAATTGAAACGGGAAGTGCTCTAGGCGCGCGCATGACGTTGCATCGGCGCCGGCGACGCTGCACCCACGGAGACAGGCATGTCACAATCTCACCTGGCGTTACTGGCACGGCTTGGCCTTGCCGCGGCAATGCTGTCGCCGGCAGGCGCGCCGGCGCGCGGCGAAGGCTCGGATCCGGTGCCGGCGCTCGTTGCCGCCTATAATGCAACGGGCGCGCGACTTTCGTCGAAGCTCGGCGAAAAGGCCGGCAATATCGTGCTCTCACCCTATTCCATCGGCGCGGCGCTCGCCATGGTTCTGGCCGGCGCGCGCGGAGAAACGGCACGCGAGATGACGGCCGCGCTTGGCCATACGCTGCCGCAAAGTACAATCGAGGCATCGCAGGCAAGATTGCACGCAACGCTCGTTGGCGACACAAAGGGCGACGCCGGCGCCGTGGGCCGGGCTACCGGCGTCAAGGCAACCCTCCTCGCCGCCAATGCGCTGTATGTCACCGCGGGTGCCGGCGGCGTTGCCCCGGATTATGGCGCGTTGATCGCCGACAGGTTTTCCGGCGAGTTGTTCGTCGGCGCCGATCTGGAGAAGATCAACTCCTGGGTGAAAGGTAAAACCGAGGGACAGATCGACAAGGTCCTCGATCGCCTGGCGGCAAATTCCGTGGCCGTCCTGGTGAACGCGATCTATTTCAAGTCGCGTTGGGCCGAGTCGTTTGACGTCGAGCAGACGCGCTCGGCGCCGTTCAAGCTGTCCGGCACGCAGACCATCGACGTGCCGACGATGCGGCGGAGCGGTCGCTATGGCATATTGGCGCTCGACGGGTACCACGCAATTCGCCTGCCATATCAGGATCCCGACCTGGCGATGACGGTTGTCATGCCGGACGACATCGAGGGCGTCGGACCGCTTGCCCAACGGCTCACGCCGACGGAAACGGCGAAATTACTTGAGCTCGCCGCCAATCAGCCGCCGGAACACGTGCAACTTCAATTGCCGCGGTTCAAGGCGCAAGGCGACGCCGACCTCGTTGCGCCGCTCGTGGGGATGGGTGTGAAACTTGCATTCGACCCGGTTAAAGCAGACTTTTCAGGTATAACCGGGCGAGCGAATTCCGACGGCGATGTGTCCATCAGCCAAATTCGTCACAAGGCTGTTGTCGAGGTCGCCGAGGAGGGCACGCTGGCCGCGGCTGCGACCGCGGTCGAGGTATTTTCCCGCTCGACGGCGCGCCCAACCGAAATCCGCGTCGATCGTCCGTTTCTGTTCTACATCACCGCCCAATCGACCGGCGCCATCCTATTCGCCGGCCGCGTGGCGGATCCACGGTGAGCGTGGTCTTCACTCCCCGCCGTCGCGTCCATCGGCACTGCCGCCAGAAATAGCCCAGCACAGTGCCGGAGCAAAATCGACGTTGCGGCGGCGCGTCCGCCGTGGTGCCGCATTTCCCATTGGCTGCGACGCCCGTCACTGAAACGCATTATTCAGCATAGGCTGGTACGCGGCCTTGACCTTCAATCGTTTGTTCATCTCTTCAAAGCACTCTGCGTGCACGCGTGCGCCCTGTCGCGGAATTGCACAGTGAATGCGATGCAGACAAACGCCACGACGACACTGATCGATGATCTCGAATCCGCGCTCGCCTCCGGAGACGCGACGCAGCGCATTAAGACGTTGGAGCGGGTCACGGACCTATTTGTATCCGGCGCGCCCGGCTTTTCGCCGGAACAAATCGGCGTCTTTGACGACATTTTTCTGAGAATTTCAGAGCGCATCGAGGCGACCGCCCTTGCTCGGCTTTCGCGGCTGCTCGCGCCGGTGCGGCAGGCGCCGCCGCAAGTCACCCGCGCGCTCGCCTTCAACGACGATATCGTGATTGCCGCGCCGATCTTAAGCCGCAGCGAAAGCCTCAGCGATGCCGACCTGCAGTCGCTTGCCGCTTCGATGGGACCCGAGCATATGCTCGCCATCTCGCACCGCGTGACGCTGAACGTCTCGGTCACCGATATCCTAATCGAACGCGGCAATCGCACCGTCGTGAATTCGATCGCGGCCAATCGCGGCGCGCGATTTTCTTACGCGGGGCTGCGCACGCTGGTCAATCGCTCGGCCAATGACGATGAGCTTGCGCTCAACATCGGGCTGCGACCGGACCTGCCGGTCCACCACATGGTCATGCTGACGGAACGGGCCTCGGCCGCGGTGCGCGAGAAGCTCGTCAAGGCCAACCCTGCCGCCGCGATCGTCGTTCAAGAGGTTCTTGCGAACGTCGTGAACGGCCTGCGATCGCAGCTCCGCGACGCGTCCGTGAAATATCGCGAGGCGCTTGCGAAAGTTGCTGAATTACAGCGTGCCGGACAACTTACCGAGGCGGCGCTTTATGGGTTTGCGCGCGAGCGCAAATTCGAGGAAACCGCCGCCACGTTAGCGTTGATGTGCCGGGTGCCGATCGACGTGGTCGAGCGCGCGCTCGTTGATCACGGCGCGGAAGGCGTCCTCATTCTGGGAAAAGTTGCCGGGCTTTCTTGGACGAGCGTTAAGGCAGTCCTGCTCATTCAGGCCGCGAACCGTGGAATTTCCGCGCAAGATCTCGAGACCGCAATGAATAGCTATACGCGCCTTCAGGAAAATTCCGCGCGACGGGTTCTTGGCTTCTATCACGCCCGTTATGGCCCCTCCAAGAAGTCAGAGTCTAGGGCGGACGTTGCCGCCGGCTGATCGGCGCGGTGCGATCAATTTCGCGCGGATGTCGCGTCTTCGTCGTTACTCGTGCGGGCGTCGGAATGATCGAGCGAATATCGCCCCGATCCCATGACCGCAACCATCAGCAATGCGCCCATGATCGAGAGGTTTTTCAACGCCTGCGTGCGTTGCGCCGCGATCTGCGCCGGGTCGGCGATATTCCAGAAATCGTGAAAGTAATAGATTGTCAGCCCGGTAAAGATAAACAGCGCGATCGCTGCCCAACGTGCCTTCCAGCCGAGCAGGATCATGATCCCGCCAAAGAACTCGAGTGCCGCCACGCCATAACCAAGAAGCTCGTATTTCGGCAGCCCGATATAGGCGTCGAACGCGAACGGAATGGGAATATTCTTGTCCGCGAGTTGCCGTGCGGCAGCCGCGACATTGGTAAGCTTGCCCCAACCGGAAATGATAAAAGTTATTGGAACAAGAATTCTCGCGACCGTATAGGCCAACTGAGACATCGACGTCGCCTTTTGCGTCCTAGGTGCGATGGTTGCGAAGTTTTCCCGAACCTAGCCGCTCGTTCACCAAGAGAACTTCGCAACCAAAACCACACGAGAATCATAGTTTTCCAGTGTCCTTGCTATACCGAACTTCGCTCAAGAGGCGCGGCCAAGGTAAAGCGAAATTCGGATAAGGGACACTAGAGCGCGTTTCATATCATGTGAATCGGGAAGCGCCCGATTTACATCGGATTCGTCGTTTTCGAATTATCGCATTTTCCGCGGCGAACCGGTTCCCACTTGGCCGGAAAACATCCCGATGCGACCCGCCGCATTCGCGGTACATAAATCTCCATTCGCCCATCGACATTCGCGCCGGTCACGAAACGACGGCAACGGCGCGCGTATTTTCACGCCGCAACCGCGCGGCTTCGCGCGCCGTGCGCATGGCGGCCCGCCAACAAGCGCCGGCGGGCGCCGGTCTCGTCAACGGCAGTAGCGCCGCGAAACGCGGTAGAACGTGCCGCCGCCGTCACGGAAATAGCAACCGCCTTGGTACCAATAGTAACCACCACGGCGGCGCTCGGCGTCCGCGGCGATTGCGGCACCGGTCGCCGCGCCGATCGCGGCACCGACTGCGACACCCGCGCCGCGACCCGTCGCCGCGCCACCGATAATGGCGCCCGCGGCGCCGCCAAGAAGCGCGCCCGTCAGCGCATCCTGCGCGGCAATCGGTTGCGGCGCCAGCACCGCCGACAGAAGCAGGGCGGCAATCATTGTGCGATACATTTGCGTTCTCCCTTTTTTGCCCATTCCACCCCGGTTTCTTCGGCAGCAAGAACCCGAAAAACGATAACCGATTTTCGGAAACGCCCACGTACAATCATCAAGCAGAGCCAGCCTTTGATTCCTATCAAACCGACCGGACTCTAAGGCAAGCGCGCCGGAAATTCAAACCGGCTGCTGTTGGACCGACAGTTATCTGCGACGGATCTGAAGAGATTCTGCAAGATCGATGGACCGTTTGCACGAGGATTTAGCGGCACGGAAAGCGCCGCCATGGCGCGACGGAATGACGCGAGTTCTGAATTGATCGCCGGAGCGCTTCCCGTTTCATTTCAACCGGGAAGCGCGCGAAACTCTTCAGCGCCGACGCATTTTTGCGGTGAGCCGGATCCCACTTCGCCGCAAGATGCGTCGGGGCAAGATGTCGAAAATGGGAAGCGGTTCCTTGGAAAGATCGTGCTCGAACAAATGGCCAGAGCCGTCGTACGATTCAACTTCAAGCGATAAAGCTCTCGGACCGGCGTTCACGATCACACAATTGGATCGGCGCTCGACCGTGCGCGGCGCCGGCCGTGAAACGCTTCCGCGAAAAATATCCAATCACTCCGCCGCCTGAATTCCCCTCTTGCGCTTTATCTCGCGACGCCCGAGCACCGGCTTGAGGAACTGCCCTGTATAGCTGCGTTTGGCGCGCGCGATGTCTTCGGGCGGCCCCGCGGCGACGATCTCGCCGCCACCATCGCCGCCTTCGGGACCAAGATCGATGATCCAATCGGCGGTCTTGATGACTTCCAGGTTGTGCTCGATCACGACGACCGTGTTGCCGCAGGCTACCAGCTCGTGTAACACCTCGAGGAGCTTCGCCACGTCGTGAAAGTGCAGCCCGGTCGTCGGCTCGTCGAGAATATACAGCGTTCTACCCGTGGCGCGCTTGGACAGTTCCTTGGCCAGCTTGACGCGTTGCGCCTCGCCGCCCGAGAGCGTCGTCGCCTGCTGGCCAACATGGATATAGCCAAGTCCGACACGTTGCAGTAGCGCAAGAATGTTGCGCACACGCGGCACGGCGCGGAAGAAATCATGCGCCTCGTCCACCGTCATGTCGAGGACGTCGGCGATCGACTTGCTCCTGAACGTCACGTCGAGCGTTTCGCGATTGTAGCGCTTGCCTTTGCAAAGGTCGCAAGTGACGTAGACGTCGGGGAGGAAGTGCATTTCGATCTTGATGACGCCGTCACCCTGGCAGGCCTCGCAGCGCCCGCCCTTGACGTTGAAGGAGAACCGCCCCGGCTCGTAGCCGCGCGCGCGCGCCTCCGGAAGGCCGGTGAACCATTCGCGGATCGGTGTGAACGCGCCCGTATAGGTCGCCGGGTTGGAGCGCGGCGTGCGCCCAATCGGCGACTGGTCGATATCGATGACCTTGTCGAGATGCTCAAGCCCCTCGATGCGCTCATGCGCGGCCGGTGCTTGCGCCGCGCCGTTGAGGCGGCGCGCAACGCCGCGGTAGAGCGTGTCGACGAGCAATGTCGATTTGCCGCCGCCGGACACGCCGGTGACGCAGGTGAACAGGCCGAGCGGAATTTCCGCCGTGACATTCTTGAGGTTGTTGCCGCGAGCGTTGACAAGACGCAGGACGCGGCGCGGATTGGCCGGTCGACGTTCGGGTAGCGGCACGACAAGCTCGCCGGATAGGTACTTTCCGGTCAGTGAGCCTGGTTCCGCGATCAGATCGGCGACCTTGCCCTGCGCGACAATGCGCCCGCCATGGATGCCGGCGCCGGGCCCGACATCGACGACGTGGTCGGCCGCCCTGATGGAATCCTCGTCGTGCTCGACCACGATGACGGTGTTGCCCAAGTCGCGCAGGTGCTTGAGGGTTTCGAGCAGGCGCGCGTTATCGCGCTGGTGCAGGCCGATCGAAGGCTCGTCGAGCACATAGAGCACGCCGGTGAGCCCGGAGCCGATCTGCGAGGCCAGCCGGATGCGCTGGCTCTCGCCGCCCGACAGCGTGCCCGAGGCGCGCGCGAGCGTGAGATAGTCGAGCCCGACATCGACCAGAAATCGCAGCCGCTCGTTGATTTCTTTGAGCACGCGGGAGGCGATTTCGTTGTGCTTGGCGGACAGGTGGCGCGGCAATTCGGTGAACCATTCACCTGCCCCGCGCACCGACAAGCCCGCGATCTCGCCGATATGGCGCTCGGCGATCTTGACGCAGAGCGCCTCAGGTTTGAGGCGATGCCCGGCGCAGGCGGCGCAGGGAGTGTCGGTGAAATATTTTGCCATTTCCTCGCGTGCCCACTCGCTCTCGGTCTCCTTCCAGCGGCGCTCGAGATTTGTCACGACGCCCTCGAATGGCTTGCGCGTCTCAAAGGAACGCATGCCATCGTCGTAGACGAAACGAACGGCGTCCTCGCCTGAGCCATTGAGCAACACCTCCTGCACCGCGTGCGGCAGGTCCTTCCACTTGGCGTCGAGCGCGAACTTGTAATGCCTGCCCAACGCGATGAGCGTCTGGAGGTAGTAGGGGCTCGATGATTTCGCCCAAGGCGCGATCGCGCCCTGGCGCAGGCTGCGCTCCTTGTCGGGAACGACGAGTTCGGGGTCGATATGCTGCTCAACGCCGAGCCCGCCGCATGTCGCGCAGGCGCCGAACGGATTATTGAACGAGAACAGCCGTGGCTCGATTTCCGGAATGGTGAAACCCGACACCGGGCAGGCAAAGCGCTCGGAGAACATGAGCCGCTCGGGACCGCTCTTCTGCTCGTGGATGCGCGCCCCTTTCTTGGCCGTCGCCGGCGCGGAGGTGTCCGAGGCTTCGGCGAATTCGGCTACCGCCAACCCATCGGCGAGCTTGAGCGCAGTCTCGAAGCTCTCCGCGAGACGTTGCGCGATGTCCGGCCGCACGACGATTCGGTCAACAACGACATCGATGTCATGATTGAATTTCTTGTCGAGCGCGGGCGCCTGCGCGATCTCGTGGAAGGTGCCGTCGATCTTCACGCGTTGGAATCCGCGCTTGAGATAGTCGGCCAGTTCTTTGCGATACTCGCCTTTGCGTCCGCGCGCCACCGGCGCCAGCAGGTAGAGGCGCGTTCCCTCGGGCAGCGCCATCACGCGGTCGACCATCTGCGAGACGGTCTGGCTTTCGATCGGCAGGCCGGTCGCGGGCGAATAGGCGATGCCGACGCGCGCCCACAGGAGGCGCATGTAATCGTATATCTCTGTGACGGTGCCAACGGTCGAGCGCGGATTGCGCGAAGTCGTCTTCTGCTCGATCGATATCGCCGGCGACAACCCGTCGATTTGATCGACGTCCGGCTTCTGCATCATTTCGAGGAATTGTCGCGCATAGGCGGAGAGGCTCTCGACGTATCGGCGCTGCCCTTCCGCATAAATCGTGTCGAAGGCAAGCGACGACTTGCCTGATCCCGACAGGCCGGTGAATACGACAAGCCGGTCGCGCGGAATCTCAAGGTCCACGTTCTTGAGATTATGCTCGCGCGCGCCGCGGATCGCGATGACGCGGGTGTCGGCGCGACGCAGGGGGCGATCATCGTTGGAAGCGTCGTTCATGATGCGGTCAACCTAGTCACGGCGCGTCAATTTCGCCAGCGCAATTGAACGATTTCTACCGCCGAATTGGTGGTGGGAAGGGGTTGCGTCGATGTTGGGGGGAATTGGCTCCACCTTCCGTGGCGCTCAGCTCTGCCTTTGGCGCGCAAGCGCCATGCGCGCGTGCGAGAGCGCGGAAAGAACGAACGCCGACGTAACTTCGGGGCCGCCGACAAGGATTCGCGTCGGGGTCTTCATTTTGTTCCATTCATAGGCTTTGTAGGGCGCGCCACGGCCGCCCTC
>JACQAE010000279.1 GCA_016195095.1 Pseudomonadota bacterium
GAGCGCACGACCGGCGCCCCGATCGCGCTTGTCATCGAAAATGTCGACCAGCGCTCAAAGGATTACTCGGCAATCCGCGACGTCTACCGGCCAGGCCACGCCGGCTACACCTATGACGTCAAATACGGAATGCACGATTATCGCGGCGGCGGACGCGCCTCGGCGCGCGAAACGGCCGCGCGCGTCGCCGCCGGCGCTATCGCGCGCAAGATCGTGCCCGGGCTCGTGGTGCGCGCGGCGCTGGTGCAGATGGGGACGCAGGCGATCGAGCGCGCGCGCTGGGATTGGCAGGAAGTGGCGCGCAACCCCTTCTTCTGCCCCGATGCGGTGGCGGCGGCGCAATTCGCCGAAATACTCGACGCGGTGCGCAAGCGCGGCTCCTCGCTCGGCGCCGTCATCGAGGTCGTCGCCGACGGCGTTCCCGCCGGGCTCGGCGCCCCCGTCTATGGCAAGCTCGACGGCGACCTTGCCGGCGCCATCATGGGCATCAACGCCGTCAAGGGCGTGGAGATCGGCGCCGGTTTCGCCGCCGCCGGCTTGAGCGGCGAGGAAAATTCCGACGAAATGCGCATGGGCAATGACGGCGCGCCGCGCTTCCTATCGAACAATGCCGGCGGCGTCCTCGGCGGCATCTCCACCGGCCAGCCGCTGGTCGTGCGCCTGGCGGTCAAGCCGACCTCCTCGATCCTCACGCCCATGCGCAGCGTCGATCGCTACGCAAACGAGACCGAGGTCGTCACCACCGGGCGGCACGACCCTTGCGTCGGCATCCGCGCCGTGCCGGTGGCGGAGGCCATGGTCGCCTGCGTTATCGCCGACCACTTTCTGCGTCATCGCGGCCAGGTCGGCGAAAGCCCGCCCTGGCCATTCGCCGCCCCGGTTTGACAAGTGCCATTCGCAAAGGTGCCAACCCCCGTGCCCGCCGATCACCAGCGCATTGAAGCCACCATCGCCGCCTTCGCCGCCGGCCAGATCGTGGTCGTCACCGACGACGACGACCGCGAGAACGAGGGCGATCTGTTCGTCGCCGCCGCGATGTGCACGCCGGAAAAGATGGCATTCATCATTCGCCACACGTCGGGCATCGTCTGCGCGCCGCTGTCGGCGCAAGACGCGGTCCGGCTGCGGCTCGACCCAATGGTGGCGGCCAATGACGCGCCGCTCGGCACCGCGTTCACGGTGTCGATCGACGTGCGCCACGGGCTAACCACGGGAATTTCCGCCGAGGAGCGCGCCAATACGATCCGCGCGCTCGCCAATCCCAACAGCGGCGCGAGCGACTTCGTGCGGCCGGGTCACGTGTTCCCGCTCGTCGCCAAGGAGGGCGGCGTGTTGATGCGCTCGGGGCATACCGAGGCGTGCATCGATCTCTGCCGCCTGGCCGGCCTGGCGCCGGTCGGCGTCCTGGCCGAGCTGATGAACGACGACGGCACGATGATGCGCGGGCCGTCGGTCGCCGCCTTCGCCGAGCGTCACGGGCTTAAGCTCGTGTCCATCGCCGAACTCATCGCCTATCGGCAGGCGCGCGACAAGCTGGTGCGCCGCGTCGGCGAGTTTCCCGTCGACAGCGAGATCGGCACGCTCGCCGGCTACGCCTATGTCACGCCCTTCGACACCATCCACCACATGGCCTTCGTGCATGGCCGTATCGGCGACGGCTGCGACATCCTCGCGCGCCTGCACCGCGCCGACATCGTGCGCGACATCTTTGGCGGCGCGCATCCGGTGCATGCCGCGCTCAAGCGCTTCCGCGCCGAGGGCCGCGGCGTCATCGTGCTGTTGCGCGACGGCGCGGTGGGCGTGCCGATGCAGGAAATTCCGCCGCCCGCGGGCTCCGCGTCGGAGGCCGCGCGCACGCAGCTGTGGCGCGAGATCGGCCTTGGCGCGCAGATATTGCGCGATCTCGGCATTTCCTCGATCCGCCTTCTGGCGTCGAAAAAACTCACCTATGTCGGGCTCGGCGGCTTCGGCATCGAGATCCTCTCCTCGGAGACGGAGGAGGCCTGAGGCGCCGGGCCGGGGCACTGCGAGGCGGGGAGATGGCGATGCTCGTTGGCGTGCCGAAGGAAACCAAGGACCACGAGTATCGCGTCGGCCTCGTGCCCTCAACGGTGCGCGAGCTTGTCGTGCGCGGCCACACGGTCATGGTGGAAAAGGATGCCGGCCTCGGCGCCGGCCTCGCCGACGCCGAATATGCCGCCGCCGGCGCGCAAACCGGCCTGTCCGCCGCTTCGGTGTTCGAGCGCGCGGAACTCGTGGTCAAGATCAAGGAGCCGCTCGCGCCCGAGCGCGCGATGCTGCGCGCCGGGCAGATCCTGTTCACCTATCTGCATCTCGCGCCCGACCTGGCGCAGACCGAGGCGCTCGTCGCCTGCGGCGTGACCGCCATCGCTTATGAAACCGTCACCAATGCGCAGGGTGCGCTGCCGCTGCTGGCGCCGATGTCGGAGGTCGCCGGGCGCATGGCGCCGCATGTCGGCGCGCGCTGCCTGGAAAAATCCGTGGGTGGTCGCGGCGTGCTCCTGGCCGGCGTGCCGGGCGTACCGCCGGCGGATGTGGTCATCCTCGGCGGCGGCGTCGCCGGCGGCAATGCCGCGCTGATCGCGCTCGGCATGGGTGCGGGCGTGACCGTGCTCGACCGCAATCCCGACGCGCTGAGGCGCCTCGCGACGCAATTCGGAACCAGGCTGCGTACCGTGATGTCGACGCGCGAAACGGTGGAGACGCTGGTGCGGCGCGCCGATCTGGTCATCAGCTCGGTGCTGGTTCCCGGCGCCGCGGCGCCGCGGCTGATCGGCGCCGACACGGTCAAGGCCATGAAGTCGGGCGCGGTCATCGTCGATATCGCCATCGATCAGGGCGGCTCGGCGGAAACCTCGCGCCCGACGAGCCACTCGCAGCCGACCTACATCGTCGACGACGTGGTGCATTATTGCGTCACCAACATGCCCGGCGCGCTGGCGCGCACGTCGACCTTCGCGCTCAACAATATGACGCTGCCCTTCGTGCTGGCGCTTGCCGACCATGGCGTGCGCCGCGCGCTCGGCCGTGACGCGCATCTGCGCAACGGGCTCAACGTGCACGAGGGCAAGGTGACGCACAAGGCGGTGGCCGACGCGCATCGCATGGCGTTCGTGCGCGCGGAGGCGGCGCTGCGGCTGTGAGGCGCGCGCGCCGCCTATCCGCGCCATGCGTATCGTGGCACCATGGGTGGATTGGCAAGGGGGGTGTCCATGCGCGCGCCGGGATCGATGGCGGTGGCCGCCGCCGTAGCGGCGTTGATGATTGCCGCCGCTTGGCCCGGCGGCAACGCCGCGCCGGTACCGCGCCTGGCCGAAATGCCGCCGGGCAGGATGGCGCCGGCGAATGTCGATGTCGAGCTCGCGATCGCGGTCGACGTGTCCTATTCGATGGACCCCGAGGAGCAGGCGTTGCAGCGCGACGGCTATGTCGCGGCGTTGACCGCGCCTGAATTCCTCAATGCGCTCAAGGGCGGCATGCATGGGCGCATCGCGGTCACCTATTTCGAATGGGCGGGCACTATCGACCAGCTTGTCGTCGTGCCGTGGCGCGTCATCGACGGCCTCGCCACGGCCACGGCTTTCGCTGATGCCATCGGCGCGGCGCCCTACCGGCGCGCGTTTCGCACGTCGATCTCCGGCGCGCTTGATTTCGCGGTCGCGCAGTTCGAGGAAAGCGGCTATCGCGGCATTCGCCGCGTGATCGACGTGTCCGGCGACGGCACCAACAATCAAGGCCCACCGGTCGACGTGACGCGCGACGCGGTCGTGGCCAAGGGGTTCACCATCAACGGCCTGCCGATCATGCTCAAGCGGCCGAAGCCATCGACGCTCGATATCGAGCATCTCGACGTCTATTACGAGGATTGCGTCATCGGCGGGCCGGCGGCCTTCGTCGTCCCGATCAGGGAGCGCGCGCAGTTCAAGGACGCTACGCGCACCAAGCTGGTGCTCGAAATCGCCGGGCGTGTCCCAGGTGCGCGCGTTGTTCCCGCCGCGGCGGCGCGCGAGCCGCGCATCTCCTGCCTCATCGGCGAGCGCATGTGGCGCCAGCGCTGGGGCGGGCAGGATTGGAACTAGCGCATGATCCCGAAAAGTGGGAACCGCTTTTCGGAAAAGATCATGCGCCAGGCAAAATCATGATCCCGAAAAGTGGGAACCGCTTTTCGGAAAAGATCATGCGCCAGGCAAAATCATGATCGCGAAAAGCGGGAACCGCGTTTCGGGACTAAGATCATGCGCCAGGCAAAATCA
>JACQAE010000280.1 GCA_016195095.1 Pseudomonadota bacterium
ACCACCGAGCCGCTCTCGTTCGCGAGCGTGCCGCACAGGCAATTCACCAGCGTCGACTTTCCCGAGCCGTTCGGCCCGATAAGGCCCATGCGCTCGCCGGCAGCGACCGTAAGATCGATATTTTCGAGCGCCACAAAGCCGCCGAAGCGCTTGCCGAGGCCGCCGACTTGCAGCAAGGGCGCCGCCATGGTCAGTCCTTCCTGCGCATTCGGTCCTGGACCAGTCCGACGATGCCCTTCGGCGCGATGATGACGAAGGCGACCAGCAACACGCCAACCAATAGCAGATTGACGGCCGACGAAATCGTCACCGTCGCGACTTGCTGCAGGGTGCCAAGCAGGACCGCCCCGATCAGCGGGCCAACCCACATGGTTGTGCCGCCGATCAGCGGCATGGCGATGGAGTTGACGGCGTATTGCAGGCCGAATGCCGAGGACGGCTCGAGATATCCGATATAATAGGGGAAGGGCGCACCGGCCATTCCCATCATCGCGCCCGACAATGTCGTCGCGATCAATTTCAGTTTGAGCGTGGGCACGCCGGACGCTTCCGCGGCAAGTTCATCGTCGCGTATTGTGGCAAATCCATAACCCAGCCGCGAGCGCTCGATCGTTCGCGCGATTGTCAGCGCCGCGATCGCGAGCGTCAGCATGATCAGGAACAGGTACTCGATATAGTTTCCAACGATCGCGATCTCGCGCGGGCGGATGATATAGGCGCCGCGCGAGCCGCCGACATAGTCCCAATTGACGATCAGCGTTTGCAGCACGACGGCCAGCGCCAACGTCGCAATGGCGAAAAACGCCCCGCGCAGGCGCAGCGTCAGATACCCGGTGCCAAAGCCGACGAGGCCGGCAACCGCGCCACCGGCAATGATGAGGATGGGTATCGGCAGCGGATGGAACTTGTGCAGGAATACGGAACTGTAGGCTCCGAGCGCGAAGAATGCCGCGGAGCCAAAATTCACATAGCCGGTGTAGCCGCCAAGAATATTCCAAGCGGTCGCTAGCACCACGAATTGCAACACCGTGTATCCGGCGAAAAAGTAGTAGTCGTTGCCGAGCCAGCGCGCGAGCGCGAACACTAACGCGCCGACGCCGCAGGCAATGACGAGAAATTGCCACGTGCGCACGGCCTAGCGCCCCAGGAGGCCGGCCGGCCGAAACGCCAGCGTCAGCAACAAGAGACCAAAACCGACCGCGGGCGCCCAGGACGGGCCGTAGAATGTCGCGGTGAGGCTTTCGACGACACCCAATAGCAGCGCCGCGATCAGCGTTCCGGGCAGGCTGCCGAGGCCGCCAAGGACGCAGATGGCGAACACGCGCCCGATATATTCACGGCCGACCGAGGGCTCCACCGGTTGGATGACGATGAGGAAGGCGCCGGCCAGCGCGCAGGTGGCAATCGAGAGCGCAAAGGCGATGCGCTTGATGCGTATCGGGTTCGCGGCCATGAGCTGCAGCGCGAGTTGATCCTGCGCCACGGCCATGATGGCGCGTCCGGTGAACGTCCGAGATAAGAAAAGTTGCAGCAGCGCCAGCCCGAGCAGCGACATCGCGAACGGGATCAGCATGCGGAGCGGAAGATTGATGAAGCCAAAATTGAGAGATTGATCGACGTAGATTGCCTTGACGTAGCGGTAATCGACGCCAAACACCAGGATCAGCCCGACTTCGGCGATGAACAGCAGGCCGAAAAAGAATGCCAGGCCGCGCAGCGAATCCTGGCCACGCTTTTCGAACGAGGTGTAGTAGACTTGATAGACCGCGGCGCCGAGAAAATAGAAGGCCGGCAGCGCCAATATTCCCGTCACGATGGGATCGACGCCAAGATTGCTGTTGACGATATAGGCGATGTAGGACCCGAGAATGACAAAGGCGGGATGCGCTATATTCACGATGTCCAAAATGCCAAAGCTAATCGAAATGCCGACGGTGACGGCGGCATAGAAGCCGCCCAGGAGCATTCCCGCGATCAGGGCATTGATGAAGAGTTCTATCGACAGTGACATGACCAGCCCGTGGGCAATCCTCCGCCGCACCGCCGGCTGCCCCGCAACCGGCACGAGTGCAAACTTTCCTTGAAAAGGAGCCGGCGCCGGCGGCGAACCGGCGTCCGCGTCGCCGCATGATGTCCTAAAGAGTGGCGGGGGCGCACTGTGCCGCTCGCTGGCTGCGATGAATGGCGGACATGCGCATTTTCCCGTCGCCAAGAAGATCGGGGAGGCCGGCCATGCCGGCGGCACGATATTCGCGCGGCCAAGCGACCCCGCCTACCCG
This sequence comes from Pseudomonadota bacterium, assembly GCA_016195095.1. Classification (GTDB taxonomy): domain Bacteria; phylum Pseudomonadota; class Alphaproteobacteria; order Rhizobiales; family Xanthobacteraceae; genus JACQAE01. The sequence goes on from JACQAE010000280.1 coordinate 2,280, forward strand.
CATTCGCCGGTTATTCATCCTGCACCGCGTATTGGCTGCACAGCGCCTTTGCCCGGCGACGCGGTCCGCCGCGCCGTGGCCGTCAAACGGCAGTCTGCCGAAATGCGCAACGCTTGGCCAGCGGAATGCACGCGGCCGATGAAATTCGCCCGCGGCTTTGCAAGGCGCTGCGCACGATGCTCGGCGATAGGCTCAGGCCGCGGCAAGCCGGCGCGCCTGAGGGATTGGGAGTGGTTTGTTGGCGCTGGAGAGGAATTCGACCGTCATGAATACCAGGTCCTCGTCGCCGACGTTTTCCAGGTCATGCACCTTGTATTCGCCGGAAGCGTAAGCCTCGTGGCGCGTTTCGCCGGGCGCATAGGTATACTCGACGGTCGATCCGTCCATGAGATGCTGGCGCCCGCGCCCGCCGGAAATCGACGACCAGAAATAGTCCAACACGTGCCGATGGAAACCAAAGCGCTCACCGGGACGCAGCCGGATCGTCCAGACGCGGACCCTGTCATTTTCGGAAACAAGCTCATTGCCAACGCAACCATTGGGGTTCCTCGCTTCTCGCTCGAATTCCTGGCGCAGCGCCACTGGCCAAGCGCTCGCGTCCTTGGCGGCCGCCGGCTTGTCGAGCATGGTCATCGCCATTGCCATGGTTCTCCCCCGCTAGATCTGGGTCCAATATAGTCGAATCTTGCGGAGCGGCAAATAATGGTCTTTGCGCATCGTGAAAATGGCGCGGCCCGGCGCGCGCTTGTGGTTGGCGGCTCGATGAGCGGGCTTTTCGCCGCGCATCTGCTGTTACGCGCCGGCTGGGATGTCGCGGTTTTTGAGCGCGTCGAGAGCCAATTATCCGGTCGCGGCGCCGACATCGTCGCGCAGCCGGAATTGATCGCCCGACTTGGGGACCTTGGCATCGATACGTCCGCTTTGGGCGTCCAGGTGACGGCCAGGAAGCTCTTGGATGCGCGTGGGGCGCTTGCCGCCAGCCTTGACTGCCCGCAGGTGATGACCTCCTGGGAGCGCGTCTATCGCGCACTGCGCGACTGCCTCCCGCGCGAGCGCTATCATCGTGGCGCCGGCGTCGCGCGCTTTGTCGAGACCGCAGACGGCGTGACCTTGCATTTTATCGACGGCAGCGCCGCCACGGGCGATCTCGTGATCGGCGCCGACGGGATAAGATCGACCATTCGCCAACAATGCCTGCCGCAATTGGGGCCGCTCTATGCCGGCTACGTCGCCTGGCGCGCGCTGGTGCCCGAGGAAGCGTTTCCCGCGGCCATCCATCGCGAAATCTTCGGCTACATGACCTATTGCCTGCCGCCGGGAGAGCAGTTTCTTGGCTATCCGGTGGCCGGCCCACACGACGATGTGGCCGCCGGTCGCCGGCGCTTCAACGTTATCTGGTATCGCCCCGCCAGCGAGGCGCACGAGCTGCCCGCGCTATTGACCGACACGAACGGCGTTCGCCATGAGATTTCCATACCGCCCCCGCTCATCCGCCCCGCGGCGATCGCGCAAATGCGCGCGGCGGCCGAGCGGCTGATCGCGCCGCAATTGCGCGCCATCGTCCGGCTCATCGGCGAGCCGATCCTGCAGCCGATCTACGACCTTGAAAGTCCGCGCATGGCTTTCGGCCGCGTCGCCATCATCGGCGACGCCGCCTTTGTCGCGCGCCCGCATGTCGGCGCCGGCGTGGCGAAAGCGGCGGACGACGCGGCGGCGCTGGTCGCGGCGTTGGCCGGCGAGCCCGAAATCACCGCCGCATTGCGCCGCTTCGAGGCGGAGCGGCTTCCCGTCAATTGCAAGATTATCGCCCGTGCGCGCCACCTGGGCGCCTACCTGCAGGCGAGCCAGACCGAGGAGGAGCGCGCCTATTCCCAACGCCACTCCATCCCTGCAGCGGTGTTGGCGGAAACCGCCGTGCTTGATTTCCTCCAGGCGAGCGAGGCCGGGGCTGGCGCGACGTGACCGGCGGTAATGTAGAATTTGATTACGGCGGATAATCTTCGGAACGCGGTTTTTCTCTAAATCCCCAATAGCCGCCTGGCGTTGCCGCCGGCGATCGCCGCCATGGTCGACGCGCCGACGCTCTTGACCGAGGCGATATGGCCGATCGGGTCGTATTCGCCCATGTCGTAGGGATAGTCGGTTCCCATCAGAATGTGGTCGACGCCAAAAACACGCACCAGGACGTCAAGTTGATGCGGCGTGAAGACGACCGTGTCGAAATAGAGTTTCTTGAGGTAGCTCGTCGGCGGCTGTGGCAGGTCGGCGCGCACGTCGGCGCGCGCGCCCCAGGCGTGATCGATGCGGCCGCAATAGGCCGCGAGATAGCCGCCGCCATGCACGCAGAGAATTTTCAGGTTGGGATGGCGTTCCAGCACGCCGTCGAAAATCAGGTAGTGGATGGCGAGCGTCGTCTCGAAAGGATTGCCGATGACATTGTTGAAATAGAACCGAGTGAGGCGCTTGGCCTCGGTGAAACCGTTGGGATGCAGCAGTACCAGTGCGCCGAGTTCCTCCGCCTTCTTCCAGAACGGCGCGAAATCCGGGTGCGACAGTTCGAGGCCGTTGACATTGGTCAAGATCTGCACGCCCTTGAACTTGAGCGTGGTCATGCAGCGCTCCAGTTCCTTGACGGCCTCGGCGCCGCAGCTCAACGGCGTCGAGCCGAGCGCCACGAACCGGTCCGGCTGCTTCGCCACATATTCGGCCACGCCGTCATTGACCATTTGTGTTGCCGGCACGGCGATGTCGGGGGGAAGCGAATAATAGCATTGCGGAGGCGGCGGCATGACCAACTGCATATCGATGCCCATGCCATCCATGTCGGCCAGCCGCTCGTCATATTGCGTCATGCGCGAACGGCGTTCTTCGTCTTGGCGGGCATTGATCGCCTTGGTTTCCGGCGTCGCGAAATGCGCCAGCGGAATTGTCGTGAGATCAAGGTGCGGCTTGACGAATTCGATGGCGCGCGGAACCGCGACGTGGGAATGGATATCGACCGTGGTCCCGCGTGGGCGCAGTTCACGACCCTGTTTTCCCAGGGTTCGGGCGGCGGTGTCGCCGTAGCGGTTCCAGTCGTTCGCCATCGTGGCGGTCCCTTTCCATGGCGCGCCAGGATGGCCAGCGGCGCATTGCGCGTTTATGGCCGCCCAACGGCCACGTGTCGAGGGCTTGCGCCGGCGCGACGTGTCCGTTTTCGCGCCGCCGCCACGCGCGGCGGCCGCGCCGGTTTTTCCGCACGCGGGAGTGATTGGAAGCAACAGATAGGGTGTGCCCGCGCCGCCAAGATGCAATGTTGTCGTTTCAGCAAAGATGTCGGGCCGACGGCCGCGCGGATCATCGTGGAGGAATGGTCCGCAGCCGGCATCTTTATCGGCACGCCCCAATCGACGCGCATGCCATCGCGCACTTCGCTGCGCGCCGCGCGCGCGCCATCGACCGCCGCCGCCATGATTGCCACCCTTTTGCGACGCCGCGCGGTCAGAGCGACTTTCGCCGCGTCGGCGCGCGACGGCGTTTCACGCCGGCCATGCGTTCGAGGACGGCACAGACGGAGGCCGTGTCGTGCAGGGCGTGCCCGGTCGACATCGCGGCCGCGTAAAACGGAATCGTCGCGGAGAATGTGGGTGTCGGAACGCCGATCGCGCCGGCGTAGTCACCGATGATGGCCATGTCTTTCTGCCAAAGCTTTATTTTCATCGTCGCGTCGGTGTAGTCGTTCTTGACCATCATTGGCGCGCGCAATTCGAATATGCGGGAATTTCCCGCGCCGCTCGCCACGAGGTCAAAAACGACCTGCGGGTCGAGACCCGCCTTCATCCCAAGCACCATCGCCTCGGCGCTCGCCACGTTATGGATGGCCACCAAAAGGTTGGCGACGTATTTCATTCGGCTGCCGTTTCCAAAGATGCCGACGTCGTGCACGGCTCGGGAAAACGCTCCGAACATCGGGCGCAACCGTCGGATTGCCGCGCTCTCACCGCTGGCGTAAATGACGAGATCCTTGGCTGCGGCCTGCGCGCCGGTGCCACTCACAGGACAGTCGAGGGTCACGTGGCCACACTTGCGCAAGGTGCGCTCCGCGCGCTGCTTGTCGTCCAGCGTGAAGGTCGATGCCTCGACGATCACACGCCCTCGCACGCCGGCCGCGTTGATCTCGGCGACGGCATAGTCGAGCGCTTGTGGATTGGGCAGGCTGGTGATGATGACGCGGGCGGTCTGCGCGAGCGCGCGAATACCAGGCGCGATCTCGACACCCGCGCGTGCCAGTGAGCGCTTGCGTCCCGGATCGACGTCGTATCCGCAAACCCTCCAGCCGGCGACGGCCAGGTTCCCGGCGAACGCGCCGCCCATGGTTCCAAGCCCAATGACGCCGATGGTTCTTTTCTTGGCCTTGCCGCGCATTCGCTGACTCCCATTTCCCATTCGGCATATTGCCCGGCTTAACGCTAGCACAGGCGGGCCGGAGACGCGCAAATCACCGCTCGCGATGCCGCGATGCCGCCAATTGCGACGCCATCGACGTACTATTTCCGTGCCCAGTCCGTGCGCCTGATTTTGGCGACAACGCCGCATCGCGAAATCGCGTGGCGTTGCCAGGCTGCGCGGCGTGCCGCGACTGGTTGCGGTGGCATCGCGGCGCGCCGGCGTCCCCAGGCCCGCAAGCCGGTCGGGGCAGGCCGGCACGTCAGGCCTTTCTCGCGCCGTGCCGATCGCCTATCGTCGCCCGGCGTGCCAGCGCGGCACGGACGGAATCGGGGAATGACATGCATATCGGTATTGCCGGCCTTGGCCGCATGGGGGCGGCGATCGCGACACGGCTCAAGGAAGTCGGGCACACGATCACCGTGTGGAACAGGTCCGTGCCAAAAGCCAAGCCGCTCACGGATTCCGGAATGGCGCTAGCGGCGAGCCCAGCGGACCTTGCGAGCAAGGTCGAAATCGTCGTCACCATATTAACTGACGCCGCGGCGATCGAGGCGGTTTACGGCGGTGGCTCAGGTATTCTCGCGGGCGATATCAAGGGCAAACTCGTCATCGACATGAGCACGGTCCGACCGCAGACGCAGATCGCGCTTGCAGGCCGGGTCCGCGCCAAGGGTGCCGCGTTCGTTGAATGTCCGGTGGGGGGGACGACAGGTCCGGCGCTGCAAGGAAAATTGATCGGGCTAATGGGCGCCGAGCCGGCCGACGCTGACCGCGCGCGACCGATCCTCGAGCAATTGTGCCGGCGGCTCGAGCATTGCGGGCCGGTCGGTCACGGCTCGGTCATGAAGCTCACCATCAACATGCCGCTGATGATCTATTGGCAGGCGCTGGGCGAGGCGCTGGCGCTGTCGCGCTCGCTTGGCATTGACGCGCAGCGATTGATCGATCTTATGGCGGACACGTCCGGCGGCACCAATGTGCTCAAGGCGCGCGGACCGATTATTGCGCAGGGCCTCAAGGGCGGCGACACCGGGGCGGTGACGTTCGACCTCGACAGCGGTCTCAAGGACCTCAAGACAATGCTCGCTGAGGGCCATGCGCGCGGCGTTACGCTGCCGCTGGTTGAAAAGACGATGGGCTGTTTCGAGGAGGCGGTAGCGGGCGGGCGCGGCCCCACCGAAGCATCGTTGCACGCCGTGTATTGGGCAAACCGCGCCGCGCGCTGACGCGCATCAAGCGTTCGTCGCAATCGCGATAACACAGGAGTTGTCATGTCGATCAGTCTCGCGCAAGCCAGCACAATCCTGGACACCGCGCTCAAAAAGGGTCGGGATACTAATTGCGCCTCCCTTGTCGTCGCCGTGCTTGATGCCGGCGGACATCTGGTGGCGTACAAGCGCGAGGATCGTTCGGGTATCCTGCGCTTCGATATCGCCTATGGGAAAGCCTGGGGAGCGCTTGGCATGGGCTTTGGCTCGCGCACGCTGTTCGAGCGCGCGGCCAATACGCCACAATTCTTCAACGCGCTGTTTGCCGCCAGCAGCGGGCGTGTCGTGCCCAATCCGGGCGGCGTTCTCATCCGCGATGCCGCCGGCAATGTCATCGGTGCCGTTGGCATTTCCGGGGACACCTCCGACAAGGACGAGGCGTGCGCAATCGCCGGGATCGAGGCCGCTGGCCTCAAGGCCGATCCGGGCGGCGCCAAGGCGTGATCGGCGGGCGCAGGCCCAGCCAGCGCCCGCATGGTGGTGGTCGCATCCATGGACAAGGAGATTTCCGATGCAGTTGTTCTCGTTCTGGCGCTCGCTCGCGACCTATCGCGTGCGCATTGTGCTCAATCTCAAGGGCCTCGTCCCCGATGAGGTCATCGACGTCAACCTGTTCAAGGGAGAACAACGCGAGAAGGCGTTTCGTGACGTCAACCCGATGATGGCCATTCCGGCCCTGGTCGATGGCGACGGCCCGGCGTTGTTCGAATCGCTCGCCATCATTGAATATCTCGACGAGACGCATCCCAATCCGCCATTGTTGCCCAAGGATCCGCGCGGCCGCGCGCGCGTGCGCGCCCTCGCGCAGATCATTGCCTGCGACGCGCATCCGCTGGTGGTGCCGCGCGTGCGCGAGCATCTCGAGCATGTCATCAAGCTCGACGAGGCGGCGCGCACCGCGTGGTGCCAGCATTGGAGCCGGCAGGCGCTCGAGGCGCTCGAAGCGATCTTCACGCGCGACAAGCAGGCCGGACGCTTCTGTCACGGGGACGCCATCACGGTTGCCGATGTGTGCCTGGCAAGCCACGCGGCGGGCGCCAATTTCTTCAAGGTCGATCTCGCGCCGTTCCCGGCGGTGCGGCGCATTGTCGATGCGTGCAACGCCAATGACGCCTTCGCCCGTGCGCATCCACTGCGACAGCCGGGCGCGCCGGCATCCGTCT
>JACQAE010000306.1 GCA_016195095.1 Pseudomonadota bacterium
AAGTATTCGCTGGGCTCCGTGCTCAATCACGTGCTGCTGCACCAGACCATCATCGGCCAGGAAACCATCAAGCAGCTCGAGATGGCCGGCGAGGACCCCGACATCCTTATTGGCTGCACCGGCGGTGGCTCGAACTTCGCGGGCTTCGTCTTCCCGTTCCTCGGCCTGCACCTGCGCGGCGGACGCAAGCGGCGCGTCATCGCGGTCGAACCGGCGGCCTGCCCGTCGCTGACGCGCGGCAAGTATGCCTATGATTTCGGCGATACCGCGCATCTCACGCCGCTCGTCAAGATGCACACGCTGGGTTCGACCTTCATCCCACCCGGCTTCCACTCCGGCGGACTGCGCTACCATGGAATGGCGCCGATGGTGTCGCATATCAGCGAACTCGGACTGATCGAGGCGCGCGCCTATCACCAGGTGGCGTGCTTCGACGCCGGCGTGCAATTCGCGCGCTGCGAGGGCATCGTGCCGGCGCCGGAAGCCAATCACGCGGTGCGCGCGGTCATCGACGAGGCGCTGCGCTGCAAGCGCGACGGCAAGGGCGAAACGATCGTGTTCAACCTGTGTGGTCACGGTCATTTCGACATGCAGGCCTATATCAGCTACTTTGAAGGCAAGCTTGTCGATCAGCCCTATGACGAGAAGGAACTCGCCATGGCGCTTGCCGGCCTGCCGAGCGTGGCGGCCTGAGGCGCGAGGCGGCGGCGACGTTGCCGCCGCGCCGTGGCGTCCGGCCCTTCGCCCTGGCGGCGCGCGCGACGGCCGGCACGCATTGATCCAGCCATACGGGGAGCGCGATGATCGAGCCGTACAATGCCGTCGGCCTCATACCCACGTTCTGGGGCATCCGGCGGCGCGAGGACATCAAGCACAATATCGAGCACCTCAAGAGCCTGACCAAGGCGGCGTTCTGGCTCTCCAACCTCGATATCCCGGTGCGCCTGCTCGCCATCCCCGAAGGCGCGCTGATGGGCTTCAACGACGAGGTGCTCGACGTCTATCACGCCGATTATGCCAAGACCTGCTGCATCGATATTCCCGGTCCCGAAACCGACGAAATCGGCAAACTCGCGCGCGAGTGGAACGTGTTCATCATGGCGCAGGCCAAGGCGCGCCATAAGGACTGGCCGAATCGATTCTTCAATATCGGCTTCATCGTCGATCCCGACGGCAAGGTCATTCTCCAGCACTACAAGATTTCCGCGCTCCTTGCGGTCGAGCGCTCGGTCTCCCCGCACGACCTCTATGACTGGTGGATCGAGAAATACGGCCGTACCCTCGACGCGTTCTGGCCGGTCGCCGACACCAGCATCGGCCGGCTCGGCATCATGATGGCGATGGAAGGCAACTTTCCCGAGAACGGCCGCGGCCTCGCCATGAACGGGGCGGAAGTCGTCTACCGCGCCTCGATGCCGGCGCCGTTCACCGAAAACGACGTATTCGAGATTTCCAACCGCGCGCGCGCGCTCGAGAACAACATGTATATCGTGGCGCCGAATATCGGCAGCTACCACCTCTATCCCGACAGCCATGTCGGCATCGACGCCGGCGGCGGCCAGTCGATGATCGTCGACTACCGTGGCCAGCTCGTCGGCAAGCAGCGCGACACCAATGGCTCGACCTTCGTCGCCGGCGTCATCAATATCGAGGCGCTGCGCCACCACCGCCAATCGGCGCAGGTGACCAACTGGATGAAGGACGTTCGCGCCGAACTCGCGCAGATTATCTACGAGAAGCCGATCTACCCGAAAAACCGCTACCTCAAGAAGATCCCGCCCAAGCACGCCGATTACAAGCGCGACGTCATCGACAAGCAAGTCGCACTGCTGCAAAAGCGCGACATCTGGAAGAAGCCGTCGCGCTGAACGCGGCGCTTGGCCGCTTCATTTCGGCGCGATTACGCGCAGCGGCTTGCCGTCGAGGAAAGCGCGGATATCCTCGACGATATCGGGATAGTAGCGCGCGTAATTCTGCCGGCTGACATAGCCGAGATGCGGGGTGAGCACGACATTGTCGAGCTTGCGCAAGGGGTGCTCGCGTGCCAGCGGCTCGACGTCGAACACGTCAAGGCCGGCGCCGGCGATGGCGCGCGCGGTGAGCGCGCCAATCAGCGCCGCCTCGTCCACGATCGGCCCGCGCGAGGTGTTGATGAGATAGGCCGTCTTCTTCATCAGGCCGAGTTCGCGCGCGCCAATGAGCCCGCGCGTGCGATCGCTCAATTGCAGATGAATTGATATGACATCGGCGCGCGCGCAGAGGTCGTCCTTGGCCGCGTATTCGACGCCGACCGCGGCGCATTTCTCCGCCGTCAGGTTCTGGCTCCAGGCCATCACGTTCATGCCGAACGCCTGGCCGACGCCGGCCACGCGCGCGCCGAGCTTGCCGAGCCCGAACAGGCCGAGCGTCTTGCCCTCGATGTCCTCGCCGAGCGTCACCTGCCAGGCTTCCCCGGCCTTCATGCGCGCGCTCTCAAAGCCGATGCGCCGGGTGAGTTCGAGGAGAAGGCCGAACATGACGCCCGTCGTCGGGTTGCCGAATCCGCCGGTGCCGCACACCGTGATGCCACGCTCGGCGCAGGCCGCCACGTCGATCGCGCGGTTGGCGGCGCCGGTGGTGATCAAGAGGCGCAGCCGCGGCAACGCCTCGATCACGCGGCGCGGAAACGGCGTACGCTCGCGCATCATGGCGATGATGGCAAAGTCCGCGAGTGCCTCGATGGCGTCGTCGGCCGTCGCGAACGGCGCGGTGAATACCTCGACCTCAACCCGCGGGCGCAGCCCCCCCCAGTCGGCGAGGCCAAGCGCCACGTTCTGATAGTCGTCAAGAATAGCGCAGCGCATGGCCATGGAAATGCCCGTTGCCCCCGTGCCCGGACCCGTCGCGGTCGCGCGGGTCAGTCACTTCCTATCCGATCGCGGGCGGCCGCGACAGCGGCAACGGCGACGTTCGGGCAACGGCCGCGGTCATTGCGGCGCGATGTTGGCGGCGCGGATCACGTCGGCCCAGCGCGCGAGGTCGGCGCGGATGAAGGCCTTCGCCTGCGCCGGGTCCATGGTCTCCGGCTGCATGCTGACGGCCGCGAAACGCGATTTCACCTCGGGAGATTGCAGGCCCTCGACGATGGCTTCGTTGAGCTTGCGCACGATGTCGGACGGCGTCTTGGGCGGCGCGGAAATGGCGTTGAACGTACCGGATTCGAAATTGGCGATGCCGGACTCGATGAATGTCGGCACATCCCCGAGCAGCGGCGAGCGCGCCTTGGTGGCGATCGCCAGGATGCGCGCCTTGCCCGCTTCATGCAGCTTGATGGCGGACGCCATCTCCGTGAACATCAGGTCCACGTGACCGGCGACGAGGTCGTTGATCGCCGGCGCCGTGCCCTTGTAGGGAACGTGGACCAGGCGGGTCGCCGCCACACGGTTGAACATTTCCGCGGTCAGGTGCGAGGTGGTCCCGGTGCCTTGCGAGGCATAGTTGAGCTTGTCGGGGTTGGCCCGGGCATAAGCGAGGAATTCCGCCAGCGTGCGGGCGGGAAACCCGGCGCGCACGGCGAGGACGTTGGGTATCGTGGTCATGATCGCGACCGGCTCGAGCGCGGCCGGATCGAAATTGAGCTTCTTGTAGAGGAGCGCATTGACGGTCAGCGGCGCCGGCTGGGAAGCAAGGAGCGTATATCCGTCCGGCTCGGCGCTAAACACCGCCTCCGCCCCCAGATTTCCCGCCTGCCCGGCGCGGTTCTCAACGACCACGGTCTGCCCGAATTTCAGCCGCAGCTTTTCGGCGGTCACGCGCGTGACGGTATCGACGCCGCCGCCGGGCGGCACGCTGACAATGACCTTGATGCTGGCCTTGGGGTAGCTCGCCGCATCGCGCGTTTGGGCACCCGCCACGACGGCCAGGGTCGCCGTAGCTGCCAAAACGGCGAAATGCAGTCGGTTGCTCATGTCCCACCCCTGGTCGTTGGGGCGCAAGCCGAGCCCGTGGCCAAGCCCCGATGTCGGCCAATCTGGCACAATCGAGCGGTGGGGTTAAGCGGCAGTTGGCTGCGACTCCGGCGCCGGGAGCGCCTGCGTCAATAGGTCCGCGCGACCATGCGCGCGGCGGTGGCCGGGATGGGCGGCCGTGGGCAGATGGCCGCGTCAGGCGGTCGCCTGCGTCAGATGTGCGATGGCGTTTTCGGCCGCGGATGCCGCCGGCGCGTGCTTTTCCCGCCATTTGGGGCCGGGCCCGCGCATGTAGTGAAGTTCGGGGCGGTAGGGGTCGCGCAGCGATCGCGTGATCATGCGCAGCAGGAGCGCGATGGACGAATTGGCCGTCAAATCCCTGGTATTGTTTGCCGCCATGGCCGTTGATCCGATCGAAGCCGGTTTTCACCGGCGCTTAGCCTGTTTGTCGCCTTTTGCCGGCGCTTGGTTCATGGCCAATTTGGCGTGTAAGCGGTTAAATTCCGTTTTGAATTCTCCGCGTCATTGCGCAAATTTGCCAATAGGCTTTCCGTACGGTTACGAGGGTCGTAAGATGCGCCGAAGGGCGACGCGAGGAGGCCGCATGCGAAAGTTCTGGCCGGCCATGCTTGGCGCCATTGTGTTCTTGGCGGGGGCGGCGGATGCGTCCGCGGAGCGCCGTATTGCTCTCGTCGTCGGCAACACCAATTACGTCAACACCGCGCCGCTGCGCAATCCGGCCAATGACGCGCAGGACTTCGCCGCCACGCTGCGCAAGCTCGGCTTCGACGTCACGCTCGGCTTGGATCTCGATCAGGCGAGTTTCGCGCGCAAGATCGACGATTTCGCGCGCTTGCTCGACGGTGCCGAAGTCGGCCTGTTTTTCTATGCCGGCCACGGCATGCAGATCAACGAGAAGAACCATCTGGTCTCGACCAACGCCAAGCTCGAGAGCGAATTCCTCGTTTCCTCCGAGACGATCGAACTCGACGCCGTCATCCGGCTCATGGAATCGAAGGCGCAGCTCAACCTCGTTTTCCTCGACGCCTGCCGCAACAATCCGCTGGCCGAAACGCTCAAGCGTCGCCTGACCGCGCAGCGGCGCTCGATCGGGATGGGGCGCGGCCTCGCCAAGGTCGAACCCACCGGCCGCGACACGTTGATCGCGTTCTCGGCCGCGCCCGGTCAGGAAGCCGCCGACGGCAAAGGCCGCAATTCGCCGTTCACCGGCGCGCTGCTGCGCCATGTCGATCAGCCGGGCGTCGAAGTCTCGGTCATGCTCAAGCAGGTCGCCGCCGACGTGCGCGAGGCGACTAGCAACGAACAGCGCCCGCAGCAACTCAGCGACATGACGCGCACGTTCTATTTCGCCAAGGCCGTGCAATCGCCGCATCCCGCGGCCGTCGCTGCGCCAGCGCAGCCGCCGCCCGCCCCCAGCGAGGCGGCGATCGAACTCGCCTATTGGCAATCCACGATTGCCGCCAATAATTGCGCCGTCATGCGCGCCTATCTGACGCGTTTCCCGAAGGGCACGTTCGCCGAGCTTGCCCGCCTGCATGAACGCGATCTGTGCAAGGCCGAGGACGCCAAGAAGGCGTCCGCCACCCGCCCGCCCGACGTGACAGGCCAACCGGAACCGGCGGCAAAGTCGCAAACGCCGGTACTGCCGCCGTCCATCACGGTGACGCCCGCCACGGCGCCGGCCGCCGCTTTGGCGCCGCCGCCGGAAACCAAGCGCGCCGCACCCCCGGTCGCCGCCGCGCCGCCGCCCGAACCCAAGCGAAAGGCCATCGAACGCACGCGTCGCAAGCTCGACGAGCGGCGCGAACGCGCCGCGCGCGCCCCACCCGCCGCGCGGCGCAATGGCGGCGACCCATCGCGGCCCTCGCACGTGCGCCCAGGCGCCGAGTTCGAGCGGCCCGGCTGGACCGAGGGCGGACGGCGGTGCAAGAGCGTCGATATGCCTGGCGTCGCGCCGCGGGTGGTGTGCGACTGACGCGTCGCGCGACAATGTTCACCTGACCCGCGTGGCGGATGGCGGCGCGCGCGTGCCCGCCCGCTTGCCCTTTACGTCATTGGTGGCTACATCAGCGGCGCATTTCCCAAGGCGCCTCGCGTTCACCCGCGGTGGAATGCGCATGACGACCGTGATGCGCACAAGTCGAAAGTGCCGGCGCCAGCCGGGTTTGCCGGTGAGCGCGCCGGCCGCGTCGGCGATTGCATGCGACCGCGCCATGGGGCAACGAGGATACGATGAACGGCCGTCAATTCGTCTACCATATGAAAGAGTTGTCGAAGACCTACCCGGGCAACCGCAAGGTGCTCGATAACGTCAACCTGTCGTTTTATCCGGATGCCAAGATCGGCGTCCTCGGCGTCAACGGGTCCGGCAAATCAACGCTTCTGCGCATCATGGCCGGCCTCGACGGCGAATTCGTCGGCGAGGCATGGGCGGCGCAAGGCGCGCGCGTCGGCTACCTGGCGCAGGAGCCCGAACTCGACGCGAAACTCAACGTGCGCGAGAACGTGATGCGGGGCGTCGCCAAATCCAAGGCCATCGTCGATCGCTATAACGAGATCGCGGCGAATTATTCCGAGGACGTCGCCGAGGAGATGACCCGACTGCAGGACGAGATCGAGGCCAACGATCTGTGGGATCTCGATTCCAAGGTCGGCCAGGCGATGGATGTGCTCGGCTGTCCGCCCGACGATGCCGATGTCGCGACGCTCTCCGGCGGCGAGAAACGCCGCGTCGCGCTGTGCCGGCTGCTGCTCGAGCAGCCGGAACTGCTTCTTCTCGACGAGCCGACCAACCATCTCGACGCCGAGACCGTGGCCTGGCTCGAAGGGCACTTGCGCAACTATCCCGGCGCCATCCTGATCGTGACCCACGATCGCTATTTTCTCGACAACGTCACCGGCTGGATTCTCGAGCTCGACCGCGGCCGCGGCATCCCCTACCAGGGCAATTATTCGTCCTGGATTGAACAAAAGCAGAAACGCCTCCTGCAGGAAGGGCGCGAGGAGGAGGCGCGCCAGCGCACGCTCGCGCGCGAGCAGGAATGGGTGGCGGCAAGCCCGCGCGCGCGCCAGGCCAAGTCCAAGGCGCGCTACCAACGCTACGAGGAACTGGTGCAGAAGGCGGCTGAGAAGGGGCCGCAGACCGCGCAGATCGTCATCCCAGTCACCGAGCGTCTGGGGCAGAATGTGGTCGCGTTCGACAAGCTCACCAAGGGCTTCGGCGACAATCTGCTGATCGACGACCTCACCTTCGGGCTGCCCCCCGGCGGCATCGTCGGCGTCATCGGTCCCAATGGCGCCGGCAAGACAACGCTGTTTCGCATGATCACCGGGCAGGAGAAGCCCGACGCCGGCACGATCAGCATCGGCGAATCAGTGCGGCTCGGCTATGTCGATCAGTCGCGCGACACGCTCGCCGGCAACAAGAACGTATGGGAGGAGATTTCCGGCGGTCTCGACATGCTCCAGCTCGGCCGGCGCGAGGTCAACAGCCGCGCCTATTGCGCCGCGTTCAATTTCAAGGGCGCCGACCAGCAGAAGAAGGTGGCGAACCTCTCCGGCGGCGAGCGCAACCGGGTGCATCTGGCCAAGATGCTCAAGTCGGGCGCCAATCTCCTGCTGCTCGATGAGCCGACCAACGATCTCGACGTCGATACGCTGCGCGCGCTCGAGGAGGCGCTGGAGGATTTCGCCGGCTGCGCCGTGATCATCAGCCATGACCGCTGGTTTCTCGACCGTATCGCCACCCACATGCTGGCCTTCGAGGGCGACAGCCATGTCGAGTGGTTCGAGGGAAATTTCCAGGATTACGAGGCCGACAAGATGCGCCGGCTGGGCGCCGACTCGACCATTCCCAAGCGGATCAGGTACAAGAAGTTCTCGCGCTGATGTCCGCGCTCCGGTCCGTCCGCCGCCTGCGCGTCGCCATCGCCGTGACGGCGATGGCCGTGGCCGCGACGGTGGCCGCGCATGCCGCCGACGCCGCGTTCGCGGATTGGCTGCTGTCACAATGGCCGCAAGCGCAAAAGCTTGGCGTATCGCGAGCGACATTCGAGGCCGCGACACGCGGGCTCGAACCCGACCTGTCGCTGCCCGATCTCGACATACCTGGCCGCGCCGCGCGCGCGCCCGCGCAACAGGCGGAATTCGTGCGCACGCCGGCCGACTATGTGCGCGAGGTCACGATCGCGCGCCTCGCCGCGCACGCAAAAAAACTGCACGCCGCGCATCGCTCAACGCTTGAGCGCATCGAGGAGCGCTTTGGCGTGCCTGGACACGTGGTGCTCGCGATCTGGGGGCGCGAGACGGATTTCGGCCGCCACAAGAACACGCACAGCGCCGTGCGCGTGCTGGCGACGCAGGCATTCTACGGCCGCCGCAAGGCGCAATTCGCCGAGGAATTCCTGCTGGCGCTGAAAATGATCGAGGAAGGCCATGTGTCGCTCGCCGCGATGAAAAGCTCCTGGGCCGGCGCCATGGGGCTCACGCAATTCCTGCCCAGCGATTTCTACCGCTACGCCGTCGATTTCGACGGCGACGCAAGGCGCGATATTTTTTCCTCGGTACCCGACGCGTTGGCCTCGGCGGCGAATCAGCTTGCCGGCAAGGGCTGGCAGCGCGGCCGCCGCTGGGCCTACGAGGTGCGCGCGCCGAAAACTTTCGACTGCACGATCGCGCAACCAACATTCACATTGCCGGTCGGGGAATGGATCAAGCGCGGCTTCGCGCCTGCGGGCAGCCGCCGGCTCAGCGCAGCCGAGCTTGCCGACAGCGCCTCGCTGCTGCTGCCCGAGGGCGCTCATGGTCCGGCATTCCTGGCGCCGAAGAATTACTTCGTCATCAAGGAATACAATTTTTCCGATCTCTATGTGCTCTTCGTCGGCCATCTCAGCGACCGCATTCTCGATGGCGCGCGCTTCGAAGCGCCATGGAGCAAGGATCGCCAGTTGCGCACGGCGCAAGTCGAAGCGATGCAACAGCGCTTGACCGCGATCGGCCTTTATGGCGACAAGATCGATGGCAAGGCCGGCATGCTCACGCGCGCCGCGCTCGGCGCCTACCAGAAGCAAAACGGCCTCAAGGTCGATTGCTGGCCGACGCCCGAGGTGCTGCGCCACATGCAGGCGCGCCGCGGCTCCCAATAGCGCAACGCCCGGGAAGACGCCAAGGCGCCCGGAAACTAATTCAACCCGCGCCGCGCCGGGACCTCACACGGCCGCCCGCCACCCGATTTGCCGGGCGGAACTTCGACCCCACAAGCAAAACGACCGGCTCTCGCGAGCCGGCCGCAAACACTTTACGAGGCAACCGCGCCCCTGGTCAGTCGCAAACCTCGACGCGCTGCACGCGCCAGGCGTATCCGTCCCAGTAGCGCTGCCGCTCGATGTGGCACACGGGACCATAATAGGCCGGCGGCGGCGCGTAATAGGCCGGCGGCGGGGCCGCGTAGGCGGGCGGACCGCCGGCGATCGCACCGCCGATGATGGCGCCCGCGGCAAGGCCGCCGAGCACGCCGGCGGCAACGGCGGCGCCGCGACGTTGCGCAAACGCATCGCCCGAGGCCGCGGTCAACGTGACGGCAACGGTCGCGGCGGCGAGGAGGGCCGTGAGAGTCCTGGTCATGAAGCTATCCCTCAGGTGTGACGGCCGGCAAAAAGCCGCGCCGGAGTCGAAGTGACATATTCGCATAGTACGCGAATTGGCTCAAATCTAGGCAATCAATCCTGAGTGAATGGTGAACGGCGATGGCGGAAAGATGAACAGACGTAAATATTCCACCATTCACCTGGCGGGTGCCGGTCGCTCGATTGGCCGCGCGGCATGCCGGTTCAGCGCGGGCGCGCGGCGTCGTCGGCGAACACGCGGTCGCCGAGTTGGTCGACGATCTGGCGCGCCTTGGTCAATGTGAAAGCAACGGCGTCGTCGTAGAGCGGGTGGCGATCGGCGCGAATGAAGCGGTGCTCCCGGCGCACGCCGTCGAATTCCTTGGCAATGGTCCCGGCGGTCTGGAACTGGCCCTCGCTCTTGAACGGCGTGGCGCAAATGACGTAGCCGTTATAGTCGATGGGCTCGCTCGATTTTTCCGCGCTTGGCGCGGGGGCTCCGCCGCCGAACAGGGATTTCCAGATGGACATGGACCGACCCGTGCGCTCGCCGCGCCGCATGGACGCGATGCGCCATCCTAGCGCACGATCGCGAAAAGTGGGAACCGGTTTCGCGAAAAGATCATGCGCACGCGAATTTCATGATCGCGAAAATCGGGAACCGGTTTTCGCGCGACATCGCGTTGCATCATGCGAGAAATGATTGCGCTCGCACCGTTGCATCGATTTGACGCAAGTTCTCCGTGATCGCGCCGCACCCGCGGCCGCTTGGAATTCGGCAAACGCTTATTTTCCTCAACTGGTCGCATTTTCCCCACCACCGATTCCCTCAGCGGCGGAAAATGCATTAGGCTGCCGCGCACGACCGCATGATCCTCAACCATTACGCGCGGAGCCAAACCATGCCCAAGGCCTATTGGGTCACCTGTTATCGCTCGATCTCCAACCCGCAGGCACTTGCCGACTACGCCAAGCTCGCCGGTCCCGCCGTCGCCCCCTTTGGCGGCCGCTATCTTGCGCGCGGCGCCGCCGCGGTGGCCTATGAGGCTGGCGTCAAGGAGCGCATCGTCATTTCCGAATTCCCCAGCATGGAAAAGGCCGTTGCCGCGCATGACTGCGCCGGCTACCAGGAGGCGCTGAGGGCGCTCGGCAATGGCGCGGAGCGCGACGTACGTATCGTCGAGGGGCTGGAATAGCGCCGCCGCCGCGCCGTCGCGGCCTTCAAACGCACACTTGTCCTTTGGCTCCGCGGCGCCGCCCGAAGCAGTTCCGCAACGCCGCGCATTTCACAAGATCGTCGAACGGCGCACACACCCGCTAAGGCCAAAAAGATAGGTATTGACCTAACTGTCCGTAGCCGATACTTAGGTATATGCCTCAGACTTCCGCATCCCTCGACTTCACCTTGCGGGCTCTCGCCGACCCGACCCGCCGCGCGGTGATCGAGCAATTGAGCCGCTGCCCGGCGAGCGTCAGCGAGATCGCCAAGCCCTTCGACATGGCGCTGCCCTCGTTCATGCAGCATCTCGCGCTTCTGGAGAGGCACGGGCTCGTCCGCACGAAGAAGCAGGGTCGCGTGCGCATGTGCGAGATCGTCCCCGAGCCATTTGAGGAGATGGCGCATTGGCTCGCACAGCAGCGAGCATTGTGGACGGCGCGCCTCGACCGGCTCGATTCTCACCTTCTCACGCTCAAGACCGGAGACCGGACGCAATGAACCAAGAAATGCCCGCCCGCTTCGATCCCGAGCGCGACCTCCTTCTCGAGCGCGTGGTCGATGTGCCGCCGCGTCTCGTCTGGCGCGCCTGGACGCAACCGGATGAGCTCAAGAAGTGGTTCTGCCCGCTGCCGTGGCGGACGGTGGAATGCGACATCGACCTGCGGCCCGGCGGCCTTTTCCGCACCGTGATGCAGGGGCCGGAGGGCGAGCGGCACGATAATATGGGCTGCTTCCTTGACGTGCAGGAGAACCGCCGGCTCGTCTTTACAAGCCAGCTCGGCGCCGACTACCGCCCGCTACCGGAAAGCATGTTGGCGATGACGGCCTTCATCACCTTGGATACGCAAGGTTCCGGCACGCGCTATCGGGCGCTCGTGCTGCACCGCGACCCGGCCGACCAGAAGCGCCACGACGACATGGGCTTCTCGAAAGGCTGGAGCACCGCGCTCGATCAATTGGTCGCATTGGCGCGGGGGTGGTGAGGCATCGGCAAGCCCGACTGCAATCCAGAGGACGGCAAGGGGAAACGGCCCGATCGGAGCGGCCCCTTTTCAGTTATCCAGGAAGCTGCGCAGCTTCCTTGACCGCGAGGGGTGCTTGAGCTTCCTCAACGCCTTGGCCTCGATCTGGCGGATGCGCTCACGGGTGACCGAGAACTGCTGGCCGACTTCCTCGAGCGTGTGGTCGGTGTTCATGCCGATGCCGAAGCGCATGCGCAGCACGCGCTCCTCGC
>JACQAE010000307.1 GCA_016195095.1 Pseudomonadota bacterium
CGAGCGCGTCGCGCCGCGCGCCGGCTGTAAGGCGCAAGGCCGCTTTCGACTTCGCGACCGCGTCGGCGGGTTCCATTTGCTCTCGCGTTTGGTGGGTATGGACGATGGATGGCAAGGTTGGCACCTTCCCGGTGGGGATTTTTCGGACGCTTAGCCCCCGCAGCGTCCCGTTCGTGCGGATTGCACGAATGCAATCTCACCGCCAAACTGCGGGTGCTGCAACCGGTTCTTTGGCGCTTTGCGCGTCACGGTGGCAACAGATGGAAAGCGCGGAGCCGCAAAAGCCGTGCGGGATCGTGATCCCGGGTTCCCTACGTAAGTAGGTGGGCGCCATATGACCGAGCCCACGGGCCCGGCCAGGGACAGCTCCCTTCAGGATCGATAAGGCCCCGGGGATTTGTCTCACACGCACCCAGCAGCCCCGCGACGCGAATGTAGTCCGCCGCCGTGGCGTCCGCTAGTGCGGGATCGCTGAGATCGCAATCGCTGCCTCAGCCGGCGGTCAGTGGTGCGGCGCCCGTCGATTGGTTGAGCGTGCGCACGATTTTCTCGATGCGCTCGGCCGCGATGTTAAGCGCCTGCGTCACCGCCACCTCGGTCGCTGCCTTGCTGTCGCCGGCCTGCGAACCGGCCGCGCGCAGGCGGCCAAGTTCCTCCTCATGGCTTTGCACCTTGGCAATCGCGTCGGAGAGTTCGTCGGCCAGCATGAGCGCCGCCATCACGGTCAGCCGCATGTCGCCGATCTCCCCGAAGCCGGCGCGCAGGCGCGCGATGCGCTCCTCAAGGTCGGCGGCAAGCGCGATGAGGTGCGGCTCCTGCCCATCCTCGCAGGCCATGCGGTAGTTGCGGCTGTTGATGCTGACGCTGACGCTTGCCATTGCGGGATTCCCGGATTTGTTGTGTGGCTCGGGCGCGATCGCATCGCCCACGCGATCCGATCTTGCCGTGAAGTCTTGGTCGGCAGCGCCGTCGGGCGGCGAAAAGTCGTCGGCGCCGCCACAATGCCCTATTCCTCCTGCGCGTCGGCGATGGCGCGGATCGACTCGGTCGCGGTGTCCAGCCGGCGCGCGATCTCGCGATTGGCGGCTTCGAGCTGCTGAATGCGCGCCGCCGCGCGGTCGAGATCGGCCGCCAGCCGCGCGCGGTCAAGGTCGTGCGCGTGCAGTTGGGCGGCGAGCCGGTCGATGTCGCGATCGGCCTCGCGGCGGCGCTCGACGGCACCGTCAAGCGCGTCGAGCGCTAGGAGCAGGCGTCGCGTCGCGGCCTCGATCGCGCTAAGCTCGTCCATTGCCGCCCCGTTCGGCCGCGGCGCGTCCGGCTCGAGCCGAACCGGCAAGCATGGCGGCCTGCTTCAGCACTGTCACATATTCCCGCGGCGGAAAAAGCTCCGGCACGGCCGGGCACGGGCAAGTCCTGCCGCTTGTCGGGTCGTGCGCGGCCGGATTCGCGCGGCGGGATCGGACGAAAATGCGAATCATGCTTTCGCCTATCGTGCCGCAAACATAGCCGAGCGTTCACAAATTCGCCGCACCGCCAAGGATTTACTTGGGAAAGCTTATGTTTTGTTGCGCCTGTCCGTCAACGCGTTAGCGCTCGTTTTCCACCTCTGTCCGTGTCTGGCGCCGATGCTGCGGGAGTGCGCGCGTGCGCACGCGCGGTGGGCGAGCGCGGCGGATGAAGTTGCGAAATATCGGCTGCGCGGGAAAAGGTCACGCGCGCGGTCCGCGTCGCGTTGACTGGGCACGCTCACATGCTATCTGTCCAGCGCCTCGGATCAGCGGTTTGCAGCATGAAAACCACTCCATCGCCGACCGCGCGAGTCAAGCGGCGCCGCGTCCGTCCGCCAGGTCGGCGATGAATTCGCGCGCCGAGCACGACCGCATGGCCAACGCCATTCGTGTCCTGGCCATGGATGCGGTCGAGCGAGCCGGGTCGGGACATCCCGGACTGCCGATGGGCGCGGCGGACGTGGCCACGGTGCTGTTCACGCGGTTCATGAAATTCGATCCGGACGCGCCGGATTGGCCGGACCGCGACCGCTTCGTGCTCTCCGCCGGCCACGGTTCGATGCTCATCTACGCCGTGCTGCACCTTCTCGGCTATGCGGCCATAACGCTCGACCAGTTGCGCCGCTTCCGCCAGCTCGGATCGATCACCGCCGGCCATCCCGAATACGGCCATACACCCGGCATTGAAACGACGACCGGTCCGCTCGGGCAGGGGCTCGCGACCGCTGTCGGCATGGCCATCGCCGAGGAGAAGTTGCGCGCGGAATTCGGCGCGGACATCGTCGATCATCATACCTATGTCCTCGCCTCGGACGGCGACTTGATGGAAGGCATCAGCCACGAGGCGATTGCGCTCGCCGGCCACCAGCGGCTCGCCCGCCTCATCGTCCTGTGGGATGACAACGCCATCTCGATCGACGGGCCATTGTCGCTGAGTGATTCAACCGATCAGCTTGCGCGCTTTTGCGCTTGTGGCTGGGCGGGCGAGCGCGTCGATGGGCACGACCCCGGCGCGATCGCCGGCGCCATCGAGCGCGCGCGCAATGCGCAACGCCCGTCATTGATCGCCTGCCGCACCATTATTGGTTTTGGCGCGCCGAAGAAGGCCGGCACGGCGAAAGCCCATGGCGAGCCGCTCGGCGCGGAGGAACTGGCCGGCGCCAAGGCTGCGCTCGGGATCACAGGGGACGCGTTTTCGCTCGCGCCGGAAATTGTCGCGCTCTGGCGTGCCGCCGGGCAACGCGGCAAATCCGCCCGCGCGCAGTGGAGGCAGCGCCAGGCGGGGCTGGCCGAACCCGCGCGCGGCGAATTCGACCGTCGTCTTGAGGGGGCCTTTCCGGCGGCCGCGAGCGAGGCCCTGCGTGCCGTTGCGCGCGACGCGGTCGCCGCGCCGCAGACCATTGCCACGCGAAAATCCTCCGAAATCGTACTCGAAGCGCTCAATCCGTTATTGCCGGAGACGTTCGGCGGCTCCGCCGACCTCTCGCCCTCCAATAATACGCGCACCAAGACGCTCACGACCTTCGCGCCCGGCACGCGCATGGGTCGCTACCTGCATTACGGGGTTCGCGAGCACGCGATGGCCGCGGCCATGAACGGCATGGCGCTGCATGGCGGCCTCTTGCCCTATGGCGGCACCTTCCTCGTGTTCACCGACTACGCGCGGCCGGCGATCCGCTTGGCGGCACTGATGCGCCTGCGGGTCATCTACGTCATGACCCATGACTCGATCGGGCTCGGCGAGGACGGGCCGACGCATCAGCCGGTCGAGCACCTGGCGGCGTTGCGCGCGATTCCCGGGCTCCTGGTCATCCGGCCGGCCGATACCGTGGAAACGGCACAGGCCTGGGAGGTGGCGCTGCGCGAGCGGCGGCGGCCCACGCTCTTGGCGCTGACGCGGCAGGCCCTGCCGCCGGTGACCATCGATGTTGCTGGCGGCAACCGCGTGGCACGCGGCGCCTATGTGCTGTGGGGCGAAGACGATGCCGAGGTGACGCTGTTCGCCTCGGGTTCGGAGGTGCACGTCGCGCTCGAGGCAAAGGACCTGATCATCGCGGCCGGCCATACGGCGCGCGTCGTCGGCGTGCCATGCGTCGAACTCTTTCGCGAACAGGGGCACGAATACCGCGCGCGGGTGCTCGGAACCTCGCCGGTGCGCGTGGCGGTGGAAGCCGGCATGCGCCAGGGCTGGGACGAATTCGTCGGCGCCGACGGCGCGTTCATCGGCATGCAAGGGTTTGGCGCCAGCGCGCCCTATAAGGAACTTTACCGCCATTTTGGCATTACCGCGCGCGGCGTCGCCGACGCCGCCCTGGCCCGGCTGCGCCGGGGCTAGAGTCTGAATTCATTGTGAGTGAATCAGCGAGGAACTTTAGCTTTTTGTTCGAGCATGATCTTTTCCGAATACCGGCTCCCGAATTTCGGGATCATGCTCCAATGGTCCGCGCGGGCAATCGGATTCCAAAGGTTGGGTAAAATCGGACCGTCAGCAAAGTGAAACTGTAGGCCGACTTCATTCAAACTGAAGGGAACCATCCGCTGGGGTTGCGCCGGGAAAGCAAGCGGTCGCAAAATTCGTTTTTGATCTCTCGCGGCTTTTGCTTAAAAGGGGTCGCGGTTGCGTGCCGATCGCCGCGCACGCCACAAGGAGCAGCATCATGTCGGTTCGGGTTGCCATCAACGGATTCGGGCGCATCGGACGTAATATTCTGCGCGCCATCGCGGAGGCCGAGCGCCGCGACATCGAGGTCGTCGGCATCAACGACCTCGCTCCGGTTGAAACCAACGCCCACCTGCTGCGCTTCGACAGCGTGCACGGGCGTTTTCCGGGCGAGGTCACGGTTGACGGCGATTCGATGAGCGTCGGCAACGGTAAGATCAAGGTGACCGCGATCAAGGATCCGGCGACGCTGCCGTGGAAGGCGCTCGGCGTCGATATCGCGCTGGAGTGTACCGGCATTTTCACCGCCCGGGACAAGGCCGCGGCGCATCTTGATGCCGGCGCCAGGCGCGTGCTCGTCTCCGCGCCGGCCGATGGCGCCGACCTCACCGTGGTCTACGGCGTCAACCACGACAAGTTGACCAAGGACCACCGCGTCGTCTCCAATGCCTCTTGTACCACCAATTGCCTCGCCCCCGTCGCCAAGGTGCTCAATGACGCGGTCGGAATCGAGCGCGGATTCATGACCACGATCCACGCCTACACCAACGACCAGCCCTCGCTCGACCAGGTGCACAAGGACCTTTACCGCGCCCGCGCGGCGGCGCTGTCGATGATTCCGACCTCGACCGGCGCGGCCAAGGCGGTTGGCCTGGTGCTGCCGGAACTCAACGGCCGGCTCGACGGCGTCGCCATCCGGGTACCGACGCCCAATGTCTCGGTCGTCGATTTCAAGTTCGTCGCCAAGCGCGCAACGACGAAGGAGGAGATCAACGCGGCGATCAAGCGCGCGGCCGAGCAGCAGCTCAAGGGCATCCTCGGCTATACGACCGCGCCCAACGTTTCGATCGATTTCAATCACGATCCACGCTCCTCGGTCTTTCACATGGATCAGACCAAGGTGATGGATGGCACGCTCGTGCGCGTGATGTCCTGGTACGACAACGAGTGGGGCTTTTCCAATCGCATGGCCGACACGGCAGTGGCGATGGGAAAGCTGACATGAGGGCGATCGCGGCGCGATAATCGCGACGAACACCGCGGCGCGCGGACGATCGATAGGCGGATGAAACGGTTTCGCACGCTCGACCAGGCCGATCTGCGCGGCAAGCGCGTGCTGGTGCGCGTCGACCTCAACGTGCCGATGGAGAACGGCAAGGTCGCCGACGCGACACGCATCGAACGCGTCGCCGCGACCATCACCGAGATCGCCGACCAAGGCGGCAAGGTGATCCTGCTCGCGCATTTCGGCCGGCCGAAGGGCCGCGACACGTCCGCCTCGCTCGCGCCCGTCGCCATGGCCCTCGCCGTAACCATCGGGCGGCCCGTCGCCTTCGCGCCGGATTGCGTCGGCGCGCCGGCCGAGGTCGCCGTCGCCGCCATGCGCGACGGCGACATTCTCTGCCTGGAGAATACGCGCTTTCACAAGGGAGAGGAAAAAAACGACCCGGCCTTTGTGGCGGCGCTGGCTACGCTCGGCGACGTCTGGGTTAACGACGCCTTTTCCGCCGCGCATCGCGCGCATGCCTCCACCGAGGGCCTCGGCCACCGGCTTCCCGCCTATGCCGGGCGCAAC
This sequence comes from Pseudomonadota bacterium, assembly GCA_016195095.1. Taxonomy (GTDB): domain Bacteria; phylum Pseudomonadota; class Alphaproteobacteria; order Rhizobiales; family Xanthobacteraceae; genus JACQAE01. The sequence continues at coordinate 5,744 of JACQAE010000307.1, forward strand.
ATGCAGGCGGAACTCGACGCGCTGACGCTCGCGCTCGAGGCGCCCGAGCGTCCCGTGGCGGCGATCGTCGGCGGCGCCAAGATTTCGACCAAGCTCGACCTGCTCGGCAATCTCGTCGCCAAGGTCGATGTGCTCATTATCGGCGGGGCCATGGCCAATACTTTCCTCGCGGCGCAAGGCCTGGCGGTGGGAAAATCGCTGTGCGAGCACGACCTGCTCGCAACCGCGCGCGATATCATGGGCAAGGCGGACGCGGCGAACTGCGAAATCGTGTTGCCGGGCGAAGTCGTCGTGGCCAGGACATTTGCCGCCAACGCTCCCGCGCGCGTCGTCTCGGTCGATGCGGTCGGCGGCGACGACATGATCCTTGACATCGGACCGGGCAGCGTCGCGCGCGTCGTATCCGTTTTGGCGCGCAGCAAGACGCTGGTTTGGAACGGGCCTTTCGGGGCGTTCGAACTCGTGCCCTTCGACGCCGGGACCGTTGCCGTTGCGCATGCGGCGGCCGAATTGACGCAGGCGCGCCGCCTCGTTTCCGTCGCCGGCGGCGGCGATACTGTCGCCGCGCTCAACGCCGCCGGCGTCGCCGCGCGATTGAGCTATGTTTCGACTGCCGGCGGCGCCTTCCTCGAATGGATGGAAGGCAAGCCGCTGCCCGGTGTCGAGGTGTTAAGAATGGGTTGAATTTCCGCTCCCGGCGTGGCCGTGTCGGGGTAGAGAGGAGGCGGCCGGCCGGGTTGGCGCATGGCCGCTGCAAGGAGGACGTTGATATGAATCTTGCCGAACTCAACGCGGTTGCGGAGGCGATGGTCGCGCCCGGCCGCGGCATTCTGGCTGCCGACGAGTCCTCGGGCACGATCCGCAAGCGCTTCGAGGCCATCGGCGTGGAGGCGAGCGAGGATACGCGCCGCGACTACCGCGAGCTCCTGTTGCGCACCGGCGAGGCGATGTCGAAATATATTTCCGGCGTCATCTTGTATGATGAAACCATCTGGCAGAAGGCCAAGGATGGCACGCCGCTGGTGGCGCTCATCAAACAGGCCGGCGCGCTGCCCGGCATCAAGGTTGATGAGGGCGCAAAGCCATTGCCCGGCTGCCCGGGCGAATTGATCACCATGGGCCTCGACCGGCTCGCGGAGCGCCTGCCGAAATACTACGATCACGGCGCGCGCTTCGCCAAGTGGCGCGCCGTGATCGACATTGGCGAGGGCATCCCGAGCGATACGGCGATCCGCACCAACGCGCACGCGCTCGCGCGTTACGCGGCGCTCTGCCAGGCGGCGCGCATCGTGCCGATTGTCGAACCGGAAGTGCTGATGGACGGCGGGCATGACATGGCGCGCTGCTATGAGGTCACGCAATTCGCGCTCAAGCAGACGTTCCACGAGCTTTACCTCCAGCGCGTCGCGCTCGAAGGCATCGTGCTCAAGCCCAACATGGTTGTCGCCGGCAAGAAATTTTCGACGCGCGCGCCGGTGGCGCAGGTGGCGGAGATGACGTTGCGCCTGCTCAAGGCCTGCGTTCCGGCGGCGGTGCCGGGCATCGCGTTTCTCTCTGGCGGCCAGTCCGACGAGGAGGCGACCGCGCATCTCGACGCCATGAATCGCTGCGGTGGGCTGCCGTGGAAGCTGACATTTTCCTATGGGCGCGCCCTGCAGGCGGCGCCGCAGCAGGCGTGGCGTGGGCGTTCAGAGAACGTGGCGACGGCGCAGCGCGCCTTCGCACATCGCGCCCGCATGAACAGCCTCGCCGCGCTCGGGCAATGGAAGATGGACCTCGAGAAGAAGGCCGCGTGAAGACCAGGACTTCCCGCCTCGCGCGCTCCAAGCGCGACCCATCGCGCGCGTCCCGGTCGCCATCGTACGCGCGCGCGCCCACATCTGCCGCCGCGCCCACGACTGCGCCGGGGCCGGTGCGTTTCTATCTCGTCACGCCGCCGCTCGACGCGACGACGGCGATCCATGACCAGCTCCGCGCCGCCCTCGGCGCGGCCGACGTGGCCGCCGTGCTCCTGCGCCTGGCGCCCGGCGACGAGCACACGCTGGTCGATCGTGTCGCGGCGATCGCCGCGATTGTGCAGGGGGCCGGCGCCGCGCTCATCCTGGATGACCACCACAACCTTGTGGAACGCGCGGGCGCCGACGGGGCGCATGTCGCCGGCATCGGCGCGCTCGCGACAATCCTGCCCGCGCTCAAGCCGGCGCGGATCGCTGGTTGCGGCGGGCTCACGAACCGCCACGAGGCCATGGTGGCCGGCGACATGGGTGCCGACTATGTGATGTTTGGCGAACCCGGTGGCAATGGCGTGCGGCCGACTTTCGGCGCGATCGCCGAGCTTATATCGTGGTGGGCGGAACTGATGCAGGTTCCCTGTGTCGGTTACGCGGCGAGTTTCGAGGAGGTTGCATATTTTGCGCGGGCACGGGCGGAATTCGTGGCGGTTGGCGACCTGATCTTTGCTGATCCGCGTGGCGCGGCGGCGGCACTGGCGCAAGCGGCATCGCAATTGACGGTGCCGGAGGCGAGGCCATGAACGCCGGCGGGCTGGCGGTCGCGATCACGGCAATCATGCTGGTCGCGCTTGCTTGGCCGGCGGCGGCGCAGGCCCCGTTATCGATTACGCCGCCGGCGGCGCAGACGCGACCGCCGGCGCCACCGCGGCCACCGGCGCGCCGGCCGCCGCTGCCGACCGAGCGCCCGCCGGCCAATCCGCCGCCGTCCGCCGCGGCGCCGGCGCCACCCTCGCC
>JACQAE010000270.1 GCA_016195095.1 Pseudomonadota bacterium
CCCCGTCGCCGTGACGGCCGGACAGCGCCGCCGAAAGGACGTTCTATGGCCGACGCACGCCCCGTCGAATTTGCCCCGTTCTCCGCGCCACGCCGAGGCATTTTGGTCGTTTTCTGCGGCGATTCGCTTGCTTTTGGCGCTGCGACGACCCGCTTCCTGCGCCCCTGCGGCGACCTCGTGACAAAGGCCGCCGCGGCGCAGAAATTCACCGGGAAAAGCGGCGCGGTTCTCGACATTGTGATGCCCAGGGGACTGCGGGCCGACCGCCTTGTCGTCATCGGGTTGGGCAAGGTTAGCGACATCAAGCCCGTGGACATGCTCCGTTTCGGGGGAATGGCGATGGGCCAAATCCCACGCTCAGTGCCCAACGCGACAGTGGTCGGCGAGCTGCCGGCTGGCGCCCTGACCCCGGCCCAGGCGGTCGATCTGGCGCTCGGCATGCGGCTGCGCAGCTATCGCTTCGAGCGCTACAAGACCAAGCCGGCCGAGGGTGCGCTGAAGGCCTCGACGGTGGCGGTCACCATTGCAGTGCGCCAGGCCACCGCCGCGCGCCGCGCCTGGGCCGCTGGCCGCGGCCTGGGCGAAGGCGTGATGTTGGCGCGCGACCTCGTCAATGAGCCGGCCAACGTGCTCTTCCCCAAGGAATTTGCCCGCCGCGCGATGGCGCTGCGCAAACTTGGCGTGGACATCGACATGCTCGGCGAGCCGCAGATGAAGCGGCTTGGCATGGGCGCCCTTATCGGCGTCGGCCAGGGCTCCGAGCATGACAGCCGTATCGTGGTGATGCGTTGGAACGGGGGCAAGCGCGGCGTGGCGCCGGTCGCCTTCGTTGGCAAGGGCGTGTGCTTCGACACCGGTGGCATTTCGATCAAGCCGGCCAGCGGCATGGAGGACATGAAGGGCGACATGGGCGGCGCCGCCTGCGTCGTCGGCCTCATGCATGCGATCGCGGCGCGCAAGGCCGGCGTCAACGTCATCGGCGCCATCGGGCTCGTCGAGAACATGCCGGACGGGCGCGCGCAACGCCCCGGCGACATCGTGCGCAGCATGTCCGGCCAAACAATCGAGATCATCAACACCGACGCCGAGGGCCGCCTCGTGCTCGCCGACGTCCTCCACTACGTCAACAAGAAGTACAAGCCGCGCGTGATGATCGATCTTGCCACCCTGACCGGCGCGATCATGGTGGCGCTCGGTCAGGAATATGCCGGCCTGTTTTGCAACGACGATACCCTCGCCACGCGCCTGACCGCCGCCGGCGAGGCGACCGGGGAGAAGGTCTGGCGCATGCCGCTCGGCAAGGAATACGACAAGATGATCGATTCCAAATTCGCCGACATGAAGAACACCGGCGGGCGCCATGGCGGAGCGATCACGGCGGCACAGTTCCTGCAGCGCTTTGTCGGGCGCACGCCATGGGCGCATCTCGACATTGCCGGCACGGCGCTGGGCTCGCCGCAAACGGAGATCAACAAGAGCTGGAGCGCGGGCTGGGGCGTTCGCCTGCTCGACCGGCTGCTCGCCGACGTCTACGAAAAATAGCCGCTCGTGCCGACCCGCGCGTCCGTCCGCGCCCGGCCCGAAGAAGGCACAGCGCTTGCGGGCGGCGTGAAACCCGCAAATAATTCAACGGGAGCGCGAATCACCCGCCGAATTCCGCTCTTTCCGAGGGCTGCGCTGCATGTGCCAAATATGCAAATCGCTTGGCTTGGGCGGCGCCGGCGACGGACATTCATTCAGCTTCGACTTTATGGCAATCGACGCGGGCGAGGCCGCCGCGCGCGCGGGCGGGTTCGCCGCGCTCGGTTCGAGTGGCGCGCCTGCGAGCGGGGCGGCCGCCGCGGCGACCGCCGGCGTTGCGCCGTCAGGCAACGTCTTCATCGATTCAATCATTTTCGGTTCGGGGCGCTGGTCGGGCCTCTTGACCTATAGTTTTCCGAGCGATGCCAACGCGGCATTCGGCGGAGTCTATGCCGTCGCGGTAACCGGCTTCCAGCAGGTCTCCGCGACGCAAATCGCGGCCGTGCAGGCGATCTTGGAGGGGTCCGGCAACGCCTATGGCTCCGTCGAATCCGTTACCAATCTCGGTATTTCACGGGTCGCGGACAATACGTTCCGCGCCAGCGTCAATCTGCAGATTTCGCAGAGCGACTTCTTCGGCGGGGCCAACCTGCCGACGGCGTGGGTCGGAGATTTTCCCGGATCGCCGATATTTCCCGGCTTCCCGGACGCGCAAGGCGACGTGTGGTTCGGCGATGATTCCGGAAACGGCGGCAACGACCATGCCCAGGGATTTCGCAACCCCGTCCCGGGCAATTATTATTGGGCCACCCACATCCATGAACTCGGCCACGCGCTCGGCCTCAAGCACGCGCACGACCCCAACGGCGCTTCCGCGCCCTTCGATGTCGCATTGCCGCCCGATCGCGACAGTCTTGAATTTTCCGTCATGAGCTACCGCAGCTATGTCGGCGGCTCGACGGCTTCGGGCTATTCGAACGAGCAATTCGGATACGCGCAAACGCTCATGATGTACGACATCCTGGCGCTGCAATATCTCTATGGCGCGAATTATGCGACCAATGGCGGCGACACCAACTATGCCTGGAGCCCCGCGACCGGCGAGATGTTCGTCAACGGCGCCGGGCAGGGGGCGCCGGGGGCGAACCGCATTTTCCTGACGATCTGGGATGGCGGCGGAATCGACACCTACGACCTGCGCAATTACACGACCGCGGTGAGCATCGATTTGCGGCCGCAATCCTGGAGCGTGGCCTCCGATGCGCAGCGCGCCAATTTGGACGTCTTCCAGGCCGGGCACCTGGCGAGCGGGAATATCTACAACTCCGCGCTGTTCAACGGCGACCTTCGTTCGCTGATCGAGAACGCCTATGGCGGCAGCGGCAGCGACGTGCTGATCGGCAACCAGGCGAACAACACGCTCATCGGCTTTGCCGGCAACGACATCATCCGCGGCGAGGACGGCGACGACGTGCTGATCGGGGGCCTGGGCGACGATCGTATCGAGGGCGGCAACGGCAACGATTATCTCATCGGATTGGACGGCAACGACACGCTCATCGACGGCGCGGGCATCAACACGCTGCAGGGCGGCATCGGCAACGACATCTACGCGGTGCAGTCGAATGCCGACACCGTGTTCGAGTTCGCGAACGAGGGCAGAGATCAGATTCAGACGTTTCTTTCTTATTACGTGCTGCCGCCGAACGTCGAAGACCTGATCTTCGTCGGCGCCGGTTCGCATACGGGGATCGGAACTTCTGCGGATAATTGGTTGATCGGCGGCTCCGGCAACGATTATCTGATCGGCCTTGCCGGTAACGACGTGCTCATCGACGGCGCGGGACTGAATACGCTGCAGGGCGGCGCGGGAAACGACATCTATGCGGTGCAATCCGTCAACGACACGGTGTTTGAGTTTGCCAATGAGGGAATCGACGAGGTGCAGACTTTCCTGGCGTCGTATGCGCTGCGGCTCAACGTCGAGAATCTGGTCTTCGTGGGAAATTTCGCCCATGTCGGCATCGGGACCGTCGAGAATAATCGATTCACCGGCGCCGGCGGCAACGACACGTTCACGGGTGCCGGCGGCGCCGACATCTTTGACTTTCGCCTCGCCGCGAATGGCGGCTCGGATTTCATCGTCGATTTCGATGCCGCCGACGCGTCTCCCGGCCATGATCTTATCGATCTCACGGGCAGGGGCATGTCTTTCGCATCCTTGGCCTTGACGTCGGTGAGCGGCGGCACGCAGGTTGCGTTCGGCGGCAATACGTTCGTTCTACTCGCCGGAATCGACATCGCGCAGGTCAACGCATTCGATTTCCTGTTGTGACGCGCCGGCGCCGGCGCGCGCGCCTATCGCGCGCTTTCCTCGCCGCGCAGCGTCGGCAGGCCGATGCCGGTAGCCTCAAAGCCGCCGTCGACCGCCAGCGACTGGCCGGTGATATAGCTCGCGCGCTCGCTGCAAAGGAACACGATCGCCTCGGCGATTTCCTCCTCCCGACCGTAGCGGTTAAGGGGTATGGCGTCGTGGTAATCGGCGCGGATGGCGGGGCTGTGCACGGCCTTGGCCATCGTCGTATCGACCGGGCCCGGCGCAACCGCGTTGACGCGGATGCCGAGCGCGGCGAGTTCGACCGCCTGCTGGCGCGTGAGATGCGCGAGCGCGGCCTTGCTGGTGCCGTAGGCGGCGCGCAGCGTCGAGGCGCGCAGCGCCGAAATCGAGGTCACGTTGACGACGCTGCCGCCGCGCGCGCGCAGCAATGGCACGGCGGCTTGCGTGCACAGGAAGGGGCCGGTGAGGTTGACCGCGAGGACGCGCGCCCATTCCGTCTGCGATAATTCGAGGATCGGCTTGAACAGCGCCACGCCGGCATTGTTGACCAGCGCGTCGAGGCGCCCGAACTGGCCGCCAATCCGCGTCAAGGCGGCGGTCACGCCGGCCGCGTCGGCGACGTCGCAATGCAGCGCAAGAGTTGCATCGGGCAATGCCAGGCCGGCATGGGCGCGCGCGAGGCCCTCGGCGTCGATATCGAGCAATGCGACGGCAAAACCGTCGGCGAGAAACCGCCGCGCGGTTGCAAGCCCGATGCCGCGCGCTGCGCCGGTCACAAGCGCCACCTTGCGTGTCGTTTCACTCATTTTTCCGCCGCCCGATTGCGCCGCCGCCAATTCGGCCTTACTGGACGGCGTCGCGCCACGCTGCTGCCATAGGGTATTCTGCCTCGCCGGCCGCTTGGCAAGCCCTTGGGCGCGCGCGGGCTGCGGCGCCGGGAGGTTGCGGCGTGACGGAGCTTCTCTTCTACCACCTGCAAGGATGCACGCTCGAACAGACGCTGCCGCGCCTCATCGAGAAATCGCTCGAACGTGGCTGGCGCGTCGTCGTGCAGGCGGCAAGCGATGAGCGCGTCGAGGCGCTCGACGCGCATCTATGGACCTATCGCGATGACGGCTTCCTGGCGCATGGCACCTATAAGGAGGCCTCGGCGCGCGAGCAGCCGGTGTTGCTGACGGTCAAGGACGACAATCCCAACGCCGCCCAGGTGCGCTTTCTGGTCGACGGCGCGCAATGGCCGGCGGGCGTGCAGGGGCATGAACGCATCGTTCTCCTGTTCGACGGCGGGGACGCCGATGCCGTCGCTGCCGCGCGCGCGCGCTGGGGCGCGGCCAAGGCCGAGGGGCTCGCGGTGACCTACTGGCAGCCGGACGAGGGCGGCCGTTGGCAGCGCAAGGGGTAGGCGGGAAACGTGCGCGGCCGTATAAACCATATTCGCGCCGGGCAGACGTCGTGGCGGACGCGGCTTCAAAATGATGCCAGAATTGCCGTGCCAAGTAGGCGCCGCGTCGGCCCGGAAGTCGGAGCTGCAAGGGTTGGAAATGCGAGTAGGTTCAATTCGATGGGCGATGGTCGGCGTGCTGGCTTTCGCGGCCGGGGCGTGCACGCGGCTTGATTTCGGCGATTTGCGCCCGTTTCGGCTCGATCCCAACGTCTACGCCCTGACGGCGCCGGCGATGTTTGATCGCAAACAGATCGTCAGGCGCCCGATCGGTCCGGGCGACCTCGTCGACGGAAATGGCTTTTGCGCCGGCTCGGCGCCGCTGACGCCAGACACGTCGCTCGAGCCAAGCCTGTCGGATCAAGTGCAATTGACGCGTGGCGTTGGCCTCGGCATGAGCGAGTGCGAGGTCGCGCGCGCGCTCGGTACCGCCCAGCGCGTCGATATCGGCGCCAACGAACGCGGCGAGCGAACCGCCGCGATGACATACATGGCTGCCGATCGCGCCGGCATCTATCAATTCGTTGGCGGGCGCCTCGTCTCCATGGAACGCGGCCCCGAACCGGCGCCCCCACCCAAGGGCGAAAAAAAGCCGGCGCGCAAAAAGCCCGCCCGGCGCCCGGCCAATACATGATTGCGTTTCAACCTTCACATGGTGCCAGCGAAAGCTCGCCACGGCCATGGTCGCGACTGACGCCCGCCGCCTTGCCGCGTGCGGCCGTTGGCTGGTTGGCCATCGTGTCGGCCTTGGCGCTGGCCATGGCGTTGCCGGGCGCCGCCTCGCGAGCCGTCGCGCAAGCGCCGAGCGCGGCGGAAAATCCGCCGGCGGCGCGCACGGATGCGACCGTCGCGCAGCCGCTGGAGGCGCAAAAATCCGCGCCCCGCGCCGAACGCGCCGCGCCGCCCGCGGCGAAACGCCTGCCCGCCGACGTGCGCTCCACGCATACGATCACGCTCGCGGATCGCAGCCTGACATTCCAAGCGATCGCCGGGTCGCTGCCGATCAATGACGGCGAAGGAAAGCTGCAAGCGGAAATCGCCTTTACCGCGTTTCTCGCCGATGCGGCCGGCGATGCGCGCCGCCCGGTAAGCTTCGTGGTCAATGGCGGTCCGGGCGCAGCCTCGGCCTATCTTAATCTCGGCGCGATGGGGCCATGGCGGCTGGCGCTGGAGGCGCTGACGCCGTCGACGATCGCGCCGACGCAACCCAATGCTGAGACCTGGCTCGATTTCACCGACCTCGTGTTCATCGATCCGGCGGGGGCGGGCTATAGCCGGCTGGCGTCGGATTCCGAGAAGCTGCGGCGCGATTTCTGGTCGGTGGAGGGCGACGCGGAAGCGCTCGCCGTCTTCATGCGCAAATGGATCACGGCCTTCGGCCGCGCCCGCTCGCCGGTGTTCATCGTCGGGGAAAGCTATGGCGGATTTCGCGCTCCGCTGGTGGCGGAGCAGCTGCGCGAAAAGCAGAATGTCGGCGTGCGCGGATTGATCATGATTTCTCCGGTGCTCGATTTCGGCTGGCGCGGCGGCGGGCGCCACGTGCCGCTCGCTTTCGTGTCGCGGCTACCGTCGATGGCGGCCGCAGCGCGCGAACAGCGGGAAAAATTCGACCGCGCGGCGCTGCGCGAAGTCGAGGACTATGCGGTCGGCGAGTATCTGCGCGACCTCATGCGCGGGGAGGGCGATGCCGCTGCCGTCGCGCGCATCAGCGCGCGGGTCGCCGCGTATACGGGGCTTGATTTCGCGCTCGTGCGCCGCCTCGCCGGACGCATCGACATGCGCACCTTCCAGCGCGAACTGCGCCGTTCCGACGGGCTCGTGGCGAGCGCCTATGACGCGTCCGTGACTGGCCTCGATCCCGAACCCAACGCCGCGCGCTCGCGCTTTAGCGATCCGTTTCTCAGCGCCATCCACGCGCCGCTGGCCAACGCCGCCGTCGCGCAGTATCGCGACAAGCTCGGCTGGCGGACCGAGGAACGCTACCACCTGCTCAACAACGCGGTGTCCTCGCAATGGGTCTGGGGTCGCGGGCGAACCGCGCCGCAGGTCGTGGACGAGTTGCGCGGCCTGCTTGCCGCCGATTCGTCAAGCCGCGTCCTGGTGGCGCATGGCGCGAGCGACCTGGTCACGCCCTATTTCGAAAGCCAGTTGATCATCGATCAGTTGCCCGCCTATGGCGCCGCCGACCGGCTCAGGCTCGCGGTCTATGGCGGAGGGCATATGTTCTACAGCCGCGAGGCCTCGCGCCGGGCGCTGCGCGAAGACGCGCGGAGCCTCATGCGGGCGACGCTCGCAGCGCATTAGAACGCTTCCCACTTTTCGCGAACATGCGCTGGCGCGGTTGGCGCGCAATAAGATGCCGCGTCGCCGCCGGCGCAGCAAGGCGCGCTCACGACGCGCTGGCGCGCTCGTATTCGCCCATGAGCGCAAGCCATTGCTCTTCCGCCTGCGCGAGATTGGCAACTGCCGCCGAGCGTTCGATGGCGAGCGCCGTGCCGCGAAAGGCATCGCCGGCATAGGCCGCCGGATTGGCGAGCGCGGCGTCGATCTGGGCAAGGCGAGAGGTAATGCGCGCCACCTCCGCCTCGGCCGCCGCCACCCGGCCGCGCAGCGGTGCCAGTTCCGCGCGTTTGCCTGCAGCGCCACGCCGGCGCTTCGCCGGACTGCCGACAATCGCCGTGGCGCCGGCGGCGCGCGCCGCGCCGGAATCGGATTTGCGCCGCGCATCGAGAACGAGGCGGCGATAATCGTCGAGGTCGCCGTCGAAGGGTGTCACCGCGGCGTCCGCCACCAGCCACAAGCGTTCGGCGCAGGCCTCGACCAGGTGGCGGTCATGCGACACGATGATGACGGCGCCGGCGAACGCGTTGATGGCCTCGACGAGCGCGGCGCGGCTGTCGATGTCGAGATGGTTGGTGGGTTCGTCGAGGATGATAAGGTGCGGGGCGTCGAATGTCGCGAGGCCGAGCAGCAGCCGTGCCTTTTCCCCACCAGAAAGCTTTGCCACCGGCGTGTCGGCGCTCTCGCCTGAAAAACCGAGTGCGCCGGCGCGCGCGCGCACCATGGCCTGTGGGCTTGCCGGCATCAGCCGGCGCAGATGCGCGTAGACGCTGGCGTCGGGGTCGAGCTCGTCGAGTTGGTGCTGGGCGAAATAGGCGATCTTGAGCCCGGCGGCGCGGGTCACGCGTCCGCCCGTCGCCGCCATGCGCCCGGAGATCAGCTTGACCAGCGTCGATTTGCCATTGCCGTTGGCGCCAAGGAGCGCGATGCGGTCGTCATTGCCGATCGACAGCGACAGGTTGCGCAGCACCGGCTGGCCAGAGACATAACCAACGTCCGCCTCGTCGAGCGCGATGATCGGCGGCGAGAGCGCGCGCGCGGGCGCGGCAAACACGAATTCGCGCACCTCCTGCGTGACGTTGGCGACGGCGGGCTCCAGCCGCGCCAGAAGCTTGAGCCGCGATTGCGCCTGGCGCGCCTTGCTGGCCGTGGCGCGAAAGCGATCGACGAAAGCCTGCATGTGCTTGCGCCGCGCCTCCTCCTTGGCCGCCAACTTCTGATCGAGCACCAGGCGCTCGCGCCGCTGGCGCTCGAACGCGGCGTAATTTCCGCGATAAAGCGCGAGCCGGCCCTGGTCGAGGTGCAGGATATGGTCGACCGCGACGTCGAGGAGATCGCGATCATGGCTGATGATGATCATGGTGTGCGGATAGCGCGACAGATGCTCCTTGAGCCAAAGCGTTCCCTCGAAATCGAGATAGTTGGTCGGTTCGTCGAGCAGCAGCAGGTCGGGCCGCGCGAACAAGGTGGCGGCGAGCGCCACGCGCATGCGCCAGCCGCCGGAGAATTCGGCGCAGGGCCGCGACTGCTGCGCGTGCGAAAACCCGAGCCCAGCGAGGATCGCGGCGGCGCGCGCGGGCGCGGCGTGGGCGTCGATATCGGTGAGCCGCGTCTGGATGTCGCTGATGCGTTCGGGCTCGCTCGCGGTCGCGGCCTCGGCCATGAGCGCCGCGCGCTCGGCGTCGGCGGCGAGCACGACCTCGATCAGGCTTTGCGGGCCGTCCGGCGCCTCCTGTGCCAGGCACCCGATGCGCGTGCGCGCCGGAAGCTGGATGTCGCCGGCTTCGAGCGCGACGTCGCCGACAATGGCGCCGACAAGCGTCGACTTGCCGACGCCGTTGCGGCCGACGAGGCCGACGCGGCCGCGCGGCGGAACCCGCACCGCCGCATTCTCGATGAGCAGGCGCCCGGCGACGCGCACGGAAATATTGTCAAGGACCAGCATGTCGCTTTTTTGCCGACACTTGCGCTCCTATGCAATGGTTGGAATGCGATTTGCCCGCGATGCGCTAACATGGCCGCGTTCATGCAAAGCAGGAGGAGTGGACGATGTGTGTTCCAGGCTGCGCGCAGGCCATGCATGCCGCGTTGACGCGGCGCGGGTTCGTTCGTGGCGCCGCGGCGTCCAGCTTTACCGCGGTAGCGGTCGCGGGCCCGGCCGCCGCAGCGACGCCGCGCCAATTCGGCGCGGTCGTCGATCTCACGCATACCATGTCGCCGGACTTTCCGACGTTTTTCGGCGTCCCCGGCATCGAAATGCACAAGCAATTCGATTTCGCCAAGGACGGGTTCAATGCCAATCAGTGGCGCATCATGGAACATGCCGGCACGCATATGGACGCGCCGGTGCATTTCTCGGCTGCAGGCGCGGCGGTCGAGAAGATCGCGTCCGACACGCTCGTCGTGCCGTTGGCGGTCGTGGATGTCGCCGCCAGGGCCGCACGCGACCCCGATTACCTCCTCTCGCGCGCCGACCTCGCGGCCTGGGAGGAAAAACATGGCCGGCTCCCCGCCGGCTGCTGCGTGGCGATGCATGCGGGTTGGGCGAAATATGTCGACGACGCCGCCAAATTCGTCGGCAAGGACGCTAAAGGCGTCATGCATTTTCCCGGGTTTGATCCGGCGGCGGCGGATTGGATGATCAAGGAACGCCAGGTCGCCGGCATCGCGGTCGACACGCTCTCGCTCGACCATGGCGCGTCAAAGGATTTCAAGACCCACTATCGGTGGTTGCCGTCCGGCCGTTGGGGACTTGAGAATGTCGCCAATCTTGACCAGGTACCGGCCAACGGGGCGACGCTGGTGGCTGGGGTGGCGAAGGTGCGCGGCGCAACGGGGGGGCCGACGCGCATCTTTGCGCTGGTGTGACGGCGATTTGCGCGACGGCGCCGCGGTGGCCGCAAGCGCGCTCGACCCCATGCTGCGGTGCAAAAAAACGTGGCCGCATGGCCCTTGTTCGACGCAATGCGGACTGCCTTACGGCCGTCCGAACGACGCAATGCGGACGGCCTTACGGCCGTCCGAACGACGCAATGCGGACGGCCTTACGGCCGTCCGCTTGGCGTCACGATGCCGCACACCCCCGAAGGCGCGGACACCGCACACATCGCGGCGCGAAGGCGAATGCCCTGCGCCATTTTGCAAAAGATGCCGACGCCAGGCGCAGCGTGCCTTGATCTGGATCACGCACGCGGCGTATCAGAGGCGCGGGCGCTGGTCGCGATACGCCGCGATCGGCCCGCCGCGGCGGGTCTGAGTGGCGAAAAATCAGCTATGGTCGCGATGGGAATTGCGTTTCATGCATGGGAGGGCGATATGGCGGCAGGCTTCATGGATGCGCGGTTTCGGGCGGAATTGATTGGCACCGCGGCGCTGATACTGATCGGTTGCGGGGCGATCACAATCGGCGGATTTCCCGAGGAATTCCCCATCGGCATCCTGCCGGTCGCGCTTGCATTCGGGCTGACCGTCATGGCCATGGCCTATGCGATCGGGCCGGTTTCCGGCTGCCACATCAACCCAGCGGTCACCGCGGCCATGTGGGCGGCGGGGCGCATCAAGGGCGGCGATGCCATCGCCTATATTGTCGCGCAATTGATCGGCGGTGTGGTCGGTGCCGCGATCCTCGTCCTTATTCTCAAGGGCAAGATGTCCGGGTACAACGTCGGCGGCGGGCTTGGCCAGACTGGCTGGGGCCCA
>JACQAE010000298.1 GCA_016195095.1 Pseudomonadota bacterium
GCCGTTCGCACCGGGCTTGTTCTCGACGATGACCGTCTGCCCAAGCGTTTTCGACATGTGCTCGCCGACGAGCCGCGCATAGGGATCGAATGCCCCGCCGGGCGCGGCACCGACGATGAAGTGGACGGTTTGCGCGGATGCCGACTGCGTCGCCGCGGGCGCGAGCACGGCGAGCCCAAGGAGCATCGCCGGGGCAAGGCGCCACACATTTCGCATGCGCGCGCACGGGCTTGGCAAACGCGCCACGGTCGGCGATGACGGGCATTGTCGCGGGCTTGTGCGGATCATCTTTTTCCTCGGAGCGGCGGTCAAGGACATGGACGCGCGGGCCGTGCCGTTCGTCGTTGGCGAAAAACCGCGGGCGATGGCGCCGCCAGTCGCACGACATCAAACGCCGAACTGCGATCGCACGGGCGTATGGCGCATCCAATCAATCATGCGACGGTGCACGGGTAAAATGAAGAATCGCCAGGCCACTATATCAAATCAGCTATGCGGCGGCAAAATCGGCCACACACGCCACGCGGCCGGGAATTGCGGCGGCGCGCGCGGGCGTGGTGTATATGGTGGCGGGCATGCGGCGGACCGCGCTGGCGATCGTTGCGCGGCGTTGGCGGCAAAGGTGAGAAAGCACGATGATACAATGGGTCAATGATAATCGTTCCGTCGTCTATTCCTGGGCGATCCTGATTGGCGTCGCCGTGATCTTTCTCGCGGTCAGCGCGGGTACCCAATTTCACCAGCTTGCCATAGGTCTATTGGCGTCGTCGGTGACGCTATTCGTGGCGCTCGCGGTGTTCGAATGTGCCTGGCAGGCGGGAGCCTTCATCTTGGGCCTGTTCGGCGGGGCCGGCAGAACCTAGAGCATATTCCGGCGAAGTGGGAACCGGCTCGCCGCGGAAAATGCGTCAAAGTCACGGAAAATAGTGCGCGTTGCGGTTCACGCGAAACGCGAAGCGCTCTAGAAGGTTGTCCTGCGGAAAACCGTATCCCACGACGCAGCGGGATACTCGGCCGCCCGCGATATTCGCGCTTGCCGCGACTTGACGGCCGGCCCACGCGCAGGCCGGCCGCACCCACATGGAGCCGCGGCAAAGTGAGCAACGCCTTTGCAAGCCTGGCGCCGTGGATGCATGATTATGGCGTCGCCATCGTATTCCTGATCCTGATGCTGGAATCGATTGGCCTGCCGCTGCCCGGCGAATCATTGCTGATAACCGCCGCGATTCTCGCCGGGCGTGGCGACATTGGAATTACCGCGCTGTTTTTCGCGGCCTGGGCCGGCGCCGTCGTCGGCGACAATATCGGCTACCTGATCGGCAGGCGGCTTGGGCACGCCTTGCTGCGGCACTATGGCGCCAAAGTCGGATTGACCGCCGAGCGACTGGACGCGGTCGAGGCGGTATTCGCGCGCTATGGACTCGCGGCGGTCGGCTTCGCGCGCTTTTTCAACGTGCTGCGCCAGTTGAATGGCGTCGTCGCCGGCGCACTGGCGATGGAATGGCGGCGCTTCCTCTTGTTCAACGCGCTTGGCGGCGCGCTGTGGGTTCTCACCTGGACCGCGCTCGGCTTCTATGTCGGCGAGCATGGCGCCGACATTGCCGTGTTCTTCCACAAGCTTGGTCTATTCGGCGGCCTCCTCGGCGGCGTCGCGGCGATCGCCGCCTTGATCTGGATATACGCGCGTCGATCCGCCAGCGCGCGCGACGATTCGAAATGAGCGGATCAGTCCTTCGCCGGCGCGCCAGGGGCGGACCGTCGCGATAGGCTTGCCAGCAGCACCGCAAGGATTCCGGTGAGGAAAATCCCGTCGAAGGTTCCCGCGCCGCCGATCGATGCCACCGGCGCGCCCAGCCCCTCGATCTTTTCGAGGTTGAGGAGGTCCGCCCCGATGAGCGTGCCGAGGCTGCCGCCGATATAGGCAAGCGGCGCCGCGTCGGCGCGCGCGAGCAGCAGGGCGACAATCGCCGTCGCCACGGCGGGCGCGAATACCGGCACCGCGATGCCGAGGCCCACGACCGGATGCGCCAGCCAATAGCACACGCCCGCGACAAACGCCGTCGCCGCCGCGCCCTTAATCCATAGCCGATTTTTCACCAGCAGATAGATCGACATCACGCAGGGTATGACCGCGCCGCCGACATTCACGGCAATCAGCGTGCCCGGCCATTGCGCCACGACCGGGACGACATAACGCATGCCGAAGAAATCGATTTCCTGCCCCGACACGATCTTCTGCGCGGCTAATTGCGCGACCGGAATGTTGAAATAGCTGCCGACGAGCGAGCCGAAAAGCAGGAACAGCGCCGTCGAGGAACTCACCCCCAGGCGCATATAGGCGTAGCGTAGCGCCCCCAACTGAATGAGCACCAAGACGACGACGAAAATTCCCACCAGGATGGAAAAGAACGCGGGCGGCAGCGGAAGGTAATGCAGCTGGCTCAATTGCATCGAAGCGTCACCATGCTGACCGGCGGTTGCGACATGCCGCGGCTCGCGAACAGGCTATCGTGATGATGCGTGCGTCCCGCTTGCGGGTGCGCCGGCCAATCGCGCGCCGCGCAACCGTGTTCAGGCCACGCGCTCCTGCCCGCGCGCGATGGCGCGTTCCTCCTGCGACACGCCAAGCGTGCGCCAGTCGGTCGATTTCGGCACGACGCCCTCGAACGAGCCGATCCCGGCCTGCGGGATGCGCGGATGCGTGGTGCCGATCGCCGCCCCGCCGTCGCGCATGGCGCGCGCCGCCGCCACCATGATACGGCGGAATTCCACAACGGCCATGTCGCTCGCGCCAAGCCGCTCCTTGGTGCGGTCGGAGATCGGTCCCATGGTTTCCCACATGGCGATATCCTGGTTGGGAATGCCGGGGATGCCGGTGAAATTGCCGAGCTTCATCAAGTTGCGGTCCTGTCCGTAATTATTATCGCGCGTGCGCAGGCTGTTGAAATTCTCGTCGAGGTCGATGCCCACGCGCGCCACGTTGAACTTGCGCCAGGCCTCCTGTTCGACGCCCGGCTTGTCGGCGCCGTTCCAGGCGAGGAAGTAGAACATCGTATTGCCGTCATCCATGGGCGCGAGCATGGTGGCGACGTTGTGGATATTGTTGGGGGGGATGAGCGAGGTGAACGGCGCGACGAACACGGTGACGCGCACGTAGTCATGGGTCGCGGCGTTGACGATCGGGCGTCGGATCGCAGCGTAGCGAAAGCCGAAGCTTGTCGGCTGTACCTGGAAGCGCGGCGCGCGGTCGGTCGAGGGCCGCAGCCAGGTGGCGTCGGTCGCCTGCGCGGAATCGACGCGCGCTGGCACCATTTCCGATGAGTGCAGGTGCGAACTATGCGCGGAATCGATTTGACCCTCGGTGACCTGCGCCCAATTGGCGCGCACGCGCATCTTGACGATGCTCACCCGCGCGTCGGGCGTTGGCGCGAAGGCCGGCGCCTCGAATTCCGGCATTTCCCGCGCCGGTCCCATATAGGTCCACACGAACCCGCCGGCCTCGCGTGCCGGATAGGATTTATGCTTGATCTTGTCGGCAAGCCCGCTCTCCGCCGGCTCCGAACTCATTTCGACCACGTTGCCGTCAACGTCGAATTTCCAGCCGTGATAAAGGCAGCGCAACCCGCATTCCTCATTGCGGCCGAGCGCGAGCGAGGCGCGCCGATGCGGGCAATATTCGTCAAGTATGCCGATGCGGCCCTCGCTGTCGCGGAAGACGACGAGGTCCTCGCCGAGAAGCCGCGTGCGCACCGGCTTGCCGTCGGGCTCGGTGACTTCCTCGGACATGCAGGCCGCGATCCAGTGGCGGCGCATGATTTGGCCCATGGGTGCGTCGTCTTCGACGCGGCACAGAAGATCGTTTTCCTCGGCCGTGAGCACGGGCGCTCTCCTCCGCTGGCGCCGTCCACGCGGCGCGGTTGAGATTATATCATTAGACGGCTAAGTTTCCAGCCCGGGATCGACCCGAAACAGAAAAATATGACGCAAGCGGCAAAACCTGTTGCGCGGGATATGGCGGACGACATCGCCGTGCGCGTCGCGCGCGCGCAGGAAATCGCGCGCGATATCCACCTCTTCGAATTTGTCGATGACCAAGGGCGCGACCTGCCGCTTTTTACCGCTGGCGCGCATATCGTCGTGCGCGTCCCCAACGGGATGTTGCGCAAATATTCGCTGTGCAACGATCCCGCCGAGCGCGGCCGCTATGTCATCGCCGTCTTGCGCGAGGCGCCGGACGGGGGAACGCAGAGCCTGATCTCCGGCGTCAAGGAAGGCGACACGCTTGCCATCGCCCCGCCGCGCAATAATTTCGCGCTGGTGAAAAGTTCGGCCGGCTATCTGTTCATCGCCGGCGGCATCGGCATCACGCCGATCATGTCGATGCTGCGCCACCTCAACGCCACCGGTGGCGCGCGCTACCGCCTCGTCTATTGCACGCGCGCGCCGCAGGCCACCGCGTTTCGCGCCGAACTGGCGGCGCCGGAGTTTCGTAGCAAGGTGACGCTGCATCATGACGGCGGCGATCCCGCGCGCATGCTCGACCTGTGGCCGTTTCTCGATCAGCCCAAGGGCGCGCAGCTTTATTGTTGCGGGCCGCGCGCGATGATGGCGCAGGTGCGCGACATGACCGGACACTGGCCTGTCTCCGCGGTGCATTTCGAGGCCTTCAGCGAGCCCGCGCGGGCGCGGCCGCAGGACCGGCCCTTCGTGGTGCGGCTTGAGCGCTCCGGCGACCAATTTGAGGTGCCGGTCGGCGTGACCATTCTCGAGGCGCTGCGCGCGCGCGGCCATGTGGCGCCGAGTTCGTGCGAGAGCGGCACCTGCGGCACCTGCCGCACGCGGCTCCTGGCTGGCGAGGCCGACCACCGCGACCTCGTCCTCGCCGAGCACGAGCGCGCTGACGCCATCATGCTGTGCGTGTCGCGCGCGCTTTCCGACGATATCGTGATCGACCGCTGAGCGCATGGGTATCGCGCGATGAGCAGTGACAAGATACGCCTTGGAGTTGCCGGGCTTGGTCGCGCCTTCGCCATGATGATCCCGGCGGTCCGGCATCATCCGCGCATCGCCCTGGTTGCCGGCGCCGATCCGCGCGCGGCGGCGCGCGCGCGTTTCGAGCGCGACTTTTCGTGTCCGACCTACTCCGACGTCGATGCCATGTGCGCCGACGAACAGGTTGAGGCGGTCTACGTCTCGACACCGCACCAGTTCCACGCCGCCAACGTCCTCGCCGCAGCGGCGCGCGGCAAGCACGTGCTGGTCGAGAAGCCGATGGCGCTCGCGCTCGCCGATTGCCAGGCAATGATCGCGGCGGCGCATGCCGCCGGTGTGCGCCTCGTGGTCGGCCACAGCCACAGTTTCGACGCGCCGATCCGCCGCGCACGCGAGATCATCGCCAGCGGCGCCGTCGGCCCGCTGCGCATGATCACCGCGGTCAATTACACGGATTTCCTCTACCGGCCGCGCCGGCCGGAGGAACTTCTGACCGAATGCGGCGGCGGCGTGCTGTTCAACCAGGCGCCGCATCATGTCGACGTGGTGCGCTTCCTCGGCGGCGGGCGCGTGCGCAGCGTGCGCGCGCTGACGGCGAATTGGGACGCGCGGCGCGCGACCGAGGGCGCCTATTGCGCGCTGCTCGCCTTCGAGGACGGCGCCATGGCCTCGCTGACCTATAGCGGCTACGCGCATTTCGATAGCGACGAATTGTGCGGCTGGATCGCGGAAAGCGGCCTGCCGAAAGATCCCGAGCGCTATGGTGCGGCGCGCCGTGCGCTCAAGGACGTGGCCTCGCCGCAAGCGGAGCGCGACCTCAAGGAAGAACGCAACTATGGCGGCGCGCGCTACGAGGCGTCCAGCGGCAATGACGCAACCCGACTGCACCAGCATTTCGGGCTGCTCGTGGCCTCCTGCGCGCAAGCGGACCTGCGGCCGCTGCCGCAGGGGGTGATGATCTATGGCGATGAAACGCGAAGGCTTGATATCGTGCCGCCGCCCATCCTGCCGCGCGAGGACGTGCTCGCGGAATTCTGCGACGCGGTCCGTGACGGCCGCAAGGCGGTGCATGACGGCGAATGGGCGCTCGCCAACATGGAGGTCTGCCTGGCCATGCTCGAATCCGCGCGCAGCGGCCGCGACGTCGTGCTGCGGCACCAAATCGACATCGGCGGCTAGGATGCGCGCGCGCAGGAATCCGGGGCGCGTAACGCAAGCCGGCGGCACCGAGGCGATCCTGCGCCATTGGCGCGAAGCGGTTCCCGACGACCGCGTGGCGCATCTGGTCAAGGACGCGATGCGCGGGCTGGCGCGCGCCTTGCAAACGCGGCTGGCGCGGCACCACGTGTCGTTCGGCCACTGGACGTTCCTGCGCATCCTGTGGGTGCGCGACGGGCTGACCCAGCGCGCGCTGAGCGAGGAGGCCGGCGTCATGGAGCCGACGACGCACGCCGCGCTGCGCGCGCTTGAGCGGCTCGGCCTTATCCGCCGCCGCCGCATCGCGCCCGACCGACGCAGCATGCACATCTTTCTCACGCCGCGCGGACATGCGCTCAAGCACAAGCTTGTTCCGCTCGCCGAGGAGGTCAACCGCGTGGCGCTGCGCGGGCTCTCTTCGGGCGACATCGCGGTGGCGCGCCGCTGCCTGCTGGCGATGATCTTCAATCTCGCCGGCGATGAATTCGACGCGGCGGGAAAGCGGCGCGGCATTCCCTCCACACGCGAACTTGGCCGCCGCGTGGCGCGTGCGGCGACCGCGACGCGCGCGCGGTCGATGCGCGCTCGAAAAACGCGCGGTCAGAGCGAAAGCGACACGACCGCATTGTCATAGGACTTGGCGCCGAGATCGCCGTCCTCGAAAATGCCGCGCTCCTTGATCCACTCGCGGCTTTCCTCGAATACCGCGCGCGAATAGGGCTCGAACACGATGCGCTCGCCCGGACCCCAGCGGCGCGTATCCATCATGGCGTGGAAGCGCTTGGGAAACTCGTTCTTGAAATAATGCGTATAGAGTTCCGGGCGCAGGTCGATGTCGCGTTGCGCGCGCTTGAGCGCGCGGAAATACTTGCGCACGTCCTCGAGGTCGGGATCGCCGGTGAGCATGGTCGCCATCATGAAGGTGCAGTCGGTCAACTTGCGCAGGCCGAGCTGCTCGGCGAAATAATAGGGCCCGGAGAACAGCGTGCAGGCGGGAATCTTGCCGTCGAGCAGGAGCTCCATGCGGCCGAACAGCATGCCTTCCTTGTAGGACAGGTTGATCCGGTCGAGCGGCATGTATTGCTCAAGCGCCTGGATGGTCGCGTAGTGGCTGCCCGACTGGTAGCCGACGGAGACCGGCACGCCGGCGAGGTCGGCGGGCGTCTTGATCGGCGAATCCGCCGGCACGAACACGCCGCAGGGCGAGACCGAATAGGCGTCGCTGTAGAGCCGGCCATGGCCCTTGGCCGCCGCGACGTTGACCGTCCAATGGCAGGCGCAGCTGATGTCGGACTTGCGGCCCGCCTCGAAGGTCTGCATGGCGCCGAACTTGTCGCCCTGGGCGTGCGCCTTGCCGTCGGTGGAGAGGATCGTCTCCATGAAATCGTAGTCGAGCCCTTCGTCCTTGAAGTAGCCCTTCTCCTCGGCGACCCATTCGTGCAGGCGGAAATGCGGCTGGATGATGAACTTGTGGTTTTTCACGGCGTTGTCCTCCGGGGGTTGATTTCTGCCGCGCCGGGCGCGGCGTGTCGGTTCAACAGCATTCGCGCTTGACGCGCTCGCGCTGCTCGGTCACGCGGCGCGCGCGGATCATCTTGACGTGCTCGTCCATGAGCCGGCGGGCGCCGGCGGCGTCGCGCATCTCGATCAGGGACGCAAGCTCGCGGTGCACGTCGAGGACGCGCCTCGCGACGCGCGGGGTCAGCGTCGGATTGCGCGCCGGCCAGGCGACGTGCTGCAGCGAGATGAGCTGCGCGACCAGCACGCGGTTATGCGAGGCCTCGGCGACGGCGATGTGAAACTCGCGCGAGAGGCACGTGTACTCGTCCATGTCGCGCGCCATGACGCGCTCGGCCGCGGCGAGAAGCTCCTTGAGCCGCGCGATGTCGGCGGGCTGCGCGTTTTCCGCCGCCAATTCGGCGGCGAGCGTCTCGATGGCGCGCTGGGCGTCCATGATCTCGGCGGCGCTCGCCTGCGTGAGATGCAATTGGATGGCGAGCGCCTCGGCGAACAGCCGCGCGTTGCCCTGCGCGATGCGCGCACCGCCGCCCTTGCCCATCCTGATGGCGACGACGCCGAGCGCCTCGAGCGTGCGCAAGGCATCGCGCGCGACGATGCGGCTTGTGCCGAAGCGCTCCGCGAGGTCCTTCTCGCTGCCGAGGAAATCGCCCGGCCGCAGGCGGCGCGCAAACAGGTCCTCGCGCACCTGGGCGATGACCTGGGCGGAGAGCGAGGCGGCGCGGCCGGCGAGAAAGATGCGGCCGGGAACGCGCTCGGCGATCGGCGGCCTGGCGTCGCTTATCGCAGGGGTCATCGCGGCGGCACCCTCGGGCCGCAAGGCGCAGCCAGGGGCATCTTTTAGCGCGGAATCAAAAGCTAGTAAAGATATCATCTTTAAGATTTCCCGGTTGGGAGGGAGGGGGGAAAGAGAAAAGAGAAAAGAGAAAAGAGAAAGGGAAAACGGGGAAAAAGGGAAAACGGGAACTGGGGAAGCGGGGAGGGTGAGAAAGACCGGGAAAAGGGAACGGGGTACGGGGAACGGGAAACCGGGAACAGGGCAACGCGGAACGGGAAACGGGAAACGCGGAACGGGAAACGGGAAACGGGAAACGGGAAACGGGAAACGGGAAACGGGAAACGGGAAACGGGAAACGGGAACGCGGAAGGATGCGCGCCGGCGATTGCGCGGCGAAGATCGCCGGGCACGAAGGCCGGCGGCGCCGGCAATTGCGCGCGGCGGGCGAAGTTGTGCCGTGGCGCTTGCATGCGCCGCCCGCGACGGCCGCGGCCCGGCTCGCGGCCGACGGCGCCGTCCGGGTCGCGGCCCCGGTCGCGGCGTCAATCCCGCTCATGCGCGTCGATCGCGCCAGGCGCCACGGCGTCGCCGTCATGCCTGGCGCGCGCCGCCTCGGCCTTGTCATGGGCGACGAGACGCGCCTCCGCCGCGCGCGCGGCGGCCACCGGCGAGAGCCCGGCCTCGCGCAAATCCTCGACGTGATGCAGCCAGGCCTTGATGCGCGCCGGCACGTGCGGAAAGAAACGCCTGGCGCAAGCCGCGACGTCGCCAGCGCAGCGGCGCGCGCGCTTGCAGCGCCGGTCGCGGCAGGCGCTCGGAAACCGCAGCATGTCATGCAGCGCGCGGCGGCTATCGTCGATTTCCCGCGCGCTCGGCGCGGCCTCCGCGTCCGCCTCGCCCGCGCTTGTGGAGGCGCCGGCGTCCGCCTTCCTGGCCATTCGCCCGTGGCCGGTCGTTGCGTGAACGGGTTTGGGTTGGACGGTCTTGCGTTGAATTTTCATCGGTTGAGTTTTCATGGGCTGAATGCTCCGCCGTGTCCGCGGCGCATGCGCGCGGAATTGCCATTGCCCGCGATCCCCGCCATCAGGCGAGGGGATGAAGCGCCGAAAGGCGCCAGTCCTGCCGCCTCGACCGGCGGGCGCATCGCGCCCGGCCGGTGCGTCGAGGCGCGCGCCCACCTCTCGGGCGCTCGCCTTGCGGCGCTCCATCGCGGCGATTTCGGTCCCCGGGTCCGCGCTTCCGTCGCCGGCATTGGCGCCGGGATCGTGCAGCGAGCTCCTCGCGGGGCGGCCTTAGTACCGCCCGGGCGGAGTTCCGGGGCCTCCCGGGAGCGTGGTTGCGAACCACGCGCGCAGGCGCCGCCTGCGTGCCCGCCCTCAAGACGCCTCATGAGAACGCCCTCGACCGGCCCGCAATGTGTAAGAATATAATCCTAATTTATGGCCGAATTTGGGCGCGCGGGGCCAGGGGCGCGTCCATGCGATGTCCCTCTGTCGGCGCGGCGGCACTATGGCATCGGCCGGTGCCTTGTCAGCTCTTTCCGGCGCGCGCGGCTTCTTTCGATGCGCGCGTGCCAATCGGCCGGCGCATTGCCGCAGGGTTCCAGCCGCTATCAAAGCACTCGTTTGGACAGATTCGATGCCCTCTCCTGAGCCCGGGGCAGACAACCTGATTGCGTTCTTGTTCAGCAGTGTCGCTAGCGAACTTATCTGCGTTGCATGTATGCAACACTTGAATGGCCTGTGCATGCTTGCCTTGGCAGCCCTGTCAATAATGCGGCAAATACGCTAGCCTTTTGCCAATAGAAAAACGGGGGCATGGTATGAAGGGTGTACGGGCTGGCGTTGTTGCTTTACTGAGCTTGGGGATCGCTCAAAGTGTTTTCGCTGCCGACATGCCAGTAAAGGCAGCCCGGACGGTTGTTCAGGCCCCGAGTTTTAGCTGGGCGGGCTACTATATTGGGTTGAACGCCGGTTATGCTTGGGGGCGTTCGGACGTGTCATCAATAAATTCTTGCCCGGCTGGCGCCGGGTGTGCGTACACCCTCCCGGCAAATTTATCCGCCTTTAATGCGGCGGGTACCGGCAAACTCTCTCCCAGTGGTTTCACGGGTGGCTTTCAGGCCGGCTACAATTGGCAGACCGGTGCTTTGGTTTCCGGCGTGGAAGCCGATTTCGACGCTTTCAATTTGAGCCGCACGAGGTCGGCTGGTGGTCTTGTCCCGATCGGAGCAGGCCAGAGTTTTCTGGTCACGACTGCGACCAAGACGGATTGGTTATTCACGGCTCGCGGACGATTGGGGTGGGCGTTTGCGCCAAGCGCGTTGGTCTATGCGACCGGCGGTTTGGCCGTGACCAAGCTCAAAGTCTCCAATTCATTCGCGGATACCTTCGTTCCAATCCAATCAGGCGCCTCAACGCACGGGGTAACCAAGGCAGGCTGGGTAGTCGGTGCCGGCGCTGAATGGGCAGTCGGTGGGAATTGGAGCGTCAAGGCCGAGTACCTTTACGTCAACTTCGGCTCGGTTTCCACGAGCGCCTTCCCGAACTTCGCCGGCAACGCTAACCCCAACCTGTTAGTTACTTCCGCCAATCTGCACGCGAATATTGCACGCGTTGGAGTCAATTATCGGTTCGCTCGCGTTGGCGAATAGTCGGTACGCTACCGATAGGCAAGGTCCTCCGACTGCGACGCCGCCGTGGACTTTGAGGCCGCCTCGATGGGGCGGCCTCGTTTCTTTTCAGACAGCCAATTCGCAGTTGCGCTGGCGTGCTGCCGCAGAGACAGCCGTGACAATCGGCTCCGAATTTTGACCCCGTTTTAGGCTCGATGCGCCAGCACGCAAAAGGCAGCGTCTCCACCGATCTTGTTACGGTGCATCAATCCGTTCATGATGCTCTGGACGGCTTCTCCACGCGGCACGTGAGTGCCACGGAGGTGGGCGCCGTTAAGGCTCCCACGATTCAGACGAGCGTGGCGGGGATGCGCATCGCATCGCTGGTGTCTGTGCGGGGCGAATCCTCAAAGGCGAAAAATACGTCTTCATTGAATCGCGCCACCGCCGACACGCATGCAAGCACGCGGGGACAGAGTGCGTAGGAATTTCGCACACGCTGCGGCGCGCTGACATCTCTACTCACTCACCCGAATATGCGACCCGATCCGAGGAACAAAAGCCGCGGGCTCGCCACGAGCGGGGTCTGTCCGTCGGTGATCATGTAGGCGATGCCACGGCCTGCAATGCCTGATCGTTTTGCCGGCGAGATCGGCACCGCCCCGCCGTCACCGCGCAATCAACCCACGCCAAAAAATGCCCGGTGTAGGCCTTACCGTATTTACACAGGAGTAAATTTTACATTATTGTAAATATCGAAAAGCTGCCGGCCGATCGCGGCGGGACGCGGAGGCCTTTAACGCCGCTGGCCCATCACGCGGCGAGGTGGCCGAAAGTCACGGCAGCGACGCAATCTGGGGAGGCGAGGCAATGGAACCAATCGGCGCTCGACCTGCCGGGCTTAAGGGCAATATCGTCGATTATCTTTTCGAGACATCGCTTCAGCGTGGCGGCGATTATCTGATCTCGCCGGATCGGACCTGGACCTTTGCCCAGATCGCGGACCGCGTCGGTCGAATCGGTAATTATCTGAAATCGATCGGCCTGCAGCCGGGTCAGCGCGTGCTTTTTAGCGTCGTCGATGGTGTCGACTTCGCTTCGCTATTTCTGGCCACGATGAAGATTGGCGCAATCGCTATCCCGATCAACACTTATCTAAAGCCACAAGATTACGCGTACTATATTCGCGACAGCGAGTGCATGGCGGTCGTCGTCGATCACTCACTCGCGCCGATGATCGTACAGCTGCGCGCCACATTCCCCGCTGTCAAACACGTCATCGCGACCGGGCGCCGGGTCGCAAACCTGCCTTTCCTCGACGAGGACTCAGATCGGCAGGATGAGCAGTGCGAGAGCCATGCGACCAACCCCGACGATATGGCGTTCTGGCTCTACAGCTCAGGCAGCACGGGCAATCCGAAAGGCGTGGTTCATACCGGCAACCACATCTATTGGGCAACCGAACTGTTCGGCTCCCGAACGATGAAGATCACCGAACGCGACGTCATTCTCTGTCCGCCAAAAATGTATTTTGCCTTTGGCCTGGGATGCCAAATCTATTTCCCGCTTCGTCGCGGCGCACAAAACATTGTAAATCCAGACCCCATCTCTCCCGATGCTGTCTGGAAGCAATGGCTCGATCATGAGCCGACCGTCATCATCGGCGTTCCCACCCTCTTCGCGGCCTTGCTGCGCATCGCTGAGGAGAAGATCGGCGCCGAACGGGTGCGCCATGCAAGCCGGCGCTTACGGTACTGCGTCAGCGGCGGGGAAGTCCTTCCTGCTGCCTTGATGCAGCGGTGGAAAGCCTTTGCCAACGTACAAATTCTCGACGGCGTCGGCACAACCGAGATGACGCATATGTTCATGCTCAACGACCTCGAGCGCCCCGTGCCCGGAAGCTGCGGCTGCCTGGTCAAGGGTTACCGCGCCGAGTTGGTCGATGATCAAAACCAGCCGGTCCCCCAAGGCGAGATCGGAAACCTGCGGGCCTTCGGTCCAACCGCGGCGCTGAGCTATTGGAACAAGCCGGAAAAAACCAAGGAGGTCATGGGCGGCGGCGGCGTCCTGACCGGCGACAAGATGTACCAGGATGCCGACGGTAACTTTTTCCTTGTCGGCCGATCAGACGACATGCTGCGGGTTGGCGGCATCTGGGTTTCGCCGGCGGAAGTCGAATCGGTCATCGCACAGCACGATGCTGTTCTTGAATGCGCTGTCGTCGGCATTCCAGATGCCGAAGACATGATCAAGCCAAAGGCATTCGTTGTCCTCCGCAATGGCGGTGACAAAGATCAGATTGCAGAACAGTTACGCAGCCACGTTCGCGAACGCCTCGCTCACATCAAATGCCCGCGATGGTTCGAGTTCATCGACGAACTGCCGAAAACGAGCACGGGTAAGATTCAACGGTTCAGATTACGGCAGCAGGGAGCGGCGCAAAGAGCATAAATTTGTGAATGTTCAATGCGGCCGTTGTGCGGGGACCCGCCGAGATGTCGTGGCCGGCCTTTTGGGTCGCGCGGAGGGCTTCACGAGACCATACGCGATTAGATTGAAATAGGTTTCGATCAATTCCGTAATTGGAATTGATTTTTTCGGATCGTACCAACGCGCCAGCCAGTTGAGCATTCCGAGTATACCGAAGGCCACCATTTTGGGATCGCCGCATTGCACAAATACGCCCTTTGACTGTCCCTCATCAATCAGCGCGGTCCACATTGTTTCATAACTTCGCCAGATCTTGTCCATTTCGCGGCGAACATCGCGCGCGTCCTCAAGGTACACGTCGCGCAACGAAACGGTCATTTCCAGACATTTTCGGTCGAACCGTTCGAGGTGATTTTCGACGGCGAGATAGAGTTTGTGATGATAGTTCGACTTCGAGGTCACGATTTTTCGCAAACCCTCGACCAACGACTCGCTTTGCGGCCGAATGATATTTAGTAGAATTTCGGCGCGGTTTTTGAAGTAGTAGTAGATCGCTTCGCGCTTGACGCCAGTCTCTTGGGCGATGTCGTCGAGCGAGGTGTTCGCGAAGCCCTGCCGGTCGAATATTTCTAGCGCGTTCTGCAAGATGGATTCGCGCCGCAGTACCGACTTTTTGACTTTTTTTTTCTCCGCCTCGCGCACCGTCATCCGATCAAGTCCTCATCCCTATTCGACAGAAATAACCGATCCGCACTCATATTGCCAGTTGCTCGGTCATTCGACATATTTTACGTATACGTAAAATACGTAGAAGGAACAGGGGCGATGAGCCAGCTCGCGGATTTGACCGTTCGGTTGGAGCACGACGGACCGGTTGCCGTCCTGGCCCTTTGCCGGCCCAGAAAGCGCAATGCGGTCAACGATGCCGTCATCAAGGACCTGCAACGGTGCCTGGATGAATTGAATGACGACACGCGCGTGATTGTCGTTTGCGGTGATGGCAGTCATTTCTGTGCCGGGCTTGATCTCGCCGAACATGTCGAAAGAACGCCGTTCGAGGTGGTTGAGTTGTCGCGCCGTTGGCACGCTACGCTTGACCAACTCCAGTTCGGCAAGCGGCCGGTTGTCTCGGCGCTGCAAGGCGCGGTGATCGGCGGCGGGTTGGAAATTGCTCTGGCCTGTCATGTCCGGGTGGCCGAGCCCAGTACGTTCTATCAATTGCCTGAAGGCCGACGCGGCATCTTCGTCGGTGGCGGCGGCAGCCTGCGCGTGCCTCAGGTCATCGGCACCGGACGCACGGTCGAAATGATGCTTACAGGCCGAAAATACAACGCCTCCGAGGGGCTACAGCTGGGACTATCGCACTATCTCGTCGATAAGGGTGCCGCTTTCGCAGAGACGATGATCCTCGCCAAAATGATCGCCGACAACTCCGCAATCTCGAACTATCTCATCCTCAATGTTCTGCCGCGGATCGCCGACTCGGCGACAGCGTCCGGTCTCATGATGGAATCTCTGGCCGCCGCACTCGCGCAAACCGGTAACGACGCGGCGGAAGGGATCCGGGCGTTTATGGAGCGACGCGCGCCGGCATTCAACAAACGTTGAGCCGGCCCGCGATCGTGCGTCAGTTCGATTTGACCAGCGGGCAGCCGCCCTTATCGAGCGGGCGAAACGCCTGTTCGCCCGGGATAGTTTGGACGAGCTTGTAATAATCCCAAGGCTCCTTGGATTGGGCTGGCGCCTTCACCTCGAACAGATACATCGGATGAATCTTGCGCCCATCGACGCGGATCTCGCCTTTGCCGAATAGCGGATCGTCCGTCCTCATCTCCTTCATCTTCGCGACCACCTTGTCGCCGCTCGTGTCGCCCTTGAGAGCCTTGACGGTTTTCAGATAGTGCAGGACCGCGGCATATACACCCGCCTGCATCTCGTTCGGGATATTATTTTTGGGATGAAGTTTCTGGAAACGCAGAGCCCAAGCGCGCGCCTGCGGATTCATATTCCAGTAAAACGGACTTACCGCCAGCGACCCTTGCGCCGACTGCGCGCCAAGCGCGTGAGCGTTGTTGATGATGAACACCAGGCCGGCAAGCTTCTGGCCGCCCTTGGTCAATCCGAATTCACCGGCCTGCTTGATCGAGTTGGTCGTGTCGCCGCCGGCGTTCGCGAGGTCGACGATCTTAGCCTTTGACGATTGAGCCTGTAGCAGGAAGGACGAAAAATCCGATGTGTTGATCGGATGGCGCACAGCGCCGACGACTTTTCCACCATTCGCATTCACGAGGCCCGACGCCGCGCGTTCGAGATCGTGACCGAACGCGTAGTCACTGGTGAGGAAAAACCAGCTGTCGCCGCCGGTCGCTATGACCGCCCGTACAAGGCTATAGGCGAGCGAATAATTGTCGAAGGTCCAGTGCACGTTGTTCGGCGTGCACTTCGGCCCTGTAAGATCTGTCGAAACGCCGCCTGAAATCAAGAATGTTTTGTTCGCGGACTTCACGATCTCACTGACCGCGAGCGCGATGCCGGAGTTCGGGACGTCGGCGATGACATCGACGCCCTCGGCATCGATCCAGCGGCGCACAATCGTCGTGCCGGTGTCGACCTTGTTCTGGTGGTCCGCCGACACGACTTCGATAGGCCTGCCGTTGATCGAGGAGCCAAAATCCTCAACCGCCATTTTTGCCGCAACAACCGAACCGACACCCTGAAAATCTGCGTAAACACCGGACATGTCGTTCAAAACGCCAATTTTGATCGGCTTCTCATCGGCGAACGCCACGTTCGCACTGGCCACCAGAGTACCAACCAATGACAGGATACGAATTGATGTGAGCATGTCTCCCCCATTTGACCATTGCATCAGTTTTGAGCTGCCATAGCTGGAACGGACGATTTGTCCTGGTTACGCCGTGCCGGCGCGGTCATTACGTCCGGCGATGTGTCGTCGCTGTAGAGCCGCTCAACGAGCTCGGCGCGCCGCTCCAGGACCGCGCGTTGATTGATGTAGCCTTTGTCGGTAATTTCATTGCCGTCGATCGACGGCGGTTCGGTCATCACGAGCAATCGCGCAATACGGCGGCTATTACCGGCATTGGACTTGTTGAAAGCTTCGAGCGCGGCCAGCAGATACGAACGGATTTCTTCTCGACCGACCAGACGGTCGATCCTCGCCTGCTTGTCGCGACAGATTTGCTGGCAGCCTGCCTGGCTGAGGAACAACAGGAGCCCGACGTCCTCACGGTCATGACCAGTGACCACCGCATCCTGAACGACCGGAGCCGCGGCGCTGATAAATGATAGTCGGAGATCGCCGACCTGAACCCAGGTGCCGCTCGAAAGCTTGAAGTTCTCCGACACCCGGCCGTCGAACCGCAGGCCGCGCCTGGGGTCCGCTGGGTCGACAAAGGCAACAGCGTCGCCCAGCTTGAAAAAGCCTTCGTCATCAAAAGCTTTCTCGGTCAGATCGGGACGGCCGTAATAGCCAGGCGTAACGTTCTCGCCCTTGACCCGCATTTCCAATTTTTCGCCGTCCGGCACCAGCTTCACGGTTGTGCCGGGGACCGGAAGGCCGACCCCGCCGATGTCGGCCGCCGGCCAATGACAGAAGGTTGCCACCGGCGCCGTTTCGGTCGACCCG
This sequence comes from Pseudomonadota bacterium, assembly GCA_016195095.1. Classification (GTDB taxonomy): domain Bacteria; phylum Pseudomonadota; class Alphaproteobacteria; order Rhizobiales; family Xanthobacteraceae; genus JACQAE01. The sequence goes on from JACQAE010000298.1 coordinate 17,176, forward strand.
AGCGACGACAGGATAGGAATGCGTTTGGCGCGATGCTTGACGGAGAGCGCATCCAGCCGCTTCCATAGGTGGGGCGGCAACGCCGCGCCGGCATAGAAAATTATATCGAGCTTCTCAAAAACGTGGCGGGCGAACCCATCATCCTGCTCGAGCGCGGGGATAACCATATCAAAGCCGCGCGGCACGTTGAAAAACAACGTCGGCTGGATTTCGCGTATGTTAGCAAGCGTCAATTCCAGCTTGCCGGGCACCGGCTTGCCGGCGTCGATATACATCGTGCCGCCGTTTCGCAGAATCTGATTGAAATTGAAATTGGTCCCGAACGTATGATTCCACGGCAGCCAATCGACAATGATCGGCGGCTTCTCGCTCAGAAATGGCCAAACGTGATCGATGGCTGCGCCGTTGGCGCCCATCATACGCTGGGTGTTGATGACGCCCTTCGGCATGCCGGTTGACCCGGAGGTCAACAAAATCTTGGCAATCGTGTCCGGACCAACTCGCCCGTAGTGCTCTCGCACCAAATCGGTGGCCGTGGCCTTCAATACATCGGTAAATACGACTGCATGCGGAAATGCCGGATCACAATGGTCGGCCAGAAGATCCATACCAGCCATCCGAATCGCCGCGAGCGCTCGCGCGAATGGCGCAAAGGCCGACACGTAGATCAGGCTCGGAGAGAATTCGCCGGCGATATATTTAAGTTTGGCGAAGTTTTCCGACATCAGAGAGTAAGCCGGCGAAACCGGCAGAAACGGAATGCCGATCTGCATGGCGCCCAATTTCAGAAGCGCCATGTTGATCGAGTTGTCGGAGAGAGCTGCGATCGGTCGTTTTGCCGAGTGGCCCCGGTCGAGAAGCCACTGTGAAACACGATTCGAAAGCTCTGCGGCGGCGCTATAGGACAATCTGCGCCAGTCACCGTCCGGTGCGCGCTCAGCTAGAAACGTCCGGTCGGGCGCAATCTTTGCCCAATGCTTTAGGTGCTCGCCAAGTTGTCGGGGATAGTCGCGCAGCGGGTCGGTGCAACTGATCAGCACCGCTCCGTCAGGACGGTGTTGGACATCGGGCCGCGGCTCGGCAAGCCGAACCGCCGCGAAGTCAGGACTGCTGCTTTCGTCCGACACCGCCTCCCCCTCACTTATGCCGCCACTTTCGCAACCAAACGAGGTTGCGACGGCCGATCTCTATTTTCACCGATAGTTCAGCGCGACCGAAATGAAGTCAAGAGTTATTTTACGCTCATGTAAAATAATGTAAGCTGGTATCTGTCGGATCATCCCTCAATGCGGGCGCCTGACCTCGCCGATTTCGTTTTCCTGATGCGGCATGTCATCGGTCGGCATTCGCTTGGGCTCGCAACGAAGACCTCGATCCGGCAGGCCCATTCTCTCGAACAAATGGCGAGTTCCGTTGCACGATTTTGTGCCGCGATCTGTTGCCGTCAGCGCGACATTTCACTGCCAGAATCCGCCGCGGCGCGCGGGATTTACCCTTTTTCGAAGACCTCGAGTGTTTGTCTATTGCGGAGCAAGCCTGATCGCGCCATCGATTCGCACGACGGTGCCATTCAACATGACGTTTTCGATCATATGGATGGCAAGCTTGGCGAATTCGGCAGGCTCGCCGAGCCGTTTTGGAAACGGGATTGCCTGGCCAAGCGCAGCCTGAGCGGCTTCCGGAAGGGCGCGCAGCATCGGCGTCGCAAAGATGCCCGGAGCGATCGCAAGAACCCGAATGCCGAATTGGGCAAGCTCCCGCGCCGCCGGCAGCGTCAGCGCGGCAACGCCGCCCTTCGATGCGGCATAGGCGGACTGTCCGATCTGGCCCTCGAAGGCCGCGACCGAAGCAGTATTGATGATCACGCCGCGCTCCCCGGTGGAGAGCGGTGAAAGACCCGCCATGCGGCCCGCGGCCAACCGCAAGACATTAAAGGTGCCGATGAGATTGATCTCGATAACGCGAGTGAAATCTTCGAGCTGCATCGGCCCGTCGCGTCCGAGAATGCGCTTGGCGGGCCCAATTCCCGCGCAATGAACGCAAATCCGGAACGGCTCGATCATATTGATCGCGTCGGCAAAGCTATCCGGTCGCGAGACGTCCGCGGAAATCGCTGTTCCATCGATCTCCTTAGCCAATACTTCCGCGGCACTTCCATTCGTATCGACGATGGCGACGCGGGCACCGGCTGCATGCAGAGCCAACGCGGTCGCGCGACCAAGACCGGACGCCCCGCCGGTCACCAGCGCAGTTTCACCATGAATAATCACGAGACCGAGCTGCGCGCGTCGCGAACGTCGAGTACAACCGCCATGGCGGTATCACCGGCGGCACAGCCGTGAAACAAGCCGATGCCCCCACCCTTCATGACGAGTTCCTCGATCAGTTCAATGATAATACGCAGCCCCGTCGGACCTTGCGGATGCCCGTAGATCAGCGAGCAACCGAAATTGTTCATGGTGTTCGGATCGACTCCTGTTTCGCGAGCGAAAACGAGATCGTTCACGATGAACGGATTGTGGGATTTGAACGCATCGACTTTGTCGATTGAAAGTTCGGCACGCTCCAGCGCCCGTTTTGCAGCTTTTACAGGCGCCGCCGGCATGTAGGCCAAGCGCTCGCGCGCCTGGCCAAATCCGCGCAAGGTGATGGCGATGTTCGGTTCCGACGAAAACTCTTTGGCGCAGTCGGCCATGGTCAGCACGATCCCGGCGTTCCCGTCGGCTGGGTGCGTCTGGCCGCCATAGGTAACGGTACCGCCCTTCACCACTGGCTTGAGTTTCGCGAGCCCGTCCGCCGTCGTGGGATGGATGCCTTCGTCGGCAATGAGCGTGCCGGCCTCTTTGCGAAATTGAGGATCGGGAACGGAAAACGGCAGCGTCATGTAGCGCTTTTGAAAAGCCCCATCGTTCGCAAGCGCGTCGAGATATTGCTCGTAGCGACGGGCCACAAGATCGTGCTGCTCGGCAGTTGATATCTGCCAGTCACGCGCGCAGTTTTCCGCCGTATCGACCATTGCGCATCGCGCATTGGGATCTTCCTTGAAATTGTCGAGCACCCAATTCTCCACCGCTGGTGCCCCGCTCGGACCGCGCGGATTGGGATAAAGCACCACCGGTGAATTTGAGGTGCGGTCGCATGTTACCGTCAATGATGCCGTGGCATTCCCAGCCATGATCTCACCTGCCGAGGTGGCAAGGCAACGCGCACTGGTCGCGCACGCCTGCGAGATGGTTGGACCGGTGACGGCTGGCGCGCCGGCGACTGACATCAACCACGGCACGCCCCAGAAGCTCTTGTCCTGCGGCACCGTCATGCCCAGCACCGCATGATCGATGCGATCGATTGGAAATTGTTTCGCCGCGAATACTTTCTTCGCGGTGTCGGCGGCGAATTTGACGCTATGAAGGTTAGCGAAACTCATCTGCCAGCGCGAAAACGGCGTGGACCAGTAAGCGCCGTATGGAATTCGGACAGCGGACAGATCGGTCATCATTGTCGCACCTTCTATTCAGCGTTCTGACGAACCATCAGGGAACCCATTATGACTTCGCCTGGACGAAGCGATCCGTTCGGACGTCGCCTTCAAGGACGCCCGCGCGCTCAAGTCCCGATACGGCGGCATCGATCATGGCGGGTGGCCCGCAGACATAAGCCTCGAGGCCGAATACGTCCCCGAGATGTTCCATCATGACATCGGTGACCAGCCCGCGCCGTCCGCTCCAGCCGGAATCCGCCGGCTCCTCGGACAGCACCGGGGTATAGGTGAAGGACGGAACGCTCCTCACCCAGTCGCGCAAAATGCGGGAGCAGTACAATTCGTCGCGCGAGCGCGCGCCATAAAGCAGGTGAATCGGACGCGTGTCCTTGACGTGGAACGCCTTGTCCAGCACCGACATGATCGGCGCCAACCCGGTGCCGCCCGCGACGCAGACCGCCGGGCGCCAGCTGTTCGACGACAGGCCGAAATGACCGAACGGCCCCAGCAGTTGCAGCGTGCCGCCGCTCGACATCCGCGACACGAACGTGCCGATCTTGCCGCCCGGGTAGATGCGGACGTGAAAATCAATGCTGTCAGTCCCCGGCCGGTTTGCCGTGGAGAACGTCCGGTTCGGCGCCACGCCCGGCACCACCCACTCAAAGCATTGTCCGGCATGAAATTCGACCGGCCGGGGCGTTTCGACGGTGATTCGGTAAATTGTCGGCGTGAGTTTATCTACCCGACGTACTATCGTATCGACCGTCGTGGGACGGATCGATGCCGATTCGGTTTCGATCAGCGCCAGATCGAGCACGATATCGCTCTTCGGGAAGCACAAGCAGGTGAGAATATTGCCCCGCGCGCGATGCCGGTCGTTGAAGATCGCAGGATCCGCGCCCGGCAGCTCTTGCACCTGGCCGGAATTAAGCTTCGCCATGCACGCGCCGCACTCGCCGGAACGGCAATTATACGGCACCGGCAAGCCAATCTGAATGCACGCGTCCAGCAATGTCTGGTCGCTGCGGCAGGTCAATGCGCTGCCGGAGGGAAGCAGCTTCAGATCGAACGCGGGCACGGTCTGCATCAGCCTCGCGTCCGTCAGCCGGCATACATGGCGTTCTCGGAAAGCTTGCCGGTCCGCTTGATGAATTCGGCGCCGGTTTCAGGCAGCGCGACGCCCCAATCCTTGGCGATGAAGGCGCGAACCTGCTGGTAGTAGTTCTCGCGCATGCCCTCGTTGGTGTCCGCCTTGAGACCCCAATGGCGATAGCGTTCGTTGGAACGCGACTTGTCGCCGCCGAACGAGGCAAGGCCGACCGGCAGCCACTTCATCACGGCGGCGTCGATCTCCGTCTTGCCCTGCGGCGTCCGCAGCAGGCTTTTCACGCCATCCATGCCGAGCCCGACATGGCCGTACTCCTCGTTGAGCGTATCCTGACATGCCTGCCGGAACGGCTCGTAAGGCGACTTGATGAAATGGCGGAACTGATGCGCGGCGGCGCGATCGACCAAGGCCAGAAACACCATCTGGTCGGCCCAGGTATCGATCGGCACGTCGAAGGTCGACAGATGCGCCTTCTCCTTGATCACCTCCCGCCAGTCCAAATTGAGGTCCTCCAGCAGCTTTCGAAACCGCAGATGATGGCCGTATTCCTCCATCACCGTCTTCGCCATGCGCATTTTGAGGTCGGCGCTCGGCGCCTTGAGGATGCTGCGCTCGAACGAGTCGGCGCCGAATTCCTCGCTGACGACGTGAATGGCGATAATGTTCAATTGCAGCTTTCTAAACTCCTCGTTCTGGGCCTGAAAATCCGCCGGCGTGACGTTGCCCAGGCTTTCCGCGTTCGGGTTCAGCTTCAGCATGGCATGCGCTCCATCGAAGGTCTTATTGATAAAAGCTGCGCGGCTTTTCTGAAATGTCCACGATCACGTTCTTCACCTGCGTGAAAGCGTGCATCGTCTCGAAAGCATCCTCGCGGCCAAAGCCGCTCGCCTTGGTACCGCCAAATGCGGCGCCTGATGGAAAGAGGTTGTAGCAATTGATCCAGACTCGCCCGGCCTCGATGTCGCGCGCGGTGCGGTGCGCGCGGCCGAGATTCTCCGTCCAGATACCCGCGGCAAGGCCGTAATCGAGCAGATTGGCCGTCTGCATCATCGCGTATTCGCTAGACCAGGACTGAAAAGTAACGACCGGTCCAAAGATCTCGTCCTGCGCGATCACCATGTCCGCTTCGGCATCGATGAACACCGTCGGCTCCATAAACAGAGCCTTCGGATAATCCTTCACGTTCATGCGGTTGCCACCGGCGATCAGCTTGGCGCCTTCGCTCTTGCCGATATCGATGTAATGCAGAACCTCGTTGAGATGCTCCTCGAACACCATCGTTCCCATAGTCGTCGATTTATCGAACGGATTGCCGATTTTAAGTTGCGGGATGAGATCGACCACCTTGCGCTGCAATTCGTCTGCGATGGAATGATGCGCGAAGACGCGGGAGCCGGCCGTGCACACCTGCCCCTGGTTCATGAAAGCTCCGAGCATGATGCCCTGCGCCGCCTTGTCGAGATTGGCATCCTCGAATACGATCTGGGCGTTCTTGCCGCCCAGTTCGAGGGTGAGTTGCTTCGTCGAGGATGCGGCCGCGGCCATAACCGCCTTGCCGGTAGCGCTCGAGCCTGTGATCGAAATCTTGCGGATGTCCGGGTGCGATACGATCGATAGGCCAGTGGTCGCGCCGTATCCTGTCAATACATTGACGATCCCGGGTGGTAGGCAGTCCGCGATCAGCTTGGCGAATTCCAGGGTCGTGACCGGGGTCGGTTCTGCTGGCTTGTAGATAACGGCATTGCCGACCGCGATCGCTGGCGCGATCTTGCCGACGAACATGTTGAGCGGAAAATTCCAGGCGCCGATGATGCCGACGACGCCGAGCGGCTCACGGATGTCGTAGCTGAGAATATCGCCGCCCGGCGACATCGTGTTGCCTTCCAACGCTCGCGCGGCGCCGGCGAAATAACGCAGACGATCCGCCGCAGTCAGCACATTCGCGTAACTCTCACGCCAGGGCTTCCCGGTGTCGCTGGTCTCCAGCCATGCGAACCGGTCGGCCTGCGCCACCAGCCTGTCTGCCAGTTTGTTGATATCCTCGGCGCGTTTGCGCGCACCCATACGGTGCCATTTGGGCCAGGCCGCCTTGGCGGCGATGACGGCTTCCACCACGTCACGCTCGGTCGCGTCCGGTACGGTGCAAAGCACATCGCCCGTGATCGGGCTGATCGATTCCAGCGTACGGTTGGAGGACGATCGCCGCCATTCGTTGTTGACGAAAAGATCGTATTTCTTCTGGATCGAATAGGACATGACGCAACTTCAAACGGACAGCAGATGAACTGTCGCGATCGCGGAATCCTTGCCGAGCAGTCCGCCCGCCATCTGCGCGAGACCGACCTTTGCGCCCTCGACCTGGCGGGAACCGGCGCGCCCAGTAAGCTGCTCGTGAATTTCCAGAACTTGCGCCACGCCGGTCGCACCGACCGGATGGCCGCGGCTTGTCAGCCCGCCGCTGGTGTTCACCGGGATGCGCCCGCCGAGGCTCGTATCGCCATCCTCTACGAGCCGGATGGCTTCGCCGCGGCCGCACAGCATCAGATCCTCGACATCGAAGAATTCCTGCGGGGCGCTCGGATCGTGCACCTCGGCGACATGGATATCCCGCGGATCGATGCCGCTGGCCGCGTAAGCAGCCAACGCAGCACGATGGGTCGCGTTGCCCGCCGGATCGCCCTCCGGCACACCCGATACGATCGCCGAGGCCGCCAGCACACTGGTGCTGCAGAGCCCGTACAGTACCGCGAACTCCTCGCTGACCAGGATCGCGCAAGCCGCGCCGTCCACAACGCCGCCGCACATCGCACGCGTCAGTGGCGCGACAATCACCTTGTCGGCCAGAACAGCCTCCACCGTGAGTTCGGCACGCTCGGCGGCGCGATCATTGAGGCTTCCGTGCTTGCGGTTCTTGACCGCGGTCTTGGCGAAATGGCGCACTTGCGCGCCGTATTTCTCCATGTAGGAGCGCGCGCGGCCTGCATTCACGTCCATGAAAACAGAGCGGCCCTCGCCCAGCGCCGGATGATCGGTCGCGGACGCGAGTGCCGTAAACGCGCGCGTCTTGTCGACGTGGGTAAGCTTCTCCGCACCGAGGGCCAGCACACAGTCGTACTGCCCATAGGCGATCGCGTTGTAAGCCAGATGCACAGCATCGGAGCCGCTCGAACACGCGTTCTTGATGGTATGCATGGGCACCCGCATGATGCCCGCCGGCGACAGGAGCACTTGCGCCAAAATTGATTCCTGATTGACGATCACGCCACCGAAGGCGTTGCCGACAAACGCCGCCTGCACGTCTGTGGCAGAAATTCCGACGGCCGCAAGCGCGTCGCGCACCACCGGCGCGGCAATGTCCACGAGCGAGCGATCGACGAACCGGCCAAACCGACCGATGGCGCCCCCTGCAACCACGACCTTGTGTGATGGCGCTTTCATCAATCAACGCCTAATTCCGCAATGCCCTTCGCCGTCTGTGCTCCATCAGGCTTGCTCGCTGACAAAGCGCAGCGAATCGTCGTCCCCACTTCGGTAACTTCCGCGCGCAGTATGAGCTCGTCTTGCGGATAGACCGGTGCGGTGAACGTGACGTCGAGGGATTTCAGTGCCGGCTCCCCTGCAATCTCGCCCAGCAGCAGAGCGAACTGAGCCGTTGTCATCGGCCCCTGCTGGAGAACGTTCGGAAACCCGGCTTTGGCGGCGAAGGCATCGTCGACATGAATCGGATTGGGATCTTCCGTCGCTGTCGAAAATAGCGCTACCCGCCCGCGGCCCGGCGAAGCGAGCTTTCTCTCAAACAGAACATCGCCCTTTGCAAAGGATTTCATGTCAAGACTGCTTCACAAGGCGCGTGACCTCACGCACGGCGAGCGCTCCGCTGCCGGCATGCCGATATTCAAAGGTCACATCGGCGAACCACACCGTCCCGCGCTTGCCCTGCTTTTCGGTGATCTTGTCGATATGAACAGTGACGTCGAGTTCATCGTCGAACGAGACAGGAGAAAACCAATCGTACCGCTGTCCGCCGTGCAGCGCTTTTTCACGCGGGATGTCGAGATCCTCGAACAGATTCACCCCAAGCGTCTCGCCGCGCAGGAAGACCAGGTAGGTCGGCGGGACGGTTTGCGGCTCGCGATCGTCGCCAAGCGCCGCCATGAACTTGCGCGCCAGCGCGCGGCTTGGCCGCAGGCGATAGGGCGGATACGTATGACCCTGCAAGGAAAGATTCATTCACAACTTCCCATTGGCGCGGCTGGAGCCGCGACCTTGATGAGAAGCATAGGCCCACCTACGCTCTTGTCAATTATTTTTTACGACTATGTAAATTTAGTTAATCCCCCGATTTGCGTATGCCCGTGACGCGGGGCGAATGGCCACTGTGTCGTTGACAACGCACAAATAGAAATGCTGTCCGGCGGGAATTGGCAACAGATATAGGCGACTAACTAACCGATAGGCCTTTGCCTCATTCCCTATCAGTTCAAACTGGATAGGCTTCTGCCGATTCCTTATCAGTCAACTGGATAAGTCTTTCTGGAAACCTTGTCAGTAAGGCCGCACGAAATAGCCCTTTGCCCTGGTGCCCGTCGGCATCGATAACGACTGCCTGTACGGCCCTCAATTCCGATTTAAAAACCTCGTCAACAACGGGTGGTCCGATCGGCGCTTGGGGTGGAACCCTGATCCCGCTGCCGCCGCCCGCGACGGTCGCGGTCTGGCTCGCGGCCGGCGGCGCCGTCCGGGTCGCGGCCCCGGTCGCGGCCTCGGTCGCGGCGTCAATCCCGCTCATGCGCGTCGATCACGCCAGGCGCCACGGCGTCGCCGTCGTGCCGGGCGCGCGCCGCGCTGGGCCAGGGGCGCGGCCATGCGCGGACGCGGTTGTGCACGGCCGCCGCCATGCGCGCGAACGCGTCCATGCGATGTCTCTCTGTCGGCGCGGCGGCACGCTGGCATCGGCCGGTGCCTTGGCAAATTCCTTCCGGCGCGCGCGGCTTTTCTCGATGCGCGCGCGCCATTCGGATTGCGCGCTGCCGCAGGGCTACGGCTCACTAAGCGCGGCGAGGTGGCGCCGGGCATCGGATCGCTGCCGAAAGTTCGGATGATACGGCGTGATGTGGCGCCATGAGGAAAGGATTGGTGCCCAGGGGCGGAATCGAACCACCGACACCGTGATTTTCAGTCACGTGCTCTACCAACTGAGCTACCTGGGCTCCGGCCGGCGCCGGAGGCGCGAGCGCGGCAAGAGCGCCGGTTTATAAAGCCGCCGCGCACGCCTGTCCAGACGCCGGCGCCCAGCCGCCCCGGCCGGCGCCGCGCCACGTCATTGCGGGTCGGCGCGCTCGACCGCCGCGCGGAAGCGCAGCTTCAAGGCAACGCCATCGCGCGTCGGCAGAACGCGGGGCGGCTCCTGCGGCGCGATGGCGACGCGCGCGAAGGTCGTGCGCCGAAACCCGCGCAGCGTGGCGGCGAGGCCGTTCAATTGCGCCGGCGTCGTCACGTCGAAAACGTCGTCCAATCCGCACGCGCGCGCGATCCGGGCGAGGTCAACGCCGCTCGCGGTGTGGCTCGCCTGCATGCCGGTTTCGCCATAGACGCCATTGTCGAACACGATGATCGCGAGATTGGGTGGACGCTGGACCGCGATCGTCGCCAGGCTGCCGAGGCCCATCAGCATCTCGCCGTCGCCGGTGATGACGGCGACCTTGAGGCGCGGGCGCGCGAGCGCGAGGCCAAGCCCAATCATCGCCGCGCCGCCCATCGCGCCCCAGAGATGAAAATCCCGGTCGTTCTCGCCGAGCGCCGCCGCGTCCCAGGTCGTCGAGCCGAGCCCCGGTACGACGAACAGGTCGTCGCCCCGCCCGGCCAAAAGCGTCGCCATGGCGGCGCGCCGATCGAGCGTCATCGCGTCCATTGCTTGCGTCCGATCAGCCGCTGCGACACCAGCACCGCCACCACGAGGTCGCCCGCGAAGCAAAGGTCGATCGCCGCCTGCGCGGTCTCGATCAGGTCGTCGGCGGATTCGGCGCGGTAGACGCGCGCGTCGCAAAGGCCGAGCACCGGGGCGACGATCGACCCCATCGGCACTTGCCACGGATTGAACTCGGCCCATTCGCCGCGCATGGTCACGAACATGACCAGCGGAAAGCGGCAGGCGCGCATCAGCGAGAGCATGTTGACGCAATTGCCGACGCCGCTCGACTGCGTCAGCAGCGCCGCGCGTTGGCCGCCGAGCCAGGCGCCGGCGGCGAGCGCCACGCCTTCCTCCTCGGTGGTGAGCACGACATCGTGGATCTGCGCGTCGGCCCGGCAGCGCTCGATGAGACGGGCGTGGCCGGCGTCGGGGACATAACCGACCTGGCGGATGCCGCCGCGCCTGATCACGTCGAACAGGCGATCCGGCCAGTCGGCGCCGTCGGCGGCCTGTGCATCGCCGCCGGTCATGTCCCTCGCCGCGGCAATCCGCGCTCGCCGGGGGCGGCGTTTTCACCCGCGTCTTGGCTGGACGCGCGGTCGATATCCGCGTCGTCGTCATGCTCGGATGCCGGGAGCGCATAACCGCCCGACAGCCAGCGATTGAGATCGACGTCGGCACAGCGCGCCGAACAGAATGGCCGCAAGCGTTCGCCCGCCATCTTGCCGCAAATGGGGCAGGGCTTGAGTCGGACCGGTCCGGCGGAAGTCGTCATGATCAATCGCCTGCGCGTGAAACCGTGGCAGTCCGCGGCCCTGCCACCCGGCCATGCCGGCAGCGCGGCCGCAAAATTATCGGCGCCGGCGCGCCGCGTCGTCAAGTCGGCCCGCGCGCGGGCGGCATCGATTGTGGCGTCTGCGCGCGGCTGGCGTCGCGCGCGCGCAACTGCGTCTTGAGCACCTTGCCATAATTGTTCTTGGGCAGGGCATCGACGAACAGGTATTCCTTCGGCCGTTTGAATCGCGCGATGGCGTCAAGACACAGCGCGTCAAGCTCGCTCGCCGGCGCTTCTCCGACCACATAGGCGACGACCACCTCGCCCCATTGCCGGTCCGGTCGCCCGATCACGGAAACCTCGCGCACCGCCTGATGCCGGAGCAGGACTTCCTCCACCTCGCGCGGATATATGTTCGACCCGCCCGAGATGATCACGTCCTTCGAGCGGTCCTTGAGCGTGAGATATCCTTCGGCGTCGAGCGCGCCGATGTCGCCGGTATGCAGCCAGCCGCCGCGCAGCGTTGCCGCGCTCGCTTGCGGGTCGCGCCAATAGCCGGGCATCACGGCCCCGCCGCGACACAGGATTTCCCCCGCCGCGTCAGCCGGCAGCGCCCGGTCGTCGGCGTCGGCCACCATGACATCGACGGCGCCGAACGCGCGTCCCGCGGACGCCAGCCGATCGATCCAGCGCGGATGCTCGCGATCCGCGATCTCCGCGCGGGTGAGGCGCGTGATCGTCATCGGGCTCTCGCCCTGGCCGTAGATCTGCGCGAGCCGTGCGCCAAATCGATCGAGCGCGCGCCGCGCGTCCTCGACATACATTGGCGCTCCGCCCCAGACGATGGTGCGCAAATGATCGAGCGGGAAATCGGCGGCGCATTCAATCAGGCGATTGACCATGGTCGGGGCGGCGAATAGCGAGCTGCGCGGCCAGCCACGCAACAGCGCGAAAATCTCCGGCGCGTCGAATCCTCCCGATTCCGGCACGATATTGACGCCGCGATTGGCCACATGCGCCATGATGTAGAGGCCCGACCCGTGGCTCATCGGCGCGCCGTGCAGTAGGCCATCGCCCGGCGCGACCGGATCGACCTCGGCCAGATAGGCGCGGCTCATGACGTCGAGGACGCCATGCGTGAGCTGCGCCCCCTTGGGGCGGCCCGTCGTTCCCGACGTGTAGAACAGCCAGGCCAGATCGTCGCGCGCGCGCGCGATGATCGGCGCGGGATCGGCGGTCATCAACGCCGCGTATTCGTCGCCGCCGATGACGATGGCGCGCTCGAGCCCGGCCGGCGCGTGCGCGCCGAGCGCGGCGGCGATGTCGCGGCCGACAAAAGCAGCGCGCGCGCCGCAATGGTCAAGAATATAGCCAAGCTCGGCCGCGTGCAGCTTGGCATTGACCGGGACGGCGGCGAGGCCGGCATGCCAGATGCCGTAGAGGATCTCGATAAATTCAGGCGTATTGCGCGCCGCAATCGCAACGCGGTCGCCGGGCACAAGGCGCAGGCGCTGGCGCAACGCCGCGGCGAGCGAGCCGGCGCGTCTTGCCAGCTGCGCGTAGGTCGCGACCATGCGCGCGCCATGGCCGAGCGCCGGAAGCTCGGGCGCCGCCATGGCGGCCTGAACAAGCGCCAACGCCAAGTTCCTGTCGATCATCGCGCCGCCCAAGGTTTGCGGTTTCGGCCCGGTCGCGATTGTAGCCCGCCTCGCGGGCCCTGCGACAGGCGCGGCCCCGACCATGCGCCACGGCGTTGACCCATCGCGTGCGATGCCATCGTGCCGCGCGGCCGCAACCGGCGGCGTCGCCGTGGCCGGAATTATCGGTCGCGCCGTCGGCGATGCGCCACATTAACCAGCACGGCAGAATGATCCGCCATGCCGAGGTCAAGGCCGGGTCGCCGGTGTAAATTGTGCATCCGCTATTGCCAATCACCATGCGGAAGTGACGCGGCCGGGATGACGATAAATCGACGGCGATTATGCGGGTCATTGACCGCGGCCTCCGCGATCGCGGCGCTGCAATTTTGCGCGCCGGCGCGCGCCGCGACGGGCCGGCCGATTTCCGCCCTCGGACTTGACGCCGCGCAATTCGGCGTGCGGCCGGGAAATTCCGACGACCAGTCAGGTGTGTTGCAAGCGGCGATCGATAAGGCCGCGCAAGCCGGTGCGCCGCTCGCGCTGGCGCCGGGCGTCTATCGCGCCGGCGGCCTTGTCCTGCCCAATGGCGCTCAGATCGCCGGCGTGCGCGGTGCGACCCGGCTAGTCCTGAGCACCGGCGCGTCGTTGTTTTCGTCGATCGGCGCCGATCATGTCGGCCTCTCCGGTCTGATGCTTGATGGTGGCGGGCGGCCGCTTGCCGGCGCGCGCGGGCTCCTCCAGCTCGAAAGCGGCCACGCGATGCGCCTCGTTGACTGCGATATCGTCGCTTCCGGCGGTCATGGGGTCATGCTGGTTGCCATGGAAGGCGCGATATCCGGCTGCGCCATTGCCGGCGCCGCCGATGTCGCGCTGCTTTCCCTCGATGCTCGCGGGCTGACGGTCGCCGGCAACACGATCACCGACGCCGGCAACAATGGCGTCCAAATTCTGCGCCATGCCAACGGTTCCGACGGCACCATCGTTACCGACAACCGTATCGAGCGCATCGCCAACCGTGCCGGCGGGACCGGTCAGTATGGCAATGCTATCAACGCGCATCGCGCCGGCAACGTCATCGTTCGCGGCAACCGGATACGCGACTGCACCTATTCCGCTATTCGCGGCAACACGGCTTCCGCGATACAGATCGTCGGCAATAGCGTGAACGATGTCGGGGAAGTCGCCCTTTATTCGGAATTCGGTTTCGAAGGCGCGGTGATCACTCAGAATATCGTGGACGGCGCGTCGATCGGTATCTCGGTGGCCAACTTCAACGATGGTGGGCGCATGGCCGTCGTCCAGGGCAATATCGTGCGCAACATGTCGCGCCGGCGCGAGGATATCCCGGAAGCCGAAAGCGGGCACGGCATCTATGTCGAAGCCGACAGCGCCGTGAGCGGCAACGTGGTCGACAACGTCACCAATGCCGGCCTCGTGCTTGGCTGGGGTCGCTTCCTGCGCAACGTGGCGTTGACCGGCAATGTTGTTCGCGGCGCGGCTACCGGCGTTGCCGTATCCGTCGACCGCGACGCCGGCCGCGTCCTCATTGCCAATAATCTCTTTTCCGACATCAAGCGCGGCGCCGTCGTCGGCATGGACCACGCGAAGCCCGTCACCGGTGACCTGCTTGCCAATGCGGAGCATGGCTACCGGCATGTCACGATGAACGGCAATTCGGTGCGATAGCTTCCGATGGCGGGAATTCGCGGCGGCTGACGTCTCCCGCGGCATGATCGCGAAAAGCGGGAACCGTGTTGTCGCGTATTCCGCGGCGAACCCGTTCCCCTTTCGCGCGAAAACGCTTTGGCTTTTTTTGACGCGTTTTCTTTACGCGAACCGCTACCCGCTTCGCGCGAAAACGCTTTAATGCCGGTCCATGGGCGCCGCCGCCGCCTCGTCCGGACGCCGCGGTTGGTCGCGCAGGTTTTTTCTCAGGTAGCGCGTATCGTAGCCGTTGAGCAGATGTCCAACCAGGCCACGATCCAGGTCGGAGGTGCCGAACAGCCAGTCGGCGATGGGAAATGTCAAATTCATATTGGTTTCCATCATCAGCCGGGCGTTGTGGTGAGCGGTGTGATGGCGACGCAGCGTGTTCACGAACGGACAATTGCGCACGAACCAGTTTTCGTCGACATGGCAACAAAAGTGCATGAATTCATAGATGAGATACATGCCCGTGGTAACGCTCATGAACAACCAGCCGACATTCGACGAAAACGCCGTGCCGAGAATGGCGGCCACCGGCAGCGACATCAGGATGAAGACCACCAGCGCGTAGGGCGGGAATACGGTGACGCGCCAGTCCTTGTGGTCGCGGAAGCGCATTTCATCGTCGGTAAAGAACTGGTGGTGGTTAAGCGTGTGCCGCTCATAGACCGCGCGCAGCCCCCTCACATTGATTGGTCGGTGCATGACGAACTTGTGCACGGCCCATTCGAACAGGTTGGTGAAAACAAAGGTGAGCGGCACCGTCAGCCATTCCATCGGCGTCACATTTTGGATGTGTTGGATGTAGACGTAAAATGTCGCCGCTCCCATCGCGTAGATGACGGCGATATGGAAATAGCCATCATACCATCCGATGATGCGGAGGCGGTATTCCCGGCGAAAATCGATTTGCCGCTGACTGATCATGGCCGCTCTCCTCGTGGCAGGTCGGGCCGGCGCGGCCCATCGCATCCGGCACCGGTATTGCCGGGGTCTTGGGTCAAGCGCGCGCCACGCCATCCTCTGATATATCACACATCTATCACATGCCGGGCCGCGGTTCAATCGGGTGGTTCGGCCGCCCCTGGCCGGCTCCCTCGATCACCCGCGCCACGGCCGGATCGCGGCGGGCCTCGTCCGGCGGTCCGGCAAAGATGATTTCGCCGCGTTCGATGACGTAGAGCCGATCGGCGAAGTCCGGCACGTGGTGGATATTCGACTCGACCATGAATATCGCGTGGCCAAAGGCACGGATGTTGGCGAGGCCAGCGATGATGGAGGGAACAATCGCGGGAGACAGGCCTTCCGTCGGCTCGTCCAGCAGCAGAAGTTTCGGCCCCAGCGCCAGCGCCCGCGCGATCGACACCATCTTGCGCTCGCCGCCCGATAGGGCCTGGCCGCCGCGATCCCGGTAACGCTGCAATTGTGGAAACACGCGATAGGCCGCGGCAATGCGTTCCTCGGCGGGCTGGCCGCTTGGACAGGTCCAGGTCGGCAAGGCGATGTTCTCGGCCACCGTCAGTTCGCCGAAGACTTCGCTTTCCTCCGGCGCGAAGCCAATGCCAAGCCGCGCGATCTGATAGGGGCGCAGGCCCACGAGATGCTTGCCGGCGAAAGCCACCGCGCCGGACGCCGGCTTGCGCAAGCCCATGATGGCGCGCAATGTCGTGCTCTTGCCGGCGCCGTTGCGCCCCACCAGGCAGACGAGCTCGCCCACCCCGACGCCGAAGGAAACCCCGCGCAACACGCGGCTGCCTTCGATATCGACGATGAGGTCGCGCACGGCCAGCATCAGCGGTTCCTTCGCTTGCCGATAACGGTTTCGATGAGAGTCGGATCGGCGAAGAAACGGTCGGGCGGCAGATCGGCCAGAACCCGGCCTTCCGCCAGCGCGATGATGCGGTGGGAATAGGCGGCCACAAGGTCCATGTCGTGTTCGACCAGCACGATCGCCTTGACGCCGGCGATTTTCGCCGCCGCGATCAGGGTCTTCATGATCGGGTGCTTGTCGGCGGTGGAGACGCCGGAGGTCGGCTCGTCGAGCAGGATGACCTGCGGGTCGAGCGCGAAGGCGGAGGCGACGTCGAGCAGTTTCTTTTCGCCTTGCGACAACGCGGCCGCCACGCTGGCAAGGCGGTGGCGCAGGCCGAAAATGTCGGCCACCTCGCCGACGCGCGCGGTGATCTCGGCGTCGGCCGACAGTCGCGACAACAGGCGCCAACGCTTTTTCTGCCGCGAGACGACAGCGGCGGCGATCGTCTCCGCCACCGTCAGCTTCGGGAATATCTGGATGAGCTGGAATGTGCGCGCGAGGCCCTGATCGGCAAGCTCGACCGGGCCGATTCCGGCGATGTCCTTGCCCAGGAACATGACCTGGCCCGAGGTCGGAACCATCAGCCCCGTGAGCAGGTTGACGAGGGTTGTCTTTCCGGCGCCGTTCGGTCCGACCACGGAAATCAACTCGCCCTCGTCGATTTTCATGCTGACGTGGTCGAGTGCCTGAAAGGCTCCGAACGCCTTGCTCACGCCTCTCGTCTCCAGGAGCGCGGTCATGCCGCCGTCCGCGCGTCGCGACGCCGCAAGTCATGCGCCAGCCCGGCGATGCCCTCGGGAAAACCGATGACGACCAGCGCCAGGATCGCGCCAAGAACAAAGCGCCAATATTCGGTCAGCGACTGCAACTGGTCCTGCAGCAGCGTGAAGGTGAGGGCGCCGATAATCGGCCCAAGGAAATGCGAAAAGCCGCCCAAAACCGCCATGAACACGAGCTGGCCGGATTGCGTCCAGTAAACCAATTCCGGGTCGGCGAGGCCGATGCGAAAGCCGAGAATGGCGCCACCGGCGGCGCCGAACACCGCGGAAATCACGAAGGCGGCAAGCCGAAATCGATGCGCATGCACGCCGAGATATTCCGCCTTGCGCGCATTGTCGCGGATGGCTCTGAGATGCAGCCCGAACGGCGAGTTCACGATCCGCCACATGACAAGGCCGGCGATCATCAATAGGCCCAGGCAATAGTAGTAGAACGGCCCCGCGAGGAACTCGATCTTGTTGTACTGCGCGAACTCCAGCCCGAGAATGTTCATGCGCGGCACTGGCATGCCGCTGTCGCCGCCGGTGACGTGGTAGAACTTGAACAAAAACGAGTGGAACAACATGCCGAAGGCCAGCGTCAACATGCCGAAAAAGATCCCGACATAGCGCACGCAGAGAATCCCGATCGGGAGCGCGATCACCGCCGACGCCACCATGACCGTCAGCAGCACGAATTCGAAGGATTTGACCGCCAGCACGCCGGACATGATCGCGGCGCCATATGCGCCGAAGCCGAGAAACATCGCATGCCCGAACGATAATTGGCCGGCGTAGCCGAACAGCAGGTTGAAGCCGAGCAACGCGATGGCATAACCGAAAAATGGAATCATCAGTCCGGCGTAATACGGCGGCGCCACCAGCGGCAGCAGCGCCATCGCACCCGCCGCGCCGGCGGTGAAGATCGTTGCGCGGCGGACCATCATGCCTGGGCCCTTCCGAACAGCCCGGACGGACGAAAAATAAGAACCGCGATCACGATCACGTAGATCGCCAGCACTTCAAGTTCGGGAAAAATGACGATCGAATAGCCGCGGATCAGGCCCACGATCAGCGCGCCCACCAACGCGCCGCGCATCGAGCCCAATCCGCCGATGACGACGACGGCGAAGGCCTCGACGACGAATTCGATCGCCATGTCAAGCGAGGCCGCCGCGGTGGGAACGACGAGCGCGCCGGCCATGGTTCCGAGCACGGTTCCGACGGTAAAAACGACCGAATAGATTTTCCGCACGTCGACGCCGAGCGCCTCGGCCATGGCGCGATTCTCCGCGGTGGCGCGCAGGATGCGGCCGTAATTCGTGCGCCGCAGAAAGGCGCCGAGGCCGGCCGCCGTGAGGATCGCCGCCGCGATCACCAGGAGATTGTAGACGGGGACGCTGAAGTCGCCGGCGCTGACTGTTCCATAGATGAGGTAGCTGCTGTCGAGCGTGCGCGGATTGGAGCCCCAGATGAAACGGAACGCGTCCTGGAACATCAACACCAGCGCGAAGGTCAGCAGGAGCTGGAAGCTCTCGTCGCGACCATAGACGCTGCGCAACATTCGCTCGATCGGCGGCCCGATGAAACCGAGCAGCAGGCCGGACACGATGAGGCCGGGCAAGATAAGCCAAGCGGAAACGCCAAGCGCGGTCGCGTAGCCGATGAACGTGATTCCGAAATAGGCACCGAGCGCGTAAAACGATCCGCAGGCGAGATTGACGATCTTTTGCACGCCGAATACGAGCTGAAGCCCGGCCGCAACCAAAAACAGGACGGCGGCATGAAACACGCCGCCGGCGAGAACATTTGCAAATGCCGACATTCGATCCGATTTGCAAAATCAGATCTTGAACTGCGCGGTCTTGATCCACTCCCAGAAATTGGCGCCCGGCGGCTTCTGCAGGTCGGTCGAATACATGGTCTCGAAGCTGCCAAGGGTCACGAAGTCGTAGTTGTTCTTGTGCGTGGTGAAACCCTGCACAAAGGTCTGTTCGGCGATGTGATCCTTGCGCCAGGATCCCTTGCCACCAAGACTTTCGACCGAAATGCCGACCATCGCGTCGATGATGTCGCTCTGCGACGGCCAGCTTCCGTTCTTGGCCTTGGCCGCCTTTTCGGCCGCCGCCTTGTAGGACGCGAATGCGAAATAGGCGCGATCGGCCTCCCACTCGGGGTAGTCCTTGTAGGTCTTCTCGTACCAGGCGACGAACTCCTTGGCCAAAGGCGACGCGTTCGGATTGGCGAAGTAAAGCGTGTTATGGCCGAACAGCATGCCCTCGGGCGTGAATTCCTTCTTCATCAACGTGTGCTGGAAGCCGGCCGCCGGAAACACCAGCTTGGTGTCTTGGGTCAGCCCGGCCGCGTGCGCCTGCTTCATGAATACCGGCAGGTCGGCGAATAGCAGCGAGGAGAAAATAAGGTCGGGTTTCGCCGCCTTGAGCGCGGCCACATGGCTGGTGAGATCCATGGTGCCGACCTTGGGCCATTGCTCGGTGACCACCTTGTGCTCGATATTGAAGCGCTTGAGCAGCGCGATGAACGCCGCCATGTTGTTGCGGCCGTAGGAATAGTCGGGGTTTATGCCGGCGACGGTGGCAAATTTTCCCTTCCAGTGCTTGATGCTGAGCAGCGACGACATGATCGCCTCGCACTCGTTGTCGGTGCTGCGGAACAGGTAGCGCGGATTGGGGATCTTCTCTTCCACGCCGTCCTGCGTCGTGCCGTCCCAGTAGATCGTGAGCGCGCGCGCCTCCTCCACCACCGGGCCGAGCGCAAGGCCGACGCCGGTGGAAATGATGCCCAGCACGCAATCGACCCTCTCCTGCTGCACCAGCTTGCTGAAACGCTCGATCGTGTCCTTCGGGGACGACTCCTCGGCAATGACCAATTCGATCTTGCGTCCGGCGATGCCGCCCTGAGCATTGAAGCGCTCGGCCGCCCATTGCGTGGCGCGGATGCCGTTTTCGCCCGGAGCGGCGGCGATGCCGGATCGCGGCGCGAGAATGCCGATCCGCAGCGGCGTGTTCTGCGCGATGGCCGGAGCGAATACCCGACCCGAAGCCGACAAGGCGCCGACGGCCGCGGCGGACGTGAGCAGAGTGCGGCGAGAAATAGCCATGAGGTCCCTCCCATTCGACCCGCGTTGGGGTGCGTACAGTCCATATTTTGAGGCATGATATATCAGACGCATGTCAGCAACAAGTACGTGCCCCGCCCTTTGTTGCCGCGCCTGGACGTCGCGAAATTCAAGCAACCGGCGTCAGCGCGCGCCGCAGCTGCGCAAGAATGCATCGACGTCCGCGCCGGTGAGGACCCAGTCATTGCCGAAATTGGCGACAACGGACTTCATGAACGGTTCCGACAAGGCGATGGCGCGATCGCCGTCGTCGAGGTGGTCGAACAGAATCGCAAGTGCAAGTTGCCGGGGGCTCTCGCCCTCGTAAGTCCATTCAAATCCGTATTTCGTGAACCGCTTGACCGCGTAGCGCTCGTCGAGCCGCTGGTCGTCGACGGTGACGACAAGGCCGTCGATCGTGCGTTTCCCCGCGTAGGTTTTCATGGCTCAGACCGCAACGGTGGCGCGCGTGAAGTTCTCGACATAATCGATCAGCTTGTCGCTGGCGCGAGCGGCAGCCGCGCGATCGCCCTTCGCGATCGCGCGCGCTTGATTCGCGTGCAGCCGCGCGCAGAGCGGCAGATCCGCGGCCTCGCGGTAATGCATGTACCAGAAGCGACGCGATAGCCCCTGCAGCAGCTTCATCAATCGCGCCACGTAATCATTGTGCGAGGCCTCGATGATCACGCGGTTGAGCTCAAGGTCGAGCCGCATGAAGGCAATATCGTCGTTGGTCCTGGCCGCGTGCTCCATGCCGCGCGCGATTTCCATCAATTGCTGGCGCTGAACCTCGGTCGCGCGTTCGGCGCCGGCGCGGCTCATGAGCCGTTCGATTTCACGGCGCGCCTCGAGCACGAGCAGTTGGTTGCGCGGGTTGATGTCGGACACGAGAATGCCCTTGCGAGGCAGGATGGTGACCAGGCCTTCGAGCGCAAGCCTTTGCAGAGCCTCGCGAATCGGCGTGCGCCC